>CAKZUP010000062.1 GCA_937922945.1 uncultured Granulosicoccaceae bacterium
GATTCAGAGAGCGTGCGTAAGCTTGACAGCAATTCTTCGATGCTTGCGGGGTCCATGTTTGTTTCCAGCATGCGAATAGTCGTGTCGACCTGCTCACGCGTTACCACCGATTTTCGATTATCCGCACTGAGGGTACCGAAATCCTCTTCCTTTATACGCTGCTTAACCATGTGCACAAACGCCTCGAACTCGGCAGCATCCGGCAGATCGACGAACAACTTGATCAATGCCTCGCGATTGACTTCACTCAGGAAATGCATCATTGCGCCATCAACGACTGGCTCAGGCGACAACACCGACAGCACAACGGATAGTTCTTCGTCGCCAAATGGACTAAAGATGCGGTACTCAATGGCATCGCCTACAAGTTCGAATTCACGAGTGCCGAGCTCGGGGTGTTTCTGAACAATCTTTGTGGTCATATTTTTAAAAATACCTTATCTGTACTAAAGCCATTCCAACACCACTCCCCTATGCTTGCTCGCGCAACTCTACCCGGCGGATTTTACCCGAAATGGTTTTCGGCAAACTTTCCCTGTATTCAATTTCTCGCGGATACTTGTAGGGCGCTGTGATCTTTTTAACAAAATCCTGAATCTGAATTGTGAGTTCATCTGATGGCGTAACGCCTTCTTTGAGCACCACAAAGGCTTTAACAATATGACCGCGAATCTCATCCGGTTTACCAATAACAGCCGACTCAACGATGTCTTCGTGTTCCAGTAACACGCTTTCAACTTCAAATGGACTTATGCGGTAGCCGGCAGAACTAATGATGTCATCAGAGCGCCCAACAAACCAGATATAACCATCGGCATCCCTTGTAGCGGTATCGCCGGTGTAATACCAACCATTTCTAAACGCACTTTTGTTGCGTTGCGTTGGGCTCTCGTAATAACCACTAAACAAGCCAATGGGTGCTGGATCGGTTAGTTTAACGGCGATATGACCAATTTCATCTTGTGCACAAGAAACGCCATCGTCGTCAATCACATCGACGTGAAAACCGGGAGCCGGCTTACCCATCGAACCATGGCGCACTTCCAGGCCAGGCCTGTTGGCCACGATGTTAACCGTTTCCGTTTGTCCGTAGCCATCATGAATAGTGGTGCCAGTGGCGTGTTCCCAAACACGGATGACTTCCGGATTCAGTGGTTCGCCTGCACTCACGGTATGGCGGATGGTAGAAAGATCGAACGGCGCGAGATCCATTTGCGCAAACAGTCGGAACACCGTAGGTGGCGCACAAAACGTTGTGACTTGCAGCTTTTTAATCAACTGTAAATGCAGTTCTTTATCGAAATCTCCGCCGTTGTAAAGCACCATAGTGCTATCGAGTAACCAGGGTGCGAACAACATTCCCCAAGCAGCTTTCGCCCAACCCGTATCAGACAACGTCCAATGAATATCGGTGTTCTTTTGATCAAGCCAGAATGCACCCGTTGTCAGGTGTGCCAGAGCATAGCCATGATCGCGCGGCACAAGCTTTGGATCGGCTGTAGTGCCTGATGTGAAATACGCCATTAACAAGTCTTCACTGTTATTGGGTTCACGTGGAAACTCATCGCTGGCAGTGGCCAGAATATCCTCATACTTCAGCCAGCCATCTTGTGGTGACGTTAAATTATTTACAACGATAAGATGCTGAAGTGTCGGGCACTCGCTACGCACCTCCTCTATTTTGTCGACATGCTCAGGAGTCACAATAACCGTAGTAGCGCCGGCTTTATTAATCCGATATTTGAGGTCTTTAGCGGTCAGTAAATTAGTACCGGGCATAGACACCACCCCGCATTTTGCGCAGCCGATAATCACTTCATACCAGGCGGGGATACGTGGCAACACGACCACCGCGAAGTCACCTTGCGCGGTACCGATACCACGCAGCGCGGTAGCTACCTGATTTGAACGATATTTGAGTTCTGAAAAAGAATGATGGTTTATTCGCTCACCATCTGAACTGACTTCTATGTACGCTGTTTTGTCGTGATTGTCTGCCGCATAGTCGATGACATCGAAACCAAAGTTAAACGACTCAGGCAATGAAATGGCTGTATTTCCTGGCTTCTGTAATTGAAGCAGCACATCTTTAACAACAGGATTCAACGGTTAGTCCTCACGGTTAGAATATTGGATGGTGTCTTATGGCATTGGTATGCTAACTCATCCATTGGCCACCATCCACGTTGTAGGTTTGCGACACAATATACTTGGCATCATCGGTTGCCAGAAATACCGCCATACCGGTAAGGTCTTCGGCAACGCCCATGCGTCCGAATGGAACACCCTCACCCACTTCTTTCTTCTTTTGCCCTGGTGCTTTATTTTCATATTGAGCAAATAAAGCATCAACACCATCCCAATGCTCGCCGCCTACCACTCCTGGAGATATAGCGTTGACGTTAATGCCATATTTAATGAGATCCATGCCTGCGGATTGTGTTAGCGAGATAATGGCCGCTTTCGTCGCGCAATAAACAGCTACCAGTCCTTCACCACGACGCCCTGCCTGACTGGCCATGTTGATTATTTTACCCCCTTGTCCGCGCTCAATCATATGTTTGGCAACGGCCTGTAAGGTAAACAAGGAACCGGCAAAGTTGACCGCGAAAACCTGGTCGTAGTCTTCACGCTTTATCTCTGCTATGGGAGCTGCTGTGAATAGCGCAGCATTGTTGATAAGTATATCTATCGCCCCGAGTTTCTCGATGGTTTCAGCTACCGCAGCGTCAATGCTGTCTTGTTTGGTAACATCCAAATGCACCGCAATGGCATTCTCACCAATACTTTTCGCTGTTGCACGCGCTGCATCCAGATTAATATCGGCTATGCAAACTCTGGCACCTTCCAACACATAGGCCTTTGCAAACGCCGTTCCTATGCCACGCGCAGAGCCTGTAATAAGTGCTGTTTTGCCCGATAGTCTTCCAGCGTTATGCATGTTCTAACCACTCCAATTTCATTGATTTAATTTTAAGTTTCAGGTTCTCAAGGTGCATCGCCGCGACACACACGTCGAACGTTCTCCAAAGTACAAGCGCAACCTCATCGCCACAGGGTCACGGGGTCACGAGCTGCACACCGCTACCCAGCGTGAAATAGCGTCGCTAGCTGAGTCATAGCAGATTACTGTTGCCAACTTTACCAAAATGTATGATCCAAGTAGACCAACGGCAAGGCTGATCGAAGACACTCTACAGCAACAGGGGGCGATTATACGCATTGATCTTACAGCCCTTTCTATAGTCCGTTAATAAAGGGAATCACTATGAGAGTTGCGATCAGTCTGTTTATATTCTTGCTCACCGGCTCGGCAAATGCTGCCGGTTTCGACGCCGATTTTGCCGATCTTTACGAAAAGCACTCACGATCAGTTGTAACTGTCTATACGAGAAGCATATCTCTACAGGGGAACAAGCCCCACCAAACTCAAGGAGTTGGATCTGGTGTACTTATTGAGGAAGATCAAATTCTCACCGCGGCCCATGTTGTGGATGGCGCACATACTATTGAAGTCCTGTTTACCGATGGTGTAAGAATCAACGCCGATGTAGTGACGTCATTAGACTCCAGCGATATTGCATTATTAAAACTTCGTCGCGGCCACCCTGACCCAACTGTAGCCGTATTGGCAGACTCCGACCAAACTCGCATCGGCAGCGAAGTCTTCATTATCGGTTCACCATTTGGCATTTCTCAAACCCTGAGTGTTGGTCATCTATCCGGGCGAATGGATCGCGGCGTTCTTCGTGACGGCACACCAATAGAGTTTCTGCAAACCGATACCGCTATCAACACGGGAAATTCCGGTGGCCCCATGTTCAACACCAAAGGTGAAGTGATCGGTATCGTTAGTTTTATACTGACAAAAAGTGGTGGTTTTGATGGAATTGGATTTGCAACCTCCAGCAACACGGCAAAAGAAGCACTGCTTACCAGCTCCGGCGTACTGGCCGGCTTCGAAGGTATTATGCTCAACGAGCGGATGGCGAGCGCGCTGAACTTCCCGGGACCGGGTTTGCTGGTACAAAGGGTTGTTGACGATTCTTCGATTGGTCGTGCCGGCCTGAAAGCTGGCAACATTCCTGCCCAAATTGCCGGACAATCTATGTTGTTGGGCGGCGACCTGATACTGGAGATAAACGGACTTGTTTGCAGAACACCACACGACTTCCAACTCGTCAAAGCATCCACATTGGCACTTGAAGAAGAAGAGTCTTACGCGATCACCGTATACAGAAATGGCGAAGTGATGAATCTAATCACGGGTAATGCAGCGAATCTTGCCTTCACTGCCATACGCTAAAACGTGCACTAATCATTCTATTTGATTGACAAAAAAACGCTATGGCTAATGATTCGCCATTAGCTGGATCAGAATAAAACCTGGCGACACTGATCCACCTCCTGCCTCAACCGAGTCATCTTTCTTGACTGATCGGTCAGTTAGTGTTATCGCTGTATGCCTGTGTTGTGATCTTACTCGCCATGATCCTCAGCAGCCTCTCGATTGAGTTGATAATGGAACCGCTGTTGCGGTCCAATATTGTGCCGATGGGAGTCGATCTGGACTGTTTTCAGATTATAACGGTGATTGCTGCGAAGATCGGCTTAGACGCACCATGAGAAGAAACTAATGGCACGCAACTTTATCGATTTATCCGTCGCACTCGAATCCGATATACAGTCTGATCCAGACATTATGCTGCCGGAAATTGAGTACTTCTCGCACAAAGATACAGCCGATCAAATGGCCGGTTTTTTCCCGGGCCTATCGGTGGACGACTTACCTAACGGCGAAGGCTGGGCGCGCGAAAAATAAACTACAGCATCAGCAGGCTTTGTGCGTGCGGTCGCGATTAATGAAGACTAACAAAGGACACTAACCATGAACAAAACCATCATTAGTTGTGCGATTACCGGTGCAATCCACACGCCGACCATGTCCGATGCGCTACCCATTAACCCTGAACAAATAGCCGAACAAGCCATTGCAGCCGCACACGCAGGCGCGACAATTCTACATTTGCACGCGCGGAACCCAGACAACGGTGCACCATCGGTTGACCCCGCGCATTTCGAACATTTTTTAACAATGATAAAAGCCGAAACCGATGCCATCATCAATATCTCAACCGGCGGTAGCATCATGATGAGTATTGACGAACGCTTAGGACCCGCCGATACATTCTCTCCAGAAATGTGCTCAATGAACATGGGTTCAATCAATTTTTCATTTCATCCGTTGGCTGATCGTTATGAAAAATTTAAGTTCGACTGGGAAGAAAAGTATATTCGATCGACCGAAGGCGCCATATTCCGCAACACGTTTGCTGATATCAAGCTGGTTGCAGAAACCATGGGCGGCGATAAACACAGGGTTAAGTTTGAACACGAATGCTACGACGTTGGCCATTTATATAACTTGGCGTTTTGCATCAAACAAGGCATGTTCAAGCAGCCCATATTCCTGCAATTCGTTATGGGAGTATTGGGCGGTATCGCTGCAGAACTCGATAACCTAGAGTTTATGAAACAAACCGCTGACAAACTATTCGGCGATGACTATCAATGGTCTGTCATCGGCGCTGGTAGCGCACAAATGAAACTGGCCGCTGCATCTGCAGCTATGGGTGGTCATGTACGTGTGGGCCTAGAGGATTCGCTGTACATCGAGCGCGGCAAACTGGCTGATTCCAATGCACAACAGGTAGAAAAAGTGAAAGAAATTCTGGAAGCTCAGGGCAACGTAGTCGCCACACCAAATGAAGCCCGCGCTATGCTGGGCCTTAAAGGGGCTAAGCAGGTTAACTTTTAGCCAACAGCTCTTACCTACATATAATAAACGCACATGCATAGCTCAAAAACAATTCATGTTATTTCCTGTCATGCGGAAGGAGAAGTCGGCGATGTTATTGTCGGAGGTGTCACTCCACCACCCGGGGCAACACTATGGGAACAGCGCAACCACATTGCTCAAGACCAAACGCTGCGTAATTTTGTATTAAACGAACCCCGTGGTGGCGTGTTTCGACACGTTAACCTTCTGGTACCGCCAAAGCACCCGGAGGCCGATGCCGCCTTTATCATTATGGAGCCCGAAGATACCCCACCAATGTCTGGCTCAAACTCTATTTGTGTATCAACAGTGTTGCTAGACAGTGGAATCATTCCAATGCAAGAGCCAGTAACCGAGATGACTTTAGAAGCCCCTGGCGGTCTGGTGCGTGTCCACGCAGATTGTAAAAACGGTAAAGCAGTACGCATCGTGGTTGAAAACGTGCCGAGCTTTGCCGATCGGCTTGATGCTAAAATTGATATTGAAGGCATGGGTACATTAACCGTTGACACAGCGTATGGCGGAGACAGCTTCGTGATTGTCGATGCAGCTTCACTCGGTTTGAATATCACTGAAGACGAGGCCCACGATATAGCCCGTCTTGGCATTAAGCTAACAAATGCCGCCAACGAGCAGCTTGGATTTGAACACCCTGAAATTCCCGACTGGCAACATATATCGTTTTGCCTTTTCGCCGGCGCATTGAATCAAACCGCTGATGGATTCGAAGCGCGCTCGGCGGTTGCCATCCAACCGGGTAAGGTCGATCGATCGCCAACAGGCACAGCCGTTTCAGCACGCATGGCTGTTCTTTGCGCTCGCCAACAAATGAACGTTGGCCAAAAGCTACGTGCAACGTCGATAATAGAGTCTGTGTTTGAAGGACAGATTATTCGCGCAACGCAGGTTGGCGATAAACCGGCAATTGTGCCCAGCATTTCTGGCCGCGGATGGATAACTGGAACCCATCAACATATGCTAGACCCAACCGACCCCTGGCCTGAAGGTTATCGGTTGAGTGACACCTGGGGTGTACAGTAAATGTGTTTGATGGACTAAGCCGCAGCGCAACTTTTGCAAAGGCAATTAAGCTCTATCTGCTCACTAACCAGGTGGAAATTCGCCTGTTCTACCTGACGTTTAATAGAACCCAGAGTTGATCGACTGATACTGAACTCTTTAACACTCTGGCAATCGGTACAAATAAGAAACTGCGGAACCTCGTGTTGGTGATCGCAGGTGATATGCCCACACGCAACATACCGATTGGCCAAATTGAGTTTGTGTACCAGCTGCTCCTGTTCCAGAAATTCAAGAATGCGATACACAGACATGGCGGCGAAGTTCTCATCGTACGTTTCGTTGCAATAGTCCACCAGCTCGTAAGCCGATAGCGCACGATCTGACTGCAGCAAACCACTTAACACTTTTTTGCGCTTATCGGTAAGCCGGCTTCCGTTAATCTGACATTGCTGTTCAGCATGACTGAGTATGCGCTGCAGTTTAGACATTATAATTACCTTAAAATTGGCGTTGCTCTGTTATGTTACATCACAACATAATCAACACCCAAGCCGAACAGCACATTTGTCGTTATTTGTATCAGCAGCGCCCTCCGCTAATGCGCTGCCGTGCAATCACAGTCATCACGATCGCTTTTCGAGCACAGTCTGAAATTCCAGATGTGCGCACACGCGATAACCGTCGCAGCCACAAGCGTCGCGATCTTCTCACCGGTTTCGCCTACCCAATCGTGCCCATACAGTGCAGCCAAGCCGAGTATTGCTACGCCCAACATACCAAAGGCTAACACACGCCAGGTGCGGTGCTTTCGACACCCCATAAACAAAGTGGCCGTACTCAGTGGAATCACCACCGCCGATAAAAACAAATGAAAACCCTCGCCTTCAAGAAACATGGCCAAGGCAGTTGGCATAAACACCAGTAACACAGGCGTGGCAAGGCAATGTATCGCGCACACAGTGGAAAGGCTGATGGACAGCTTGTCGGCTATGGCCAGATTGTTCGACATAGTTGGTTTTCCTAATAAATTTAATGACAAAACTGCAGCGTAGTTTTTTAAGCAGACGGTTGAATGAACTCACAAGCAACACGACACAGTTGAAATGTTATGTTATATCATAACATTATTGAAGTACACCGTCATGCTCAAACTTTCTCATCCCAATACTTGTGAATGAGGAGACCCACAATACTTAAGACACATTAATCCAGAACAGCAAGACCGCGCGCGCTGCGACCACACGACCCAGCAGTTCACTGGATGTTCTGGTGACCCATAATTTGGATATTCAAAAAATCGAGCCGATCGCCTGTATCATCTGGATTTTCTGTCAAGTTAGAGCGTGAAATGCAGGAATCACAGGGGTCAAACTATATGAGTATATCCACAGCCAACAACGAACAAATCACCGCTTTCCTAGACAAAAATAGCAGCTGGTCCAGCATAGAGAATAAATTGCACAAAGAATTCGTTTTCGCTGATTTCGCACAAGCATTTACTTTTATGACAGTAATGGCGAAATACGCAGAAGAGCATAACCATCATCCTGAGTGGTTCAACGTGTACAAAACTGTGAGGGTCGATTTAACGACGCATGAAGCGTCCGGGATCACTCAGCGCGATATTGATATGGCCAAAGAAATGGACTCCGTAGCCTCAGAAATTAGTTCATGATGTTGTGATACGGCGAAAGCGCCGAGCCAGGACAACTGAGGAAGCTTGGCTATCCACAGGACGCGCTCATGTGAGATCAATCGCACTTTTTATCAAAAAAAAATATCGTATGAATCTCGTGTTATGCACAATGAGCCATTACTCTCTTTTGAATTCTGATCTGTTAACCACAAAGGTATTCATACCTATCCTCATTCAGCCTTCGGCCAGCTTAGATCAATACTATGCCTATTGAAGCTGCACATACGGCTTTGTTTTTGCTAGGATTATGTAGATACTATTAGTTATCACCCAGAAACATTAACAGCCCCACCTTCACGTAAGGGAAACTCGGCGTTATGAAACCGACAGATACGGCCCGACCAGACCATTTTCATCAAGTGGTCGATTGTCAGTGGGGCTGCCCAGCTCACACCGACGTTCCACACTATATAAGACAAATCGCACAAGGCGACTACACCGGCGCTTATCTCGAGAATCGAAAAAGTAATGTTTTTCCCGGGATTCTTGGACGGGTATGCGACCGCCCATGCGAACCAGCCTGCAGGCGAGGCCGGCTTGACGAAGAACCGGTTGCCATTTGCAGACTCAAGCGCGTCGCTGCTGACTTAAGCGATGATATCCGTGAATATTTACCACCAAAAGGGCCATCGAACGGTAAGCGCATCGCGTGCATCGGTGCAGGTGCCGCCTCACTCGCGGTTGCCAACGATCTCCTCCCCTTGGGCTACGACATCGTGATGTACGAGCAGCACGACAAGCCCGGTGGCTTGATGCGTACCAACATTCCGTCATTTCGTTTACCGGCTGAGGTTCTGGACGATGAGATTGCAATGATCGTTGAACGCGGTGTCGATCTGCGGCTCAACACAAAAGTTGAGAGTATGCAGGCACTTTTAGCCGAAGGCTATGACGCCGTCTTTGTAGGCACCGGGGCACCCAGAGGCAAAAATCTCGACTTACCCGGTCGCTACGACACCGATCGAATCCACATTGGTATCGACTGGCTAGAAGAGGTCGCATTCGAGCACACCGACACCATCGGTGAAAACGTTTTGATTATTGGCGTAGGAAATACGGCGATGGATTGTTGCCGAACATCACTGCGCCTTGGTGGTAAAAACGTAAAAGTCATGGCCAGAAAACCACGCAGCTGGTTCAAGGCCAGCGAATGGGAACTGGAAGACGCCGAAGAAGAAAACGTCGACATTCTTATTAATCACGCGCCGAAAGAGTTCGTTGTGAAAGACGGACAGCTCAAGGGCATGTTATTCGACAAGCTGCATTACGATATCGATGAAAACGGACGCCTGTCAGATCCAACAATTATTGAAGAGGTGTTTATCGAATGTGACGATGTCATTCTAGCCATCGGACAAGACAACGCGTTTCCATGGATAGAAAAAGAAACCGGCCTCGAACTAACGCAATGGGACACCCCTGTTGTGCATGAGACCAACCATAGTTCATCTATTGAAGGTCTGTTTTTCGGTGGCGATGCGGCCTACGGGCCAAAGAACATTATTTGGGCTGTTGAGCATGGTCATCGTGCGGCCATCTCTATCCATAAGTACTGCGAGGGCGAAGATATTTCAGACCGGCCACCGCGTGGTATGAATTTATTGTCCACAAAGATGGGCATCCATGAGTGGAGCTATTCGAACGACTTCGATGATGTTCCACGTCATAAAATGAATCATGTTGATCTGGTGCAACGATTCAAAGACATCAAAATTGAAGTGGAGCTGGGTTTTAGTGCCGAGCAAACTGCACGCGAAGTCGAACGCTGCCTTAATTGTGATATCCAAACTGTATTTGCGGCCAAACTCTGTATCGAGTGCGATGCGTGCATGGATATCTGCCCAACCCATTGCCTCACCATTACAGACAACGGTGAAGAGGATGATCTGCGCGGGCGGCTCCGCGCACCGGCAAACAACAAAACCCAAATTCTCTACGTATCCGATGCCCTGCCGCAAACAGGAAAAGTCATGGTTAAAGATGAAGATCTCTGCGTTCATTGTGGCTTGTGTGCAGAGCGTTGCCCCACCGGCGCTTGGGATATGCGTAAGTCACGCGTTAGCATTCCATATGCTTCTGGAACTAAGCACATAGCTGCTGCCAGCTAAATAATAAGTACAAGACAATGACCGCATCTAAACTGAACGACTTTGTAATCAAGCTGGCGAATGTCAACGGTACCGGTTCTGCCAGTGCCAATGGCATGTTAATGAAATCCATTTTCAGAATGGGCATTCCAGTCACCGGAAAAAATTTCTTCCCATCCAACATACAAGGGCTTCCAACCTGGTACGAAATTCGGGTTAGCAAAGACGGCTATCTTTGCCGATCAGGCAAAGTTGATTTCATGGTCGCGATGAATGCAGAAACCTACAACGCCGACCTTGCAGAGGTCGACTCAGGCGGATACCTGATGTACGACTCAACCTGGCCCCGAAAAAACCTGCAAGAACGCAGCGATGTCACCGTACTCGGTATTCCACTATCAGATATGTGCAATAAGGCATTTGAATCTGCACGCGCAAAAGTGCTGATGAAAAATGTCGCGTACGTGGGCGCGCTGGTTGCGTTACTTGATATCGATATGTCAGTTGTAGAGAATCTGCTGAAAGAAACTTTTTCATCAAAGCCTCATTTGGCAGACGCAAACATGCAAGCCATCCGAATGGGCTATGACTATGCAACCGAACACTTTGACTGTCCGCTACCGCTAAAGCTTGCGCCAATGGATGCAACATCTGGCCATGTAATCGTCGATGGCAATACAACGGCCGGCCTCGGAGCTGTGTACGCCGGTGCAACGGTAACCAGTTGGTACCCCATTACGCCATCCACCTCTTTAATTGATGCGTTCAGTCTTTTTTGCCAACAACTCAGAAAAGACCCAGAAACCGGTGAGAACAATTACTGCGTTATTCAAGCCGAGGACGAACTGTCGGCCATCGGCATGGTGCTCGGCGCTAACTGGAACGGCGCGCGTGCCTTTACCGCTACCAGCGGACCTGGTGTTTCATTAATGAGTGAATTTCTTGGCCTTGCCTACTACGCCGAGATTCCAGCCGTTCTTTATGATGTACAACGGGTCAGCCCATCCACCGGCATGCCTACTCGTACACAACAGTGTGACATTGTGTCGGCCGCTTATGCATCGCATGGCGATACCAAGCAAGTTTTACTATTCCCATCAGATCCTACCGATTGCTTCCACATGTCTCAAGTAGCATTTGACTTGGCTGAAAGACTGCAAACACCCGTTATTGTTTTAACCGATCTCGATATCGGCATGAACGATTGGATGATCCCGGAAATTAAATGGGACGACAGCTACCAACCCGATCGCGGCAAAGTCTATGATGCGAAGCAACTTAAAGACATGGATGCGTTTTATCGCTACCTGGACGTCGACGGTGATGCGATTCCATGGCGTACGCTGCCGGGAGTCGATTCAAAAGGTGCCTACTTCGTGCGCGGCTCTGGCCACAACAAGTTCGGTGGGTATACTGAAAAATCAGACGAATACAAAGACGTTGTTGATCGACTAAGGCGTAAATTCGATACGGCAGCTACCCTCGTGCCAGCTCCAATCCTCAATATCGATAGCACAAAACCCAGAGAAAAAGGCTACGCCTTACTCTCCATTGGTAGCTGCGACGGAGCCATTCGAGAAGCTCGCGACAGATTACAACAAGACGGGCACGGCAATCTTGATTACATGCGAGTTCAGGCATTTCCATTCCATAAAGATGTTGCAGAGTTCATCAGTCAATACGAACAGGTATTTGTTATAGAACAAAATCGCGATGCGCAACTCAGGCAGCTACTCACGGTTGAATTGGAAATCGACCCTCAACGATTGATACCGCTACTCTCTTACGATGGCATGCCGGTTAGCAGTAACTTTATTGTTGAAGGCGTATCGAAACTCATGAAGCAAGGTCATGCGGCCTAACCGACTAATCAGGATATAACCCAATGAGTTTTCTTAAAAAACCCAATATTGCACACCCTGGGTTACCGAAGAATGAAATCGGTTTAACCATTCGAGACTATGAAGGTGCGATGTCCACCCTGTGCGCTGGCTGTGGGCACGATTCAATCTCATCTGCCATTATGCAAGCCTATTTCGAACTGTCTGTCGAACCACACCGTGTGGCCAAGGTATCCGGCATTGGCTGTTCCAGTAAAACACCCACCTATTTTTTGGGTGGCGCACACGGCTTTAACTCCGTACACGGCCGAATGCCTTCAATTGCCACAGGCGCAAATGCTGCAAACAGAGAGCTTAACTATATTGGCGTATCGGGCGACGGCGATTCACTCTCTATTGGCTTGGGTCAGTTTGGACACGCCATTCGCCGAAACATCAACATGATGTATTTAATCGAGAACAATGGTGTATACGGTTTAACTAAAGGCCAGTTCTCAGCCAGTGCAGACAGGGGCAGCACGGCTAAAAAAGGCGATGCCAACCCGTACTCTCCAATCGATCCGGTGCTACTGGCCATTTCGCTTGGGTGTACGTTTGTCGGTCGCGGCTTCTCCGGAGATAAAGAACACCTGGTTCCGATGTTGAAAAGCGCAATAAAGCACGAAGGCTTTGCATTGCTGGATATCATTTCGCCTTGCGTGACATTTAACGACCATGAAGGCTCAACCAAGAGCTATGCACACACAAGAGCCAACCTGCGTGAAACCGTGTACGCTGACTTTACGGAACATCACGAAGAAATTATTGCTCAAGTTGATCCCGGGGAATACAAAAAAATAACCATGCACGACGGTAGCCGTGTTGGCTTCAAACGCGTCGATGAATCTTACGACCCCACCAATCGAGTATCAGCCATTTCGTACATTGAGGAGCACCGGGCAAAAGGTGAGGTGGTGACAGGTCTGCTTTACATGGAAGAGAGCTCATCAGAGATGCATTCGGTGCTTGGCTCAAATAAACAAGCCATGGCAACCCTGCCCTATAATCAGCTTAACCCCGGCTCTGAGACATTAGCTCGTATACAGGCTCGCTGGCGTTAACTTGCAGCTGGAATAATCTCGTTATCAATCAGGTTTAACAAATCACCGAAGTAGCCTGCGCTTCGGGCCAGACGTGTCGGATCTGATGTAATCGCGAATGTCAGCTTAAGCTGCGGAACAATACAGATTACCTGTCCACCGTAACCCCGTGCCAACGCATAACTGGTATTACCATTGCTTCCGAGAAACCAACCATAGCCATAACCCAATCCGGAAAACACGGAGCGCGTTACGGTTATGAGAGATTGGTTCACCCAAGCTTCGCTGAGAACCTGTAAATCATCAACCCGTCCGCCATTACGATAGAGTTCGCCAAAGCGAATCATAGCTTCCAACGTTAAAGCCATTTCGTTACCACCCAGGTAGCGACCCTGAGGGTCGCGAGTCCAGGCCGGAATGGTTACGCCCAGCGGTTTCCCCAGTCGATCTCTGGTTAGCGATAACAGGCTCTTTCCAGACACTTCAGACAGAACCGCGCCCATAATATGCGACGAACCGGTGGAATAAAGCATGCGCGTTCCCGGCTCTGCAACCATCGGACGTGTCAGTGCATTAGATACCCAGTCGCGGCTATTAACCCACGCACCGTAATTTCTTCCTGAAGTGCGTTCAAGTCCGGCCTGCATGGTGAGCAAGTTTTCTACGGTGATGTTTTTAACGTCAGGGTGCGCTTTCGGCGGAATCAAATTAGGTACAAGCTCGCCTAAAGTGGCTTTAACGGCCGGAATTTCACCGCGATCAATTGCAGCCCCAGCTAGTGCTGCAACAATCGTTTTTGACACAGATTTTATCGGCACAGCTCGGCTGATGCCAGGCCCACGAAACACCTCAGCCAATACTGGCGAACCATCCTGAAATACCATAATGGCATGGCATTGTTCGAATGCGCGTGCTTTGCTTACGACTCTTTGCCACGGGCTTGTTTCGGCATAAAGTGGGGACGCAAGAAGTGCTGTGGCACTGGCAATAAATGCGCGACGATTAATCCCTGACATTACAACTCTGTGTTTTCGCATTAGTCGGGTTTATGGGCCAATACTTTTTGCACACTGTCACGTGCGCGCATGCGTTCGTTATGAGCAGTGCATGCCTTATAGTCTGTAAGATCAAAACCCTCATTCAACGCACGATCGTATATCCAGAAAAAATAAGAATCACAAACCGTGTAGTGATCGAAGAACCACGTTTTACCGGTTAATTCGGTTTCAACAAGCGCAAGCTGTTCAAAGTACATGGCTTTGGCTGTCGCTTTGATGTCGTCGTGAGCTTCAGTGTTGGCGCAGAATTTTATCGGTTTGAAGTGGCGGGTTATATGTGGGTGTATGCCCGAACCGAACCATCCCATATGAGACACGGCTCGTGCCCTATCCCAACTGTCCGATGGCAACAACCCGGCTTTGGGGAACGTATCTGCAATCCATGATTGGATAGCAACGTTCTCAGTTAGGCCTTTTCCATCGACAACCATTAAAGGCACTTTTTTCTTTGGGTTTAGCGCGGCATACTCCGGGCTCGTTTGATCACTATTTTTAAGCAGCGTGAATTTGATATCAACATCAACACCTGCCTCCAGAAGCGATATATAAGTGGCGGTGGAGCAAGCGCCGGGTGAGTGATACAGTTTAATATCCATTAACGTATTCCAGTTGGTTTTCACATCTTGATGTTCAAACATCTTCTGCATCGGTCGTGAAAAATTGTCGCATATGAGCCGTTTATTGTCTTCATCGAATCTTAGTACTTTTTTTGCAGTCATCTCCCACACACTCCATGTCTTCCAAGCCAGTATTCAGTTGGCCCACCGATACCGAAAGCTCCCTGATACACAAGACGATAATGTCGATATGCTATATTCTTGAATTTCCTAGCCACAATAGCGCGCAACAGACGCAAAAGTTCAAAAAATAAGCGCATGCTGGAGCCTGTTTCCATCAACACCACCTAAGCGCAACCACAGTATCCACAAACAAGGAGCTTGATGGAACCGGTTGTCTGAAAGTGGCTTTCGCTGCGAAAAGCTTGCGTGTGTCGCACCCTGACCTTAATTACAAGAGACACCTTCCATGTCACCTCGATATGATGCTGAATCGCTTTTAAACTGCGCAAAGGCACTGTGCATAAATTCGGGCATGAGTGAACAATGCGCGCACGATGTCGCCACTGTTCTCACTGAAGGAGATCTACTCGGGCACGATACACATGGGTTGATGTTGCTTAAGCCCTATTTAAGTGCAATCAAAAATGGAAACATGCTCGGAGACGGCGATATCAAAGAGCTTAGCGCCAGACCGGCAGTCGCCGCCTGGGATGGAAACTACCTACCAGGCCCACATTTAACCTTGCGCGCCATCGATACTGCAACCTCCATGGCCAAACAGTACGGAACAGGCAATGTTGTCATCCGTCGCAGCTCACATATCGGAGCGCTTGCTGCCTATCTGGAGAAACCTGCCCGACAAGGGTTCATGGTGCAAATTGTTTGCAGCGATCCATCGGTTGCCAATGTTGCACCGTTTGGTGGAACCGAGCCGTTATTTACGCCCAATCCCATGGCGTGGGGTATTCCAACATCCGTCGATCCCATCATGATCGATATTTCGGCGTCCACCACAACGGTTGGCATGAGTTCGCGACTACATGAAGCGAAACAAAACGGAGACAGCGATTGGTGGCTCGACGCAGAAGGCAAACCGTGTAACAACCCATCTGTCATTTTTCAAAATCCGCCCGGCAGCCTGCTTCCATTAGGCGGCTTGGATGCAGGTCACAAAGGTTATGGACTCGCTTTATTTATTGAGGCACTAACATCCGGGCTGTCAGGCTACGGTCGTGCAGATGGCGCTGATATTTGGGGTGCAAACGTGTCTGTGCAGGTAACCGACATTGAAGCATACGGTGAAAAACAATCCTTTCTGCGCCAGATGGATTATCTTGTAGAACAGAGCATCAGCAACAAACCGGCAAATTCGGAAAAACCGGTTCGATTACCCGGTCAACGAGGGCTTGCTCTTAAACGGGAACAACTTGATAAAGGTGTGTTGCTGCATGAAGTTATTGTGCCTTCGTTGCAAGAGCTTATAGCGCAGAGCGGTGTTGAGGCTCCCATTGAGAAAATGTCGTAATACAACGCAGCGTGTAAAATCCGTTAGCATCACACATTAACAATCCCAACCTGCCCGTAGCCTCCATTACCCATGATTGCACTTAAAAACGTTCACCTCACCTACAGCGCCGCTGATCGCTCGGTACCGGTATTATCGGGCGCTTCTTTAGAGGTGGCTCGAGGCGAAAGCGTTGCCATCATTGGCCCGTCGGGTTCCGGCAAAACATCATTACTTCTGGTACTAACCGGTTTGGAAACGCCTGACAGTGGTTCAGTTATCTTCGATGGAGTGGAGTTGCACGCTCAATCCAACGATGCTCGCGCCGACCTTCGTCGCGATAAGATCGGTATTGTTTTCCAGAATTTCCACCTTATCCCAAGCCTTACAGCACACGAAAATGTTGCTTTACCCTTAGATATAGCAGGCGCTGACAACGCGCGTGCTCGTGCCGCCGAATTACTCGATCGTGTTGGTCTCGGGCATCGGAAGGACCACTACCCCAATGCGATGTCTGGCGGCGAGCGACAGCGCGTTGCACTTGCGCGAGCATTAATTCATCAACCCGCTCTCATGGTTGCCGATGAACCTACCGGCAATCTGGACAATCAAACCGGTGATGCGGTGGCAGACTTATTGTTTGAACTGAACAAAGAAAACGACGCCACACTAATACTCGTCACCCACGACCCGGCGCTTGCCGCACGTTGTCGGCGTCAGGTCCGCCTGCATGAAGGTCAGTTGAAACCGGTGGAAACATGAGGCGGGTGAATTAGCATGTTCAGGTTTCTCATCAGAGATCTTATCGGTCATCGAGGTTCCCGCTCGTTGCACCTGCTCGCTACCAGTTTATTTCTTGGTGTGCTACTGATTTCGGCGTGCACCGGTTTACTCGCATTGGTTCGCGATGGCATTGCCAGCGAAGAGCGGCAATTATTCGGTGGCGACATTGAGCTTGAAGTACGTGAGCCGCTTAGCGAAGACGTACTCGAGTGGTTGGATGCTCGTGGCACCGTTTCGCGCCTTATCGAATTTCGGACCATGCTTGGAACCAATGACGATGAATTCACTGTTATCGAATTACAAAGCGTCGATGAACATTATCCCTTGTATGGCAACGTAAGCTTTGAACCAGCAATGACTCTGTTAGAAGCAACCGAGAATTTGGGCGCTGCTATCGACCCTGCCCTGGCGTTCGATCTAGGCCTCAACATCGGAGACACGGTCACCGTTGGAAACACAACCGTGACTGTGCGAGCGATTGTTCAGGGTCAACCCGATCGATCATTCAGCGCCGATGTGAGCGGTCCGCCTGTACTCGTCTCAGAACAAACACTTGATGCAACCGGGCTAATAGTACCGACCAGTCGTGTGGAATACGAGTACCGGCTGCGGCTGGAAGGTCCTGAAACCAATCCAGAGAATGGTGTGTTTGGCGATACCTCAAATTTTCTGAATGACTGGCGTGAAGCATTCCCTACAAACCCTGCTGAAGTGAATACGGTCGAGCAGCGTAGCGATCGAGTGTCAGAACGACTAAACGAAGTGGCAGCAGTGTTGTTGTTGATCGCGGTAGCAACATTGTTGGTTGGTGGACTGGGTGTCGCCAATGGCGTAGCGGCCTGGATGCATTCACGACGTGCGGACCTTGCCACTTTATCGGCCATTGGCGCACGAGACCGGTGGCGTGGCACTATCATGACCATCGAAATACTGATCGTATCGCTACTGAGCAGTTTGGTTGCAGCCCTTTTGGGTGCAGCAATCGCGTTTATGGTTTCGCGAAGCTTAAGCGGCGGGTTACCTGTGGCAACATCACCTGCACTTCTTTTCTGGCCAACGCTTGTGTCTATGGCTTTCGGCACATTGGCAGCAATAGCCTTTGCCGCACCAAACCTTGCGCGTAGTTTATCCACCATACCCGCCAAACTGCTGCGCGGTGATACGGAATCAGATAGCCGATCGGCGTTATCAACGCGCGCAAAATTAGCCTGCACAGCGCTGGGAGTAGCAGCAGCACTGGCACTGATTGCACTGGTACCCGATAGAATTATTGGCATCGGTTTTGTTGTATCCATGGTCCTGCTTTATCTCGCTCTGTCAGGGCTTGTCATGCTTATCCGGCGCATCGCTAGGCGTATCGTACAGTCCGGTGCGCTGGATAAACGTTTTGCCGCTCGTCGTGCATTGGCGGGTATGGATCAACCCGGTTCTCCGTTGCGCCCTCTACTACTATCGCTAGGCATTGCCACCACGTTGTTAGTGGCTGCAACGATCGTTATCGTGGCGATGTTACGCCTACTGGATAGCACAGTGCCCTCACGCGCACCCAGCCTTGCGTTTTACGATATCCAAAAACCAGACATTGAAGCCTTTCAAAAGACCGTTTTGAGCGCACCGGGGGTTACCGATGTGCAAACGGTACCGCTGGTATTAGGACGATTAAAACAAGTTAACGGCGAACCTTTGTCTGCACGGGAAGATGCCAGCGAGGCACTTGAAGCAAACGATGAATATAAGCTGAGTTATCGCGCTGAACGCGTCGATAACGTGCGGGCAAGCTCCGGCGAACTTTGGTCCCGCGACTACCAGGGACCACCGCTGGTCGCCATGGAAGACCGTGAAGCAGGACAAATCGGTTTAAAGGTTGGCGACATATTAACGTTTTCCATATTGGGGCAATCTCTGGAGGCGGAACTCGTTGCGATTTACGCGCAAGGAAATTTTGAAACACGGTTCTGGTTTGAAAGCCTGTTCAGCCCGGGCGTATTGGATGAATTCATAACACGCTACGTCGGCATCGCTTTTCAGGATGATGCAGCGTGGGATTCCATGGCATCGAAAAACAACACTGACATACCGTTAGACATTGCTGCGGCCAATGCTATATCAATTGAATTCCCGGCAGTAGTCACCATTCGAACATCACGCGGCTTGGCCGCTGCCAAACGCATTCTTAATGCTGCTGCGTTAGCTGTGGCGCTGGTTGCATTTACCAGCTTGCTTGCAAGCTTACTCGTGCTTGCAAGCGTTGTTGCTGCAAATCGTCAACGACAGCTACAGGAAGCCGCGATTCTGCATGCCATTGGCAGTCGTCATCGTAGCTTGATGCAGGCATTGGGGATTGAGTATTTACTGCTAGGAACTGTGGTTGCCGTGTTTGCCAGTATTGTTGGTGGCGTTCTGGGTACGCTTGCAGCTGCGCTCTGGCTCGAACTACCGGTTGGGGCAGTAACCTTGCTAAGTGGTGCAGCGGTTGCCGTTGCCATCGCCGGCGTGTGTTTAACAGCCGGCGCGATATGGGTTGCGCGTTCTTTGTCGGTATCACCTGCTGCATTGTTGCGTGAAGTTGTGTAAGTGCGAAGTTGTGTAAGTGCGAAGTTGCGTAAGTGCGAAGTTGTTTACAAGCACGGTAAATTCGACGTGAACAGCTTATTGAATATCATGCTGTTCAATACCGATAAAGCCACCTGATTGCCTTTGCCAAAACGTTGCGTACAGCCCTTTGAGTTCCAAAAGCTGTTCATGCGTGCCTTCTTCTACAATTGTGCCTTCTTCAAGAACAACGATACGATCCATACTGGCGATAGTTGACAACCTATGTGCGATGGCGATAACCGTTTTGTTATTCATCACGTCATTGAGCGATGATTGAATCTCTGCTTCAACTTCACTGTCGAGCGCGCTGGTTGCTTCGTCTAAAATCAGAATAGGCGCACTTTTTAGAATGGCACGTGCCAGAGCGACACGCTGGCGTTGTCCGCCTGAGAGTTTGATACCGCGCTCCCCGACATGAGCATCATAGCCAATGCGGTCGTGTGAATCTTTTAGCTGCGAAATAAATTCATGCGCACAGGCTTTACGTGCAGCCGCTTCTATTTGCTGCTGACTAACATCGGCTCTACCCAACGCAATGTTATCTCTCACCGATCGATTTAATAGCGCGGCTTGCTGACTCACCATACCAATGGATGAGCGTAAGCTGTCTTGATCAACATTGCGAATGTTCTGTCCATCAATACAGATACTGCCTTGTTCAGTCTCGTGAAACCGCAGAATAAGATTCACAAGCGTAGACTTACCCGCGCCAGAGCGACCAATCAAGCCGACTTTCTCACCAGGCTTTACTGTTAGTGATACGCCAGCAAGACCACCTTTATCCATTCCATAATGATGTTGAACACCTTTAATGGCAATCTCCCCTTCGGTGATGCTTAGTTTCGGGGCACCTTCAGTAATGGGTATAGCCAGAGGCTGGGCTATGGTTTTCAGTGCTTCTCGCAAACTACCTACCCGTAAAAATATCCACCACACCGAATCGAACACCCACTCAGCCATGGTTGTGATGCGCAGGCTAAGAGCAATGGTGGCGCCGACCAGACCAATAGACGCCAAGCCCTGCGACCAAAGCCAAAGACCGTAGCCAACGAAACCAACCATCATGATACCTTCAAGCAATGTAAGGATGGTTCGAAGCGAGACACCAATTTGGCGAGTGAAGAACAGCGCCTGGCGAGTATTTTCCAACGCTAGCTGATGATCATTAACCATCGATTCTTGGGTGGAGAACAGTTTCAACGTATCGATATTCGAAAAACTGTCGACCACCACACCTGTTAATGCCGACTTTGTACTTTGAAAGGCTTGCTGCGCTTTTACCATCCTTGGAATAAACAACGTCATCACGCCGATATAAAGTATTAACCAGGCAAAAAGTGGAAACGCCAGTCTGGGATCTGTATTGGACATCAGCACCACGATACCAACCATATAAACCAATCCAAACGCCATCGCGTTTAGCCATTGATAAAATATATCTGCCACGTGGTTGCCAAT
Organism: uncultured Granulosicoccaceae bacterium; assembly: GCA_937922945.1. GTDB lineage: Bacteria > Pseudomonadota > Gammaproteobacteria > Granulosicoccales > Granulosicoccaceae > Granulosicoccus. Next base: position 21,524 of record CAKZUP010000062.1, read on the forward strand.
ATCAACCAAGCGAATCGCAGTGCGACCGGTGAAGTCTTCCTGAAACCAACCGACAGATTGCTTGGCCAAATGATCGTGCGCACGCCAGCGCACCAGGGTCGCAACGTTGCAATTTAGCCCGATATCATTAACAGCATGACGTAGCAACTGAGACACTGGCCTGAGCAACAGTAAAACCAGAGCAGCTATGATTAATTCGATTCCATGCGTTTCAAGTATGTCAGCACCTTTTGTCACAGCCAACGTATCGATTAACTCTCCCGCATAACTGATTAACCAGACTTCAATGCTGGCTGCCACCACTGTTACACATAGGCTAAGAACTAACGCCTTTTTAACCGGTTTTACGAGTGATTTAAGATACGGCCAAGCAGTGGCTTCGGGGGCTTTTGCGGTTGACGAGTAAGGCTGAACCAAGTGCAATATTGCGCTCGTGAATCGAACATAGACTTTTAGCATTTAACCAATGATCTCCTTATGAATATCAAGCCACGTTTGATGCAGGCCTACTCGGAGCGGCACCATTTTACGTAGGCGTTGCGCGTTAACAACGCTCTCACTGCGTTTTTTCAGTAGCATCTTGCCTGGTAGCCCATGAGTCAGCATCATGCATCGGGTGGTATCACTCCTTTGGTGAACGTAAAGCACCCATAAAACCGACGTTCACCAGTTGCAATGACTGCATAGGCTTCCTTTGCCCGATCATAAAACGCAAACCGCTCAACCGACACCATTGGCCATGCTTTCCCCTCCGCCGCATCAATGGCTTGTTGAACTTCCGTTTGAACCGGCGGTATTTCATTGGGAGACCCGACAATTTCCATTCGCTGCGCGGCATCGTCTATAAAGGTGTCCAGCGGCATGACAGATAAAATCGCTTCTGTGGCACGCGCAGCTGATACAGAGTCGATACGCAACAGCTTACCCAGCCGAGTTTGGCGAGCAACAGAATCAGCCGGAAAATTGGTATCACAAATAACCAGATGGTCTCCGTGCCCCATGGCACGTAAGGCGAAAAGTACATCAGCATTGAGTAGCGGGTCTATATTCTTAAGCATCTGTATTCCTTGTTCGTTATTGAAGGGGGCAATATTAGTCAGGGCAAGGCGACTACATATCAGCAGAAAATGGACACAACTGTCAACGTCCACCGGTACGCACCGGCTTGATGATGTACAACGAAGTCCCAACCCGCAGCGAACTAAAGCATGGATACACCCCAGCTAGGGCAAAAAACCGATCACTTTTATAGCACCACGCCTAAACGATAAGGTTTAACTCATACCCAACGCCGACCTTCACTATAACCACATCGCTTAACCAGTTTACGCTCAACAAAAGGATTCATTCACTGGTGGACGCGCTATTGCAACCCTGTGCCACTTAACCCCTAAATGCTATGGAATAATTCGCGATTGCGCGGCTAAATTGTGGGCTTGACATAGCGATTATTTTGTAGAAAATTGCATTCACATACGCCAGCACCATGCCGGCAAAGACCGAAACAGCAGCACTGTGAGGAAACACCATGGGGCGCAGACACAAAGACCACGATGACCTAGAAGACGACTACATGGATTTTGATGAATTTGACGATATGGATATTGATGCTGACATCACCGGTGAGGCGATGGATAGATTAATTGATCATCAATCATCCACTGCTAATCGAACACGCAACAGAATAAAAAAGAGAAGAAAAACAACACCATCATCTCTTGCAAAAGACAGTGATGATTGGCAAGACCCGGAAGACGATATTATGTTCGGGTTCGAAGACTAACCGCGCACCCAAACACCATGCGCCCACGGTTAGCACCGGCTATCGTAAGAAACGGTTCAGTTGTGTAACATCAGGCAACGCAGCTAACCATGATGACCGCACTTTTTAAATGAAACATCACCACTGTGATATCGCTATTATAGGTGCGGGCATTGTCGGCATTGCAACCGCCTACTATTTGAAGACGATCGCGCCTGATACAGCCGTCATTCTGATCGATTCGAGCGACCCTATGGCGCTCACTTCGGCACAATCGGGTGAAAATTATCGCAACTGGTGGCCGCACCCCATAATGACTGCGTTTACCGATCGAAGCATTGGTTTAATGGAAGAACTCGCACTTGAAACGGATAACCGTATTAACATGAACCGGCGTGGCTATGTTCTGGCCACACGCACTGATCAGACTGATACGCTTTTAGAAGAATTAGCGTTTGGGTATTCCCAGTCCAACAGTAGCGACATTCGAATACACAACGGCCCATCCGCTCTCTCCTATCGACCGCCCGACTCGCCCAATTGGGAAACGGCACCAACGGGTGTCGATGTTATCGAAGATAGCGCATTAATAAGGAAAACCTTCCCATCATACGATAAACACATAGAGACGGTGATTCATATACGCCGAGCGGGTGCAATCAGTTCTCAGCAAATGGGTCAGTATATGCTGCAACAATTTAAACACGCAGGAGGACTATGGCTAAACGCTGAAGTGAGTGGCATCGAAAAACAGAATGGATTTACACTGACTACCACTGAAGGCAAGCTTGAGATACATGCGCAAAGTATGGTGAACGCTGCTGGGCCGTTTATTCAAAAAATCGCGCAAATGCTATCCATTACACTGCCGGTTGAGAACATTCTACAACAAAAGATTGCCTTCAAAGATACCGCTCGCACGATACCTCGCAACATGCCTTTCTCCATTGACCTCGACGCACAAACAATAGATTGGAATGAAGACGAACGGCAGCTCCTACTCGAAAGTGCTGACCACATATGGTTAACGCACACCCTGCCCGGATCCATCCATTGTCGACCGGAAGGTGGAGATAATGGCAGTTGGCTGAAGCTTGGCTGGGCGTTTAATAACACGCCAACCAGCGGCAGCCGAACTCCTGCACTGATGGATTCTTTTCCTGAAATCGTATTGCGCGCTGCGGCACGACTGAATCCATCATTAAAGCACTACTACACTACCATGCCTGCTTCTATGCATCATTATGGTGGCTTCTATACATTGACAGAAGAAAATTGGCCACTCATTGGGTTAATGGATCCCCATCTAGAGGGTGCGTACGTCGTAGGCGCAATGTCCGGTTTTGGCACCATGGCGGCCTGTGCAGCGGGCGAACTTTGCGCAGCACTAGTGATGAATCTTCCTACTCCGTATTATGCAAAAGCACTCTCACCCCAGCGCTATCAAGACAACGCAATTATGGCCGATATTCAAGCACTCTCAGATCGAGGTATTCTTTGAGTCGATACCCCTGCACGTTATTATTATCAATTAGATAGACACCATCCTTATCTTGTAATCACAGCGTATCGACGAAAAAACAGGTGCAATTGTTACCAACTTTCAATAACATGAACGCACGGGCAACTCACAACAATAAAACCGTTTTTAAACCACGTTCAACGAGGAGAGATAACTAGCATGAGTAAAATTACACACCGGGTTATTCCCACTATCGCTGCCGGATGCTTTGCAGCTCTAACCTTCGCGTCAACGTCTGCCGTTGCTGCAAACGGCGATACTCTGAAAGCGGTTCAAGACCGAGGTAGCCTGCTTTGTTCAGGTCACAACGGAAGTTTCCCACCGTTTGTTCAGGTTACCGATGATAACAAATGGAGCGGCTACGACATTGATTACTGCCGAGCTCTGGCAACCGCTGTTCTTGGCTCAGATGAAAAACTTAAAGTCGTCCCTATCAGTTGGGCACAACGTTTTCCATCTTTGCAGTCTGGCGATATCGATGTTGTTATTAAGGCAACCGGCTGGACAATGGGTCGAGATACTGAATTGGGTATTCAGTTTTCAGTGCCCTATTTTGTCGGTGCGACCAATGTCATGATGCCCAAAGAACTAGGCAGCACATCCCCGGAAACACTTGAAGGTGGCTCCTTGTGTGCAAACGCCGGTACATCGACAGAACGGCTTGCAGCAAACTTTTTCAAAAGCCGCGGTATCGAAATTGAAATGATCACGTTTGAAAAAAGCGAAGAAACACGCGATGCCTACTTTGCAGGTCGTTGCGATAGCCTCGTTGGTTGGGGACCAAACCTGGCCGTTACTCGACAAAGCGCCGAAAACCCTGACGATCATGCCATGATGGATGTCGCACTGGCACTCGAGCCAGAATCAGCGGCTATGCGTCAAGGCGACGACAATTGGGTTGATATTGTTAACTGGATGTTTGCCGCAACCTGGATAGCAGAGGCTAATGGTATAACCTCGGCCAATGTAGACGAGCATAAAGCCAACCCTGCCGATAGCACCGTTGAAAAACTGTTGGGCGTTACGCCAGGCATAGGTGAACGGCTGGGTCTGAGTGACGATTGGGCATACAACGTCATTAAGCAGGTTGGAAATTCTGCTGAGATTTTTGATCGAAACATCGGTGCTGAATCTGTCTACAAGCTCGACAGAGGCTTAAACGCACTCTGGAGCGATGGTGGTGTAATCGTTCCTATGATTCTTGACTAATTAATCTTTTCATAGCGCACAAAACGTGCGTAATTACCTGTCCGGCCCGCCACGTGAGGCCGGACAGCGTTTCATAGCAGATAGTTTCATCTGACTCAATCACGGCAATATAAACGAGCTTCACAATCGATTTATGGGTAGCGTTCTCGGTAGTCGAAAATTTCGGGAGATCTTTTTTCAGGCATTAGTCCTGTCTATAGTGGCTGCACTGCTTATCGCGATGGTGATGAACACCCGAGCGTCGCTTGAAGCACAGAGCCTGACAACAGGCTTCGGGTTTCTCGAGCGCTCAACTGGTTGGGATTTTTCGTTTTCGGTCTTACCGTATTCAATAAGTGACTCCTACAGCAAGACGATTCTTATTGGGTTTCTCAACACCCTGCTTCTTGGTTTTCTCGGCATCTCATTGGCAACGATTATCGGTATTGCGATAGGGCTGATAAGAACATCCAAAAATACTTTGTTTGCCATGTTAGGTACTGTTTACGTAGAAATTTTTCGGAACGTGCCGCTGATACTTCAAGCTATTTTCTGGTATTCAATTGTTTCGCATTTGCCAAAACCGCGTCAGGCCTACTCGATCGGAGACGCTGTATTTCTCAGTGGACGAGGACTCTATTTCCCGGTGTTCAACATCGCAATCTGGTCAGTCGCAATCATGATGTTACTTGTCGTGGCGTGGTTGTTTTTTCTACCATGGCTACGCGAAAGGCTGAATCACTCACACTCGTATCATTTAATAAAGCGCAGCGGCTGGCTATTGCTGCCTGTGATATTACTGGCTATTGCGTACTTCGCCAGGGTACCAGATACGCCGTTGCTCAATATGCCAGCACTCAAAGGCTTGAATTTCAAAGGTGGAATGCGTATGCCACCAGAGCTATCGGCATTGGTTATCGCCATTGCTCTTTATGGCGGCGCGTACATCGGAGAGGTGGTTCGAGCAGGCTTGATGTCGGTTCCCAAGGGGCAAATTGAGGCAGGTTTTGTTAACGGGCTAAAACCCTTTCATATTTTTTCACGTATCCGTTTACCGTTGGCCATTAGAGCAGTATTGCCGTCACTAACCAATCAGTACGTACAACTAATGAAAGCCACAACCATTGGCATTGTGATTGGCTTTTCCGATCTGTTTATGATTATTTCAACGTCAATAAACCAGAGCGGACAAACTCTGGAACTTCTCGCCATACTGATGATTGGTTTTTTAATCATCAACCTGAGTATTGCGTTCGTTATGAACACGATAAACAAAAAAATTGCCATCAAAGGCTATGAGGTGAAAAGCTAGTCTCATGGCAAATACCCCTACAACGCTGCCCCCAACGATACCGCTTACGCACACCATAAAACAAAATCTTTTTTCATCACCATTTAATACATTGGTCACATTGTTGACTGCGGCGTTCTTCATTACCATTACATACAAGTTTGTTGACTGGGCATTCATATCCAGTATTTGGAGCACCGAAGACGAACCACTGTGCAAAGAAGCGACTGGCGCATGTTGGTCTGTAATTGATGCAAGACACCGCATTATATTCTTTGGCTTGTTTCCCTACGAGGAGCACTGGCGATCAACGCTTGCCTGTGTTGTGATGATCGCAACTATTATCGCCTCCTGTGTTCCGTGGTTCTGGAGCACCGCCAAACTCAGCACCTTGTGGCTGCTTGGCTTTTGTACATTTTATATATTGATGCACGGTGGCTTGTTTGGTTTAAGCGTTATTACACCCGAGCGTTGGGGGGGGCTGGCACTCACAATATTTATATTTGCAGCAGTATCAATAATCGGGATGCCACTTTCAATTGTGTTGGCGCTTGGGCGACGATCAAAATTACCGGTTATAGCCCGCTTGTTTGGTCTGTTTATTGATTTTTTCCGATCTCTGCCGCTCTTAACGATATTGTTTACTGCCGCAGTCATAACACCTTTTTTACTACCTGGATGGCTACAAGGAGACAAGCTCTACCGGGTTATTGCAGGCTTTGCCATATTTTTCGCGTGCTATCAGGCTGAAAATATCCGGGCCGGTTTACAGGCTATTCCACCGGGTCAGGACGAGGCGGGCCTTACGCTGGGTTTAAGCTATATGCAGCGCGTAACACGGATTCAATTACCGCAAGCGTTTCGTAATTCCCTTCCAGCGATCGTTAATCAGTTTGTTATAACCTTCAAAGAAACCTCGATAGTGACGATTGTGGGGTTTTTCGAAATACTGGCCTCTGGCTCTGCTGCTTTCGGTACCGGAAAATGGACGGTGTATTACATCGAAGTCTATGTGTTTATCGCTGCCATTTATTTTATATTCGTATTTTCGTTATCAAGATACGGCGCATACCTTGAGAGAAAACTGAGAGTAGGACATGGTTGATCAATCAAATTCAGATATTCCTGCCGTTACTATGACGCAAGTGAATAAGTGGTACGGTGACTTCCATGTGCTAAAAGATATCAATTTGCAAGTAGCCGATGGAGAAAAAGTCGTGGTTTGCGGCCCCTCGGGCTCTGGCAAATCAACATTGATACGGTGTATTTGTAAATTGGAGGATCATCAACGTGGCACCATCAATGTACTTGGCACAGAATTAAACGACAACATTGCGAATATCGATGAAATCAGGCGAGAGGTTGGTATGGTGTTCCAACAGTTCAATCTCTTTCCACACATGACTGTGCTTGAGAACTGCACGCTAGCGCTCACACTGGTACGCAAGAAATCACGCAAAGAAGCTGATGCTATCGCTATGCAGTTCCTGAAAAAAGTACGTATACCTGAACAGTCAACAAAATACCCCGGCGAACTGTCCGGCGGGCAACAGCAACGGGTGGCGATAGCTCGATCGCTGTGCATGAACCCCGAAATCCTCCTGTTCGATGAACCGACATCAGCGTTGGATCCTGAAATGATTTCGGAAGTACTTGATGTCATGGTTGCGCTCGCAGAAGAAGGCATGACCATGGTTTGCGTAACGCACGAAATGGGCTTCGCTCGCCGCGTTGCCGATCGCGTTATCTTTATGGATGAAGGCGAAATTGTCGAACAAAATTCACCACAGGAATTTTTCGACAACCCCGAAAATGAGCGTACTAAACTGTTTTTAAGCCAGATACTGCAACACTAACCAAGCGCACGCAACGCAGAAACAGCTCACCAGGCAACACAGACCACTACCGACCCAACCATGCTCTCAATGGGCTATTGCTCTACCCTGTAGGCCAAGTACCCTCGCCGCTCCACTGTAGGGAACGCATCACCTCTGCGCACGTATTTCGAATTTTGTTCAAGCAACCGAGGAACGTGATCCCAAGGTTCCACCCTACCGATCGACAACGCAGCGTCCACCAGTTTTCGCTCTGATTGCGACCGGATAACATCATCTAACAGTGTATCCAGGGGCCATTTACTCTCAGCTATTTGGCAAAGCCTTGCCTCTTGCGGATGACCACGACCTGCTAAATTATCCAGCTCAAGCGGGTCGGTAGCAAGATCGTACAACGAAGCTGGATAAGCGCGCGACATCACCAACTTATAATTGCCGTCTACAACACACACTCGTGGCGCTTCAGTACCGCCATCGATGTGCTCAGCAAAAACAGGGCCTTCCATGCTCTCACCACGCAGCGTTGGTAGCAAGCTTCTGCCGTGATACTCAGTGGATATATCGTCTGGCTTTACCTCAGCGATATCCAGCAGTGTGGGAAACACATCCAGTAATGACACCGCGGACGCCACCCGATTCGCAGCATAGTCAGGATGTGCAATTATCATGGGTATCTGAATTGCCGGATTGTACAGTGTTTTCTTGAACCACATGCCTCGTTCGCCAATCATGTCACCATGATCGGATGAAAAAATCACCACCGTGTTCTGTGCAAATCCGCTCTCATTCAGCGCTTCCATCAAACGCCCAAACAGATGATCAATAAAGGAAATCATCCCATAGTAACCTCGACGGGCGCGGCGATAGTCAGCATCGCTTAATTCGCACTTGTCTTGTCCGTAGTGATAATACAAAGATTGACTATGCGGGTCTCGTTGATCGACCAGAATAAAAGGAACATTCGGAGCATCTATACCTTCATCTCGATAGAGGTCCCAATACTCTCTGGTTGTCACGTACGGGTCGTGGGGTTGCGTTAGAGATACAGTCATCATGAAGGGACGATCGTCTTCACTTCGGGCTCGTGAGTAAAGCTCACGTATCGCGTGGTGAATCACGTCCTCGTCGTAGTCAATTTGCATGGAACGCGCCACTGGCCCGGCGTCTTTCACTGTATCGATAGTTGACACACCGAACGTATACGCCCGCTCTTCATCTTTATTAAAGTCGCGAAAATCTGGTGTGGGCGTCCAGGACATGTCAGCCGGGTATATCTCTGTGGTTAAACGCTCTTCATAACCATGGTATTGATCGGGCCCGACAAAATGCATTTTGCCGGCAATGCAAGTGTAATAGCCATGCAACCTGAGATAATGCGCGAACGTAGGAATCGCCGCGGGAAATTCAGCACCATTATCGTACGCACCTATACTGGAAGGTAATCTGCCTGACATCATGCCGAATCGCGATGGCGCGCACAGTGGGTATGGGCAATAGGCATTCTCGAACACACTACCTTTTGCCGCCAAGCTATCCAGATGAGGTGTCTGGCAAACCTTACCTCCGTAGCTATTGAGCACGAATGAGGTCAACTGATCGACCATGACCAGTAGGATGTTTGGTTTGGGCATAGAATCTCCGATGCTTATTGTTTCGCCACAGACCAACTCCGATTAGGCCCGTTCAGGTTAAATTCGCATGCGCGGGACATCATGCGGGTCTAACCGAAGTTCAATCAGGTATGGTCCTTTGCGATGTTTAACCGCTTCAAGTGCTTCCTCGAGTTGGTCATTTGAACACACTTCCATTCCATCCCCACCCAGAGATTTTGCCACGTCGACGAAAGAAGGCCAATGAAATTCAGATAGCCCCGGATCCATCTGGCGATCAACAAACTGTATATGTTCTGCACCGTAGGCTGAATCGTTGGCAACGATAACGATCAGGTCGAGCTCTAGTCGTACAGCGGTATTGAACTCATTGATTCCACCCATCATGAATCCACCATCACCACTGAAAAGCACAATCGGTCGCTCGGGAGCAGCAACGGATGCACCTATGGCCTCTTGCAGCCCCAAACCGATAGACCCGAAATTGACGGTGCAGACAAAACTCTGCGGGTCTGGAACCGACAGACGGCACCACACCTCTGTCATAAAACGACCACCGTCTGTGACCAATAAGCGATCCTTTGGCAATGCGGCTTCCATACGCTCAAGGGCATAAACAAAGTTGACGAACCCATCTTTTGCAGTTGCCGATGCGGCCGGGTGCGCCGTTAACGTGTCGCTATCGAGTTCAGGTGTAAAGCCGCTAGCAGGTATTTCTGCCTCGTCTAACCAATACAGCATGGTCTCAGCAGTGAGTCCTGCATCAGCAACCAGTGCGACATCCGGATGCAGCCCACCACCTATCGCTGTTGGCGCAACATCCACTTGCACGACTCGTTTATCCTTCATCAGCTTGCCACGATCGGTTGTGAATTCATGTAATGCAGTACCAAAACAAATGATGCAATCGGTGTTCGCAATCACTTCATAGGCAACCGGTGTTGATAGCGTGCCGAAAATATCCATGTTGTACGGATGACTGTTGAAAAGACCTTTTGCTTTGAGTGTGGTAGCTAACGGCGCCTCTAGCCGATCGGCCAATTTCACCAACTGTTCTTGCGCATTCACAGCACCACTGCCCGCCAGAATTAACGGACGTTTGGCCGATGCAATCATTCCAATTGCATCGTCGAGGGCATCGCCTTCGGCCACACCACCAGGTGCTGTAAATACATCAAGCACTTGCATATCGTATTCGGCTTCCCGCCACATGAAGTCGGCGGGCATGTTCAGTACGATTGGACGGCGTTCAACTTGAGCGCGATAAAAGGCTTGCGCAACATCTTCACCAGCGGTTGCCGGTGTTCGAAGTTGCTCGAAGCCTGCCCCTGTAACTTTAACCAGACTACGCTGATCGATGCTTTGAAGGTGCCGAGGATTGTCTATAGGCGTGTCACCAGCAAAGATCACTAACGGTACGTGTCCTCGGGCAGTTTCAGTTAGAGCGGTAACGCAATTGGTTAACGCTGGCCCATGAGTAACTGTGGCGATTCCAACATTGCCCGAAACATGTGCATACGCTGACGCCATTAATACGCTGCTACCCTCGTGCGCCGCTGGTATAAAGCGACCGTCGAATTCGCGTACAAAGCTATCTGCCATAAAAAGATTAGCATCCCCTATAAGCCCGAACATGGTCGTTACACCGTGTTCTTTAATCGCCCGGGCTATCGATTGATAAACGTGCCTCTGTTGACTCATTTTGATTCACTCATCGATCTAACCCCTGATACGGTTGCGGCCAGCAAAAAAGGCCCTGCTACACAGACTAATACTTGGAGACTGTTTAAGGTACGATAATGAGAAAATCAGGATAAATTCCTTCTTTATTGTTGTATTTTTGCTAATTTAAGACTTATCAAACCCAAAACGGATACATTTCAGGTGAATTTATGCTCGACAAGTACGAAAAGCTGATTCTGGACGCATTGCAGCAAAATGGACGAGCCAGCACGCAAGAGTTATCAGAGCTCGTTGGCTTATCCCAATCACCTTGCTGGCGACGCGTTAAACGGCTGGAAGAAGATGGATACATCACCCGGTACTCAGCAATCCTCGACACTAAAAAATTAGGATTAAACGCACTTGCACACATACAAGTGTCTCTGGTCGATCACACCAAATCGTCAATTGATAAATTTCAGGCTTTCATCGAAAAAAGTGGGCAAGTGCTGGAGTGTGCATCCACAACCGGGGAATTCGACTACATACTCAAAGTTGCAACGCGTGACCCAGAAAGCCTGGAAGAATTCATTGCAAAAAAACTGCTTCGACTTGGTGTTGTCAGAACAACAACAACCACGTTTATTCTGCGGCAAATGAAAGTATCCGGAGCATTGCCAGTAGACATGTAACTGCTGACTCTGCCTACCGTGAAGATAAAAAACCAGTCTGTCACAACTCTCAATTTAAAATTGGTGTGACATCGTCTCATACATATTTCAAACAGCATGGAAACTGTTACAAATTGATTCCATTATCTGTTAATCCGCTGTTTCTCCTATATGGTATTTATAGATTAACCAGCAAATCACGTTCTATAGCGCGATTTCTGCATGCCCATAAAGCGGAGCCGATGCCAATGATATATAGAAACAAGATAACTTCTATTCAGCCGAATGATCACTCACTAACCGACCCACAAGCCAAGAACGATCAACCAGACCTTAACAGGCGACGCGTTATACAAGGCGCTGTCTTGTCAACAACCGCGATGGTTGTACCCGGAGTGGCGAGTGCAATTTGCAATCCTGCTGCGCATTCCCTGGCCAAAACCGAAAACACCATGGGAATAGATTCAGCGTTAAGCAGTGAGGATGTTGCGATTGAACTGGTCGAAACAGAAACATCATTGAAAGGCGGCAAAATGGCCAGAGTCACTATAACCAACAGTAGTCATCGGTCTATAAAATTGAACCATGTTTCCCCCGGCGCTATCTCAACTCAAAAGGGTGTTTATCAGCTAAACGCGACCTTAAGCAAAAACCCATTAAGCCTGAGATCAGGTGGTGTTTATCAATTTTGGTTAACACCCGATGATGGAACGCAGGCGCTGCATTCGAGCAGACCCAAGCAGATATTGGGCAAAGCCAATATTTCAACAACGCTTGAAGTATCGGTGAAAACGAAACTCGATTCCGGTCCGTGGAAAGGTACGCAGCGAGTACAGGCGTTGATCGCATAATTACCACAGATTCGTCTTAATAAGGCCGCCATGCTCGATGGCGGTCTACATTCATATACGTTCGGATTAGATGCTTACCAATATGGGTAATGCCACGCTCCGTTAGCATTAGTGAACAACACCGGCCTCGAAATTATCCCACCCAGGGATACGTTATCGTTATTTACGCTCACGACTTGACCGTCCAGCCTTGACGGAATTTAATGGAGGTGTGAGCACAGTCACAATATGACTTCTAAAGGGCAAATATTAACCGTTCCGAATGAAGTGCAATGAGCGTTATGGAGAACAATTACTCGCTAAATCGCAGCCTAAACGGTAGGATTATCCAATTGAGCAAACTCTTGCCGCATTTATCCGTTTAGCGCTATGAAGCAATCGACCACACTCATTGAAGTAAACATTTTTGATCAAATGTTGCCTCTCACCTCTGGCTATCTTCAGTCATACGCGAGTCAAAATGATGAAATCGTAGAGTCATTCGATTTCTACAAATTCAGCACCACGGTCCACGCCAGCGATGAAAGCATTCTTGATGACGTTCTCGCGAAGAACAGCCGAGTATATGCGCTAAGCTGTTATCTTTGGAATATCCGCATAATGATGCGGGTTGCGAAAAAAATTGTGGAAACACACCCCGACTCTTATGTGCTTCTGGGTGGCCCTCAAGTGATGCATCACGGACACCAATATTTAAACGCGAACAACGAGAACCTGATCATTTGCAATGGAGAAGGTGAAATCACTTTTTCAAACTTTCTGCTCGAAGTAAATAAAGCGTCACCTGACTTCACCAATGTGAAAGGCCTGACGTTTTATCGCGATGGCAAAATGATCACCACCGACGCCCAACCTCGTCTTAAATCATTGAACGAAATACCCTCTCCCCACACAACCGGTGTTTTCGACGGTAAGTACCGAATGGCTGTTATGGAAACCAATCGCGGTTGTCCGTTTCGCTGTTCCTATTGTTACTGGGGCGCTGCCACGAACGATAAAGTCCACAAGTTTGAAAATGATCGTCTTCGTCAGGAGATATCCTGGCTAGGAGAAAATCAGATTCCCATACTTTATATGGCCGATGCAAACTGGGGAATGTTGAAAAGAGATATCGATCTATCCAGCCACATCGCCGAGAGTAAAAAAAAGTACGGTATGCCTTTTTATATTTACTTCTCCGCTGCCAAGAATTCTCCTGGTCGTGTATCTGAAATAGCAGACGTGTTTGACAAGGCAGGCATGATGAATATCCAGCCGGTTTCGTTACAAACCATGAGTCAAACCGCTCTGGAGAAAGTCGATAGAAGTAATATCAAATCGGAAGCCTACCAAACACTGCAAAACGACTTAAACGATAAAGGCATTAGCTCTTTTATTGAATTAATCTGGCCTCTGCCCGGAGAAACACTCTCTACCTTCAAGCAAGGTGTAGAAGATTTATGCGGCATGAACGCCGCAGCCTTAATGGCCTACCCCAATATCCTGTTGCACAATACTCCCATGTACAACCAGCGAGAAGAGCTTGGAATTGAAACCAGGGTAGTAAAAGATAACGCCTCTGAAGCGGAATTAATCGTTACCACCGAGCAGGTCTCGTACCAGGATTTTCAGGACGGCTTATCCTACTTTTACGGGACACTTGCTCTATACAATTCCCAGGCGCTGGCTCGTTGCTCTCGGTGGTTACACGAAAACAAAATAATGAGCTACGGGCAACTGTTCCAAAGTTTTGTGGAGTTTTGCGAAAAATCTCAACCAAATGAATTCACTTCATTTGTTAAATCATCCATCGCGAATGACAAATACTACGAGATCACCAATTATCCAACCATCTATCATATAACCCTGCACTCGCATAGGGATGAGTTCGACGATCTGTTATTCGACTTCTGCAGCCAACAATCATGGTGGGAAGATGAAGATGCAGGTTTCCTGTTCGAACTGGATTTGCTGACGAAGCTGTATCTTTATTCCAATACGCCAGTGAAAACTCATCAATCCAGACTGCGTTACATTCAAATCGTGGGTACGACTGACAAAACCATTACTGCACAAATTCCAGAAAAATTCATCAAACACTTGAGTGATGATGAAATCCATGATGGTGGGCTGATTCATCTAAATCATTCACGGGATCAATTTCCGTTTAATGAAGAACAGTCACTTGAGGAAAACGCACAGTATTGTGCCGGGCGTATACAGATGATTGGGTTGAATGTCGCCGAGTGGAAATCACTTTAAAACGGGGAGCTCAGACTGCTGCTAACATAGCTTTTCAGAGCTTTCTCATCAGCGCCACTCACATCTCCCCGCTAAACATCGCCAACTGATATTTGATGCGGAACAACAGTTCCGGTCCAGTCCTTTGCAGTTAACTTTGCCCCACAATAGCATCCATTAACGTTCTATGCGTTAGGTGCCTGAATTTGCGCAGCCGGCTATTTATCTCTTAATACGAGCTGGTAGGTTACATCGTTGCTCGGAACTGTTCAGTTATAAAAAGATCTGCCAATACCACTTAAGTATCGAAGCACTTATCTTAGGAAATAGAATGGTATCTAATCCTTAATTGACTGGCTTAGTAACCTACATAAACCGTTAGCAGGAACACAAAAATCAGAACATCATGATTAACGTTTCCAAAAAAATAAGTAGAAATCTTGTTACGGTAAGCCTCATCTCTACACTATTGGTTATTTGGCTGAGCGGCCAATATCTGAAAAATGCACACACGCAATTTTCCGGCGCAAAACAACTCAAACTGTCCGTTACTTCAGAATCCACATTATTCGATATATCGAACAGCCTTGATAAGGAAAGAGCTGCAATACAGAAAATACTAACAACCACCGACCAATATTCTGCGAAGCGGGGCGATCTGGTCAAATTATCGAACAGGACAAAATCACTTTTCGATAAAGTTCGCCAGGAAATAACTAAATTACGCGAACCGAATTTCGGTGCCAATCGAGAACACTACAGTGATGAATCCATTGACTCAGTGTTTGCAGAGCTTGATGATAGGCTGAAGCGCATATCCGTGACCCGATTCGTAGTGATGGGACAAACATTCCGTCCGATTGAAGAACGAGATGAAAACGTGCGCATGCAACTGTTCGACACTTACGTTAACCTGAACGCAGCCTTCAACAGACTTCGCAAACTAACACGCACTTACCCCGAACAGAACCATATTGACATTATTGTTGCCCATGAAATAAAGGATGTTATCTGGACAATTAACAGTACTATAAATCAAACAAGTACGCTAATTGAAAGCTACCTACTGAAGTATCAGAACGCGGGGCTCGATTCAATCCATTTCGAAAACCTGTCACTTAGAATTTTTCAACTGCATGAAAGCACGGTTTTCGCTCTTGCCTATTTGAATGACATTGGTAATTCAAATTCTTTCACAGGCCTTTCGAAACAAGCTGCAACAAAATTAATCGAACAATACGAAACCACGTTCAGGCCCCAAGTTCAGCAGCTAGCAATGCATGCCCCTGAAAATGAGAACCTGCAAGATACACTCACTCAATGGCAGTCAATTTCAAAACAAACAAAACAAAGTGTCATTGGTCTGCAACAGGCGATACTAAGCGATACATTGGCAAATGCTGATTCGATCAAAAATGAAACCACGATAAATCTTTTCTATATCTCCATTCTGGTTTCCATTTGTATGTTAATGGCGTACGCCTCTTTTAATATTGCCAAAAAAATTCAACACCAGGCTGATCATGATGATCTAACTGGCTTACCCAATAGACGCTACTTTAACGAAGTACTTGAATCGCTTATTAAAAGCACAGATACGTACAAAAATGAAAAACTGATTTTAATGACCCTGGATCTCAATGGTTTCAAATCTATCAATGACACTAAAGGTCATCTGGCCGGGGATAACTTACTCATTCAAGTAGCAGATCGATTAGCTCCCGTGTTTCGTCACGATAAAGTGATTGCCCGCATGGGTGGAGACGAATTTTCTGTGGCTTACAAAACAAACACGTCAACCGATCCATACACATTTGCAAGTCAAATAAGCAGCCTGTTCGATAAACACTTCACTATAGACGGTGGACCAGTAAGCGTTGGTAGCAGCATTGGTTACAGCACGTACCCAGATGATGCATCAACAGTCACCGATCTGCAGATTACTTCTGATTTCGCCATGTTCAGTGCGAAACAAGTCGGCAAAGAGTCTATCCAGGCATACGATCGCGAAATGGCAGAGAAATTCGAATATCGCTTAATCATGGAAAAAGAGCTAAAGCTAGCCATTGAGAACAACAGCCTCGAACTCTACTATCAACCACAGATTGATCTGGCAAGCAATAAAGCAAATGCCGTTGAAGCATTAATAAGATGGAACCACCCAGCGCGGGGTATGATTTCGCCAGATGATTTTATCGGCATTGCAGAAGAAAGCGGCCTGATGCCTGCTATTGGAAATTGGGTTATCAACGAAGCATGCAAACAATTAGCGGAATGGAACCGCACAGTTAGCGTACCTATACGGGTTGCGGTTAACGTTTCAGTGCATGAAATTACTCAATCGAGCTACGTACAAAACGTATTCGATGTAATACAACGGCACGGCATTAGCGCGAGCAGCCTGGAATTGGAAATCACAGAAAGTGTGGTAATGGGAGACGTAGATTCGATTATCAGAAGATTGAACGAGTTGAAAGAGCATGGCATTAGAATCGCCATGGATGATTTTGGCACCGGGTATTCTTCTTTAAGTCAGCTACAAACGCTTCCATTGGATACATTGAAGATCGACCGCTCGTTTATCGACAAG
Source organism: uncultured Granulosicoccaceae bacterium (assembly GCA_937922945.1). GTDB lineage: Bacteria > Pseudomonadota > Gammaproteobacteria > Granulosicoccales > Granulosicoccaceae > Granulosicoccus. The sequence continues at coordinate 38,726 of CAKZUP010000062.1, forward strand.
CTTGATGACGATTCAAGCGATATGAAATCCGTAACAGCGACTATCGCTTCGATCGCAAAAATATTTAATCTGGAAACAGTGGCCGAGGGCATCGAAACGGAACGCCAAATCATCGAAGTGAATAAATTAGGAATTGATGTTGCCCAAGGGTATTACTATTCCAAACCCTTAGCAAAAGCCGAAGTAATTGATCGTATAATTGCGATAAACGGTGGTTCTAACGGCTATAAGCAAGTCGCTTAAAACTCAACGTGTGGCGTTTATCCGTGGCCTTTAAAGCAACGCACAAATTGCACTTTAACGGAAATTTCTAAGGCGGTTGGATAATCTGAAAACAAAAGTCGGTTGATATGTAACTCAAAACAAGGCAACCCGCACCACAACAGGCAGTACGGGTCACCCCGATCGGCAATATCCTACTCGGACATAACTTCGACTTTTACTTGCGAAAAGTCCAGGCCGTTATCGGGTGTTTCTGGCTTCTTGGATGAACCAAATGTTTTGCTGTTCACATGAAAAGCGAGCATGCCAAAATTGTTTGTGTCGCTGCTTTCGTCTGTGTGCGAAAATTCGCTAAGCACGCGACCTTCCTGACTTAAAGAACCCGAAATCATTACCCCAACGGACGTATGTTGAACACTCATTGTTCCAGTGTAAGTGGTATTGGGTTCGAACTGGTAAGCATCACCACCGCCTGCTAACTTCGTATAGCCTTTGGTGGTACCCAGCAGCCGACCTTGTGTGTCTTCCTTATGCTTTCGTATATAGATATTAGCGGCGCTGCTGTCATTCAGATTGATATCGAAATCGATCATGTAACCGGGTAAGCCGTCATACAGCGTATTGGGTTTCTTGGAGGATGCAGATTGATCGTCCTCAAGCTCTGTCCGACCCAGCTTGTCGTATAGGCCAACTCGAAACGCTGAGTCCCTATCTGCCCCCACAGTTTCAGGCGTAGTGAATGTGAACGTTGCCTGTAACTTCTGCCCTTCGATCAAGGCTTGAGCAGGGAATGTCGAGCGTATACCTCTGCCCGAACCACCTGACACGAGCCCAAGATACCCGCTAGCCACCTCAATAGCGCTGCTGTTGGTGGTCGTCCACCAGTTAGTGTCACTCTTATCAGCACCGTTATCTCGGCCACCATCGGCAAATTTATCATCAAAAATAACCCCGTCTCTTGCAGGTTGACTTAATGCGGGCGCTGCTGCCATTGTTTGAGCTGCAGCTGATTCGCTTTCAACAGCAACGCCCTCTGGCGCTGCTGAATGGGAGTAATCAAGCTGAAAGAACGTTACCTTGTCAAAATCCATTTCAGGGTCAGGGCTCGAATTGTTCTGCGAGTATGCACCCGCTTTAAAAAACATAAAATCATCTTCCACGCTGAATCCACTGTTACGCATATCCAGCGGCTCAGCACTCACCTGCGTTCCATCATCGCGAATAATCTTCACATGTAGCATGGGTACGATCAGTTCACCTTCCTGCAGCCCTTTCACTTCGATTTCATAGCTGAATATTTCATCCAGCGCTATTCCGTCATCCGGATTGGCAGCTCGGTCAGATCGACTACCGATAATCTCGATCCATTGTTCTTTACCGGTAACAGGCTCGTGCGCATAGTAAATTGAACCGTACTTGTTGCGCGGAAGTTTGCGGTAGTACAAGCGAATGGGCTCATCATCTTTAGCATGGATCTGGCCTATTATCACGCGCCCTATCTGATAGTCTTTGCCAAGGCGCGTTACCTGATTTACCGCCAGCGTGGCAGATAGTTTTCCGTCAACACCACCGGCTTTCGCTTGTGCAGAGAGTGGCGCTGAAGAGAATACCCAGTTGTTCTTATTCGGGAATCCACCTTCAATGCGGGTTTCAATGCTTTCATCACCACGTCTCAACATCCCTCTAAGTTCGGTACGTGTGTAATTGGTATTCTTTGACGTTTTTGCACCAGCTGGTGTAGATCGGAATACCATTCCACCGGTTGCTGGATCAGTATAAAAATAACGTGAATCGGTCCAGCCAGCTGAAAGCTCGTTCTCGTACACACTATCTGCTTTATCATCGCCATTGTCATCTGCAGGCGTAGTAACGTACCAACCGGATAAATCAAAGTTTTCTCCTGGCGTCCGATCTACACGAAGCCCCATAACACCCTGCCCTTTTCGCTCTGTTAGCACCGGCGTAGCTGGTCGTTCCACCGATTCACCGCAACCGTAAGCAGCCACCTCAACAACGCTGTTCCAATCGTTAGATTCGTTCCCGTTCCCATTAATACGAATAAACTGTGCTTGCACTGCATCAATTGGATACGATTCAAAATCAAGCGCTGTTCCACCGGATTGCCGGTCGGTTATTACCGATTGGTAGTCTGCACCGTTGCTTGATGCTTCCACCGCAAAATATGCCCGACGACTATCACCCTTATACCAGGCGATGCTAATCGACTTGACCGTCTGCACAGCACCCAGGTTAAGCAAAAGACTTTTAGGTGAGCCTTGTGACTCATTAGACCAACGCGATTCAGCATCCAAATTTCCGTCAATGGCATTCTCGGGACCATGTGTTTCCTCGTACAGTCCGTCATCAGTGGCAGAGACTATAACCAGACCATCATTTGCATCACACGCAGAATTAGCAGTCACCGGTGAATTTGCGTGGGCACTCAACGAACAAAGTACCATTGCGGGCACAAAGCAGCGCAAGTGAATATTCATCGTGTTCTCCATGTTTAATCTGCAGTTTGAAGCACATCATTAATTTATCGGTCTGAAAAATTTATCAAACTGAAAAATCCATCAACCTGAAAACGTGGCAGGCATTAGCTGCCTTGGTAGCCATAGTGCCAATTCAGGGAAAAGAATGACCAATATCAGTATGATTAACATCGGGATTAATATAATCACTACATCCCTTAACACCTGAACTACATTTAACTCACCTATGGCCGAGGAGATCAACAAACATAATCCATAGGGTGGCGTTACAAGTCCAAACGCAAGTGAAATAATGCCGATGATGGCAAACACAACCGGGTGTATATCTGCACCGGCGGCCACAGGCATAAGTACGGTGCCTAATATAATAATCGTTGGAATAGCATCTATAAAAAGACCGAAAAGTAAAAACAACAGCGCGATTATGAGTCCGGTTTCAAACGGGCCTGCATTAAACAGTGTTAGCCACTCTACGATGAGTCGAGGTACTTTATAGTAGGCCAGCAACCAACCGAATGCGGTGGCCGTACCGATAGCAAAAAGTGATATTGATGCGAAGCGACCCGTATCATAAAAAATATGTCCGAGCTGTCGAAAGCTGACCGTTCTATAAACCACCAGACCCAACAACATGGCATAGGCTGCTGCAATGATGGCACTTTCCGTTGGGGTAACAATTCCGCCAACGATGCCACCCACAACGAATACCGGTGTTAGCAAAGCCAATATGGCACCACTGAACGCCTTCCAGAATTGTTTAAACGTCGGCCGCCCGGTTGTCGGATACCCATACACTTTCGCGTAACCATACACCGTACCCAATAGTGCAAGCCCTATCATCAAGCCGGGTATGGCGCCGGCGAGAAAAAGTGCGCCAACGGATATTTGCATAACACCGCCCCACACAACCATCAAAATACTCGGTGGAATAATCACGCCCATTACCGATGAGCAAGCGGTTATCGCCACCGCAAATCGGGCATCGAAACCTTCACGCTTCATAGCCGGTATGAGTATTTTTCCACAACCTGCAGCATCGGCCGTTGACGAACCGGAAATGCCCGCAAACAGCATCGAGACCACCACATTCACATGACCAAGCCCACCTGGAAGCCATCCGGTCATGACTTTTGCCAGTTCAATCATACGGTCGGTGATTTTGCCTGAGTTCATCAAATTTGCGGCAAGCAGAAAAAACGGGACGGCGAGTAAAATAAACGAGCTGTATGACTGGAACATGCGGTCAAGCAGGATGAACGGCGTTAAGCGTAAATCGAGAACAACAACCGGAATGGTTGCCAAACCAAGCGCGAAGGCCACCGGTACTCGCAGTATAACCAGCAACAGGAACCCACCGACCAACAGGCCGCAAGCCATACCCGTAGGGATAATCATCATTATGCGCTCCTCGCGTCACGATATTCCCGGATTGCCTCAGACAATCTGTACCCCGAAAAAACAGCCCACACCAAGCCAGCCAATGGCACAGATACATGCGTGAGCGCCATATTTGCACCCATCATTACCGAGTTCTGAATCGACCCAAACTTTGTATATTCAATTCCGTACCATGCAAACATCAGCCCGAAAAAAATCAGCAAAACCAGCACAAAGCCTTTTTGCAGCAAACTTAACAACGGCGACTTCGCCTCAGGCAACACCGCCACATGAAAGTGTGTGCCATCCCAAACAGCGATCATCGAACCAATCATAACGACCCAGACAAAAATGAACGTGGCCAGCTCTTCTGTCCACAAATAAACTGGGATGATGCCCGTATAACGCGCAATAACCTGGGCGGCCACAGGCAACGCTAACACGATGGTTAACACGCCAACTAAAACACGTAACGCCATACAAAAGCGCTCAAGCATTAAACCAATCAAGTTCATAATCTCCAAGTGGTTCGAACTGAAATGGCACACCGCCTAATACGGTGCGCCACAATCGCATAACGCGAATCGCTTACATAGAACGTATGGATTCCAACAGTTCCGCCGCACCCAGATCGGCAGCAAATTCATCCTGTACAGGAACAACCAGCTCAAGCAGTTTTTCACGACCCTCAAACTCAGTTATTGTGATTTGCCCGGCGTCGGCCATTTCCTGTAGCTTTTCACCGTCTTCGCGGCTTTCAATTTCACGCCCGATAGCACCCGCTTTTGCACCAGCCTCAAGCACGAGAGCCTGAAGATCTTCTGGTAGCTTACGAAATGTCTTACCACTCATGGTTAAAGGTCGTACCGTAATCGCATGTTTAGTCAGAGTGATATTTGGAGCAACTTCATAGAATTTCAGGTTTTGAATCGATGCAGCTTCATTTTCAAAGCCTGCAATAACACCCGTTTGAATGGCGTTATACACCTCGTTATAAGCGATAGCCGAAGGTGCAGCGCTTATTGCAGAGAATATCTTTGCCTGGATGGGCGCACCCATTACACGCATTTTGTGACCTCCAAGCTCATCCATATTGGCAATGGGCTTTGCTGAAGCCAAGTTACGCGTACCACCACCAGCATAGCCAATGACTTTGATATCGGCTTTCTCATACAGCTCTTCTTCCAGCGGCTTCAGTACATCGGATGACAGCACAGCATTCCAGTGATCAAGATCGCGGAACAAGAACGGCATATCCATTAGAGGAATAGCCGGGGCAAATACCGCCATGTTAGACGGTGCCATAATCGCGTAATCAATAGCGACGCCTTGCTGTAGAAAAGTAACAAAATCACTCTCATCACCTAACTCACCATTCAGATGCATTTCGAATTCGATGTCACCCTCGTACCCTTCTCCGATGAGTCGCTCGAACTCTCTCAGTGTTTTGGTATAGGCATGGTTTTCATCAAATAAGCTTGCACCACGAAGCGTTATATCAGCAGCATTAGCGGTGAATGCGGTTGTAGACAAAACGGTTGCAACGGCCGCAGCCTTTGCTATCGCACATGTCGATTTAAATATACTCATTTAGAATCTCCAACGTTCAGTTATGCGGCCAGGCCGCGATTTAGCGCTATCGTTCCCGGCTCGCCGGGCCAATCATTACATTACGAATACTGCGCAAGCATTCAGTACTGTATTTACCACCACACAGAAAAAACTGTGCGTTACTAAAACTGTCTTACCAACTACCGATTTTTTAGTTCCAACAGTGCCGTCTACCCGTTGCACTATGCATCGCTATAACGGTCTAATCAATCTTTATTATGGGTAAGTCGCCGTAAAGTTGCGCTTCGTTTTTAGTTGCTGCAATACAGCCTTCGCTCATCGCAAGCGAGAGAACCTCAGCGATACATTCACGCCAGTAGTCATTCTGGCTTAACACTTTTGGAATCAGATTGGGTATGGCATGGAACGCTTCAGATAACAATGATGCATCACTGCCTATCCCTTTTATGCTGCTTGTGATTTCTCCGGCACGAGGATCTTGCAGTTCGTAACGAGTGCCATCATCGTGTTGTTGAAGACAAAACCGCATCCACATGGCGGTGGCAAACGCAAATGGTCGCACGCTCATGGCTCGATCATCGTTACCACCAAAGCTAAATTCAGCGCGCGATACGTCAAGTGCTGGCTGAAATATGCGCTGCGGTAATTTCTGAGTGGCATCACTAGCAATCTGGAAGGTTTGATGAGCAATGGCAGGATTCGAAAAACGCACAGTTAATGCCTCTGCGTACTCGTTATAGTTTATTCGCGGTAACGGATGAAGCAATGATGCAGCAGTATGAAGGTGCCTTTGTACAAGCCTTGCAAGGTGTTTATCGCGCATCACATCCCTAACAAACAAATTGCCCGTTAAAAATCCGCTATAGGCCAACATGGAATGGCTACCGTTAAGCATCGTCAGCTTCATACGCTCGTAAGCTGTTACATCATCAACAAAGATTGCACCTCCGGCCTCCCACTTCGGTCTACCGCTTGGAAAGCTGTCTTCAATAATCCACTGTGAAAAAGCCTCGGTTTCAATCGCTGCCTTATCATTGCAGCCGGTTAACCGCGTGGCCTGCGCATAAGTTTCACTCGTGGGGGCAGGTGTAATGCGATCGACCATCGAACAGGGGAACGCAACATTTTTCTCTATCCACTCTGCCAGTTCATTGCCATACGCGCTTTGCGCAAAACCAACTACACCATCGCGCAGCAGCGAACCGTTTTCTGGCAGATTGTCGCAAGACAATACAGTGAATGGCGCGACTTCAGACAAGCGTCGTTGATCGAGCGATGCCACCAGCAACCCCAACACACCAACCGGGCTATCTGGGTTAGCCAGATCGGCCAACACAACCGTGTTACTCATATCAGGCAAGCGAGTTTCGCGGTCAATACCATAGCCAGCTTCGGTTACCGTAAGTGTAACGACGCGCACCGCCGGCTCACACAATATCGCAAGCGTTGCGGCGGGCTCGGCCGCAATAACCTTTTGTATCGAGGCAATAATTCTAGCGCTGGTATTCTCCGCCCCCCTTTCCAGCAGCGTGAACAAACCGTTTTGTGTGTTCAATTCAGTTGCAACGGTTTTTGAGCGTAAGCTGACACCGATAATTCGCCAATCACCACCGTGATGCGCCAATGCATCATCTGTCATAACCGCTTGATGTGCCCGATGAAAAGCGCCAAGGCCAATATGCACAATTCCAACCTGATGTTCTTCAGGCACATAACCGGGCAGTTGAACGGATTTGTTCACACGATTTAGCGCATCCAGCCGAGTGCTCATTAGCTAACAGCACCGTTTAACGGGTGACTTAAGGCCGCTTCTATTCCTCTTAACTCTGCAAGCCCTTTCAGTCGGCCAATCGCGGGATAGCCGGGTTGCGTGCGACGCCCGTGATCATCAAGGATATTCTGACCATGATCAGGCCTGAATGGAATGATGCAATCTGATCGTCCCGTGCTTGTTCTTCTACACTCTTCTTTCAACACGGCCGCAATCAGTGCAACCATATCAGTGCCACCTTCAAGGTGCTCAGATTCATGGAAACTACCAAACAGCGCATCGCTTTCTCGTTGCACGTTGCGCAAATGAAGAAAGTGCACGCGATCACCCAATCGTCCCATCATGCCGCGTAAGTCGTTATCGGCGCGAGCCCCGAGAGAGCCTGAGCACAGCGTAACGCCATTCGCGCTGATATCTACTGCGTCCATAAATTGTTGATAATCAGCTTCCGTGGAAACCACTCTTGGCAGACCCAACAATGGATAAGGCGGATCGTCTGGATGGCAGCACATCCGCATACCCAACGCTTGCGCATGTGGTGCTATTTCGGAGAGGAAGTCGATAAGATTTGCGCGTAGCTTTTCGGCTGAAATAGTGTTGTAGGCAGATAAGTGCTCACGAACATCGTCTACCGACATTGTCTGTGCAGCACCCGGCAACCCACACACGACATTGTTCAAAAGGCTTGCCTGCATCGCATCAGACATATCAGCCAAACGTTTATGGGCTGCTTCAGCAATATGGGGTGGAAAATCGTCAACGGCACCATTGCGCTTAAGCAAATGAATATCGAACACCGCGAAGTCGACAAAATCGAATCGCATACACGTTGCACCGTTAGGCAATCGATAGGTTAAGTCTGTACGTGTCCAATCGAGTACAGGCATGAAGTTGTAGCAAACGACCTCAATACCCGCAGCGTGCAAGTTAGTCAGGCTTTGTCGGTAGCTCTCTACGTGTTGTTTCCAGTCACCCGTTTGCCGTTTGATATCTTCCGATACCGGGAGGCTTTCAACCACATCCCAATTCAGCCCGGAAGTGCTCCCATCGGACCTAACAGAAACTTCGAGCTGCCGCCTTTTAATTTGTTCCGCAGACCAGACTTCCCCTGGCGGAATATGATGCAACGCCGTGACGACACCTTGCACTCCTGCTTGCAACAGTTCGTCAATGGAGACCGCGTCGTTCGGACCGAACCAACGCCACGTTTGCCGCATTCCTATTCCCTGTTACACTGGTTAACACAGAAACTATCATACTACCATACTAGTTGACAAGTATGGCAGACTTGCTACCAGCGGCCTGTTGAAAAGGGGTCTCTATTACTCGCGAGAATCGCAACAAACCCGCTGACTTTGAAGCGGTAAAGGCACTCGATAAAAATTGAACACCACACTATCAGCGCATACACTCACCAACAATCAACCTGCCGAGACAGCGTCGATTCAGGACTGGGTTGATTGGTTCGTTGGCGATTTTCTGCCAAGCTGGATCGAGCGCGCCCAAGATCCGGAAGGATTTGGCTTCTACGATCTGCTCGACCACGATGCACAACCATTGCAACGCAACAGACGCACTGTATTAGCACAGTCCAGATTACTTTTTACCTTCTCGCATCTGGCATTGATAACCGATAACGCGCTGTTTAAGGATGCCGCACGTATAGCCCGCGATGCTGTGCCAGCGTTTCAAAAAACATCAGGGTGCTATAGCCGAGCGCGTGCCGCCAACAAGCAAGCCACTGGTCAGCCTGAAGATAATCTAGCCATGAGTTATGACCAAAGCTTTGTGTTGTTGGGCTTTTCCACCTGGGGAAAGTTAAACCCGCATGACAACATTAACCCGGTTATTGAAGCATGCTGGTCAGCATTAGAAAACCATTTAACCGACAGTGAAACCGGATTGTTACTGGAACACGATAACCTCATCGACGCAACACACCCCAACGCGCCTCCACGAGCACAAAACCCGCATATGCATCTGTATGAGGCCGCGCTTCAGGCATACGAAATGAGCGAACACGCTGTTTGGCTTGACCGTGCAGCGCTTATGCGAACCAAGGGCCTTGAGTATTTTTACGATCAGTCTAGCGGCACAATCATAGAATTCATTGCACCCAACCTGACCAAGCTTCCTGGTCACGAGGGCCAACGTCGTGAAATAGGCCATCAATGTGAATGGGCATGGCTGCTCTATCGTGAAGCCGAATTGGGCGGTGATACCAATGTACGAAATATCGCCGATAAGCTATTAACGTATGCTGACAATCATGGTTTTGCAACTGCCGGTGTAATGCGAGGTGCAGCGTTTGACGCCGTTGCATCAGATATAAGCTTTTATGAAAATCGTTTTTTACTCTGGCCGCAAACAGAAGCAATCAAAACCTACGCGATCAGACAACACTTGGGTGAACACAGTACCCATGCTGAGCAGCTGATGTTATTGGTTTTTCGACAGTACTTTGCCAACCATGCCGCTTTTGTCAATCAACTCGATAGCAACGGTAAGCCAATTTGGTCTGAGGCATTAAGCAGGCTGCTCTATCACTTGGTACTGGCACTAACCGAGGGCGCCAGAGCCGGGTTATGGAAAGTTCGCTAAGTGATGCTTAAAAAACCAGTGCGTTAAAAAGGTGCACAATTGAGTTGCACTAGTGCGTTAACCCGAACCTTACCATCGCCAACCTGCATCGGTTTAACAGGCAGAATACCCATAAGCTGCTCGACAGCTGACCTACCGCGGCCCCGAGCCAGCTTCATTATTCTTGCACATTTGAATGACATACTTAATGCCAATCAAATCTGTTGTCCCATGAGATTAACGCGAGTTAACTATGCTTAAAATTTCAACCGTTACATTGTCTTATGCTGCAGGCTCAGTTTTTTTCCTACTTGCACATTCGGCTACAGCCGAAACATTCTCCGCCGACGTCTGGGCTGATAACTGGTTTTCACTGAACGTGAATGGCGCACAAGTTGCCGAAGACAGTGTGTCGATTACCACTGAGCGATCGTTCAACGCAGAAAGCTTTACGTTTACAGCGGAACGCCCTTTCGTACTCGGCCTGACTGCAAAAGACTTTAAAGAAAACGACACAGGCCTGGAATACATTGGAAGTCGCAGGCAACAGATGGGCGATGGCGGCGTAATTCTTCAAATCAAGGATGAGAGCGGTAACACCGTCGCTGTGACCTCCGATGACTGGAATTGCATGGTTGTACATAAAGCCCCCATAGATAAATCTTGCGAGCAGGAAGATAACCCAGTTGCTGGTGAGGGTGCCTGTGGGTTTGAAACTACCGATGTCCCTATGGACTGGGATAGAGCCAGCTTCGACGCATCTGACTGGGCGGCAGCAACAGAACACAGCGAAAGTGCCGTCAGCCCGAAAGGCGGCTACGACCGCATCTCCTGGGACTCCAATGCCCGACTGATATGGGGAGCTGATTTAGAAACTGACAACACGGTCTTATGTCGATTCACCGTTGAATAGTGAGCATTTTATCAGCATGGGAATCAACATCACATTAAGCACTCACAAATTGCGCAGGTGGATGCTTTACACATCTGCTATAAGCGCTACGCTGCTAACAATGCCGGTTGCTGCCCACGATGAACAGTCACATTGCGCCGCAATCACCGCATCAATAACCGATGCAGGCTTTAGCAATGACGTCACTGTTGCCTGCTCTGCAGGTCAGGCAGTGATTGCATCAGATACCTACCCCGATCATGAAGTAATGACAGGTATTGTTGGAACGAATGAACAGCTACCCGTCCCAGCTGATTATGCCGCGCCGATTCCGTTGCAACCCGCACTGAGTTCATCACCCGTTACCCGAGATGCCGCGCTTGGCGTGGCCGTTAATGGTGTACCGATATACGATTACACCGCCGGCGGTGAAATGTCAGAAGAAGACCTCTACCATCACCAGACACAACACGACACGCTGATTACCCAACAGCTGGATATCTGCGGCGGTCACGCTGGACGCGGTGATGATTATCATTACCACGTTAAACCCACTTGCATGATTGAACAAATGGACAACGCCGGCGACGATGCGATTATTGGCTGGGCCTTCGATGGCTTTCCAATTTATGGTGATAAGAATCCGGATGGAACAGGCATTGCCGACGGTACATTGGATGTATGCAATGGGCAGAAAGATGAGACGTTCGGCTATCGTTATCACACATCGCAAGCAGCGCCTTACATCGTGCAATGCCTTATGGGCGAGGTTGCCAGCGTGCGAAGCTTACCGCGAGTTAAACCATTGTCTCCCGCACCCGGTGAACCAACACGCGAAGCTGGAAGGCCACCTGCGGGTGGAGTTCAGGACCTCACGTTTACTGAAGATGCCTCAGGAACCCGTCGGATGGACTATACCTATAAAAGTGAAGCTTATTACATGCAGTACGCACCAACCGAGCAAAGCGGGTGTTATGCGTTCCAGACACGCACCGTTACAGACGCAGGTGTTACTAAACAAGGTGAGTATTGTCGATAGAACACTGCATTAACCTAGCAAGGTTTTAATAAATCCCGTTCACATCCCCATGCAATTCGTATGAACAAACACAGCAACTGAAAAACTACTTATGAATACACTTAATACTCCGATACAGCGCTTAAACGCCAGTATCATTTTTATACTGATACTGTTCGTCAGTGGCTGCAGCTCTAATGACGACGGTGATGCAGCGTCATCATTAGATGAAACGGACACCTCTCGTGAAACGGACACCTCTCGTGAAACGGACACCTCAGGAGAAACAGACACCTCTGGTGAAGCATCAAACACGGACGAATTCACTCTGCCGGCTCTGTCCTGCGAAGAAATAGCCAGTAAATTTGTTACTAAAGGGTCGGCAAACGCAGATTTAGCCGAGCCATTTGTTAGCGCATCCTGTGTTGATAGCAATGTCGTAATCAACTCAAATCAAATACCGGATTTTCCTTACATTGTTACGTCTCCGGGAAACCCGCAAGCAAACGATCTGGAAATCACGATTACTGCGACCCCCACTGTTGCGGAGGCCGTTAGCGATGTTCCGGCACTTGGCGCGCTGGGCATCGCCATCAATGGCATTCCTATTTTCGGCGCTACAGAAGGTACAGGTGGAGATGTATTATCACTTGGCGGTGGCTTCACCGAATGCGGCGGACATAATGGCCCCACTGGCTATCACTATCACACGTTCGATGTGGATGGCAGTGACTACTGCCTTTTCTCTGAAGCGGAAGCTACACCGGAACCACAACTGTTCGGATACGCGTTAGACGGATACCCGATTTATTCAGGTAACTTCCAGTACACGTCATCTTGGTACCTTAGCGATCCTTCGCTGTTTGCAACTGATACGTTTTCTGCGCATACCTTTGTAGAGGGCTCCGGCGATCTCGACCAGTGCAATGGCAGAACGGATGCGAACGGTAACTACGCCTATTACACAACCGACGACTTTCCCTACACGCTTGGATGTTACAGAGGTGTTGTTGAAGCTGGTACTGGCGGTACCGGACGTCCCCCACGATGAAGTCAATAGCGATGAGGCGACGACAGCTGCTCACCGCCAGCGCCGTGTTACCTGCGTCACTTTTAATCGCATCGAATGCAGCTGCTTCTGAACCAACCGATGCCGACATTGGTTTCTGTCAGGACATGAGCATCCATCACTTGCAGGCGCTGGTCATGTGCCAACGGGTACTCGGCAGAGATACTGGCGATGCTGTGCAGGCAGCAGCGGCAGAAGTTCTGCAGAATCAGGCAATGGAAGTGGGTCAAATGCGTGCCTGGTTAACCGATTGGGGCGCATCAACCGTACCACCGGTTTCCGTCATGGCCTGGATGGGAGCGAATCAGGGACAGGGCATGCCATTAGCGTATATGCCAGGCTATGCAAGCGATGAGCAACTACTTGAACTCTCGACGACTGTCGGCCTGTCCCGTGGTCGTAAATGGCTTGAACTAATGCGCGCTCATCATGTGGGTGGCGTTATGATGGCAAGTCAGGCACAAACGCTTTGTTCATCCGAAAAAGTGATTCGATTGGCCACTCGTCAGGTGAGTACGCAAAATTTTGAAATAGAGCAGTACGATTTATTATTGGCAGGCCAATACGCTCAGTAGGAAAACCTACTACGTTGGTTCAACACTATTGTTGTCACTTGATAACAACCAACAGTGCCAGCGCGATGAACAACCTCCGAAACTGAAAAACGCCAGCATTATGCAGGCGTTTATCTTATCCAACTTTTTAAGTCATATCCTCTTTATACCGTTGCACTCATTCAGGGCTAATTTGTAACTTACGTCTCCAGCGAATTCCAATAGCCGCAGTTAGGGCCAACAAAGCAAGCATCGGATCCAGTGGGCCTTTGTGGTCCACGGAGTTAATAGAACAACCCGAACCGGCCAGACCTGTGTGGATAATGACTTCAGGTGCCGCTGCTGCGAGTCAGTACTACTCCTTACCGAGTCAGAAATACCAACGTTGCCTGAATCAATGTCGATGTGGTCATAGATGCCATCGTATTACATTACAGCGGCTAGTAACCTGTGCTCTCGTGCACACCAGGGCAACGACAATGCGCCCTAACATAGGGCTGTCAACCAAATTAGCGCTGCCGCGTTGTTCTGTTCAAGTCCATAAAAATCTTGACATCATGTTTGAACTAATCACCACGTTTAAGCTAATTACTACAACCGAATGGCTCAGATTAGGCTTACTGTACAGCCACTTAGGTCTGTGTATTTTCGCAATCAGCTCCATACTGAAAACAGACATTGCCCTGTTTTTTGGCCACGTGACGCATGACGAATTGGCTGCGACAGCCAAATCCGTTTCAGTGCTTCTACTTTTACTCTGGGCAACTGGCTTAACCATAATTTATATCGATACTGGCTTCCTGCCCAGCATTCTAATGACCAACTCAAAGCTTCTGCTAAAGCTTATGTGCGTGTGTATGCTGACGTTAAACGGAATCCTGTTACACCATATTTCGTTTCCGGTATTGACCAATAATTCTGGACGCATAACAGCAGGCGAATCGGTACTACTGGTTGTTACGGGCGCACTAAGCACCAGTCATTGGCTGTTGGCAGCGTTTGTTGGTATGTCAAGACCGCTTGGAAGATTGCCTTTTGCAACGCTTTTTAGCGCCTATGGCCTATTCGTACTGACAGTGGTTGTCTCATCGTTATTTTTTATCCCCACGCTCTCCAGAGTAAAGCCTGTGGCTTCATCCAATCCTGCCTAAACAACGGCACGGAACCCTTATTTTTATTTATTTACATTAGAGCGAATACAACAATGACTCGTTACACTAAACCATCCATCGCCCTGTTGCTGGTGAGCGCGATAACTGCTTGCGGCAATAACGGCGATAACGACAATGCAGCACAAGACAACGTCGACTTAAGATTTAACGACAATACAGGACAAACAGGTTTCGAACCTGATTCATCACAAAGCGTCATTACCAATGCGGTAAACCGAGGGGACGACAACGACAACGACAACGACAACGGGAACGGGAACGGGAGCGGGAACGGGAACGGGAACGGGAACAATCTGCGTAACAATAACCGTTCTCCGCAAGGTATACCCAATAATGGAAATGATCGACGGAACAACGCCCGTGGCCAACGCAATCAAAACAACGGTTTTGGCCCTATTATGGTAGACAACACTGAAGTACGCAGCTTTGATGGCAGTGGCAATAACCAAGCCTTTAATGATTGGGGTTCGTCGTTTTCCCATTTGCAGCGGATTGGTGAAGCGAACTATAGCGACGGAACATCGAGCATGATCTACACCGACAAAGCCGGCGCGCGAGAAATCAGTAACACTATCGTTAATCAAGAAGCCGGAGAAAATATTCCCAACCCATTTGGAACCACTGATTTTAGTTGGCAGTGGGGGCAGTTCATTGATCACGACATTGACTTAACCGATGGCAGTGCTGATGAACCTCAAGATATTCCTGTGCCCATTGGCGATCGCTATTTCGATCCGGCAGGTACCGGCACGGCAGTTATCGCATTCAACCGCGCGTTGTTCGACCCCGAAACTGGCACAGATGTCACTAACGTGCGCGAACAAGAAAACGAAATAAGCAGCTGGATTGACGGCTCTATGGTGTATGGCTCCACAGATGAAAGAGCTGCAGCGCTACGCGTCGGACCCAACAGCCCATTTTTAAAAACCAGCAACGGAAATCTACTGCCGTTTAATACGGAAAGCCTTGTTAACGCAAACGGGCCTGTCCCCGATCCAACCACACTTTTTTTAGCCGGTGATATCAGAGCGAACGAACAAGTGGGCTTGGCAGCTATGCACACCTTGTTTGTGCGTGAGCACAATCGTCTTGCCAATCAGCTATTAGCTAACAATCCGAACGCGGATGCTGAGAGCATTTTTCAAGCTGCAAGACGATTAGTGGTAGCGGAAATTCAAATTATCACTTACAACGAACACCTGCCCTCTTTAATTGGTGCTGGTGCAATTCCACCCTATACCGGCTACGATGCCTCAGTTAATCCAACCATTTATAACGAGTTTTCCGCTGCGGCATACCGGTTAGGTCATAGTATGGTCAGCGAACAACTGCTGCGCATTGGCGCCGATGGTTCATCGATATCCGAAGGGCCACTAGCCTTAGACCAAGCATTTTTCCGAGCCCCACAGCTACTGCGTAGCGAAAACGATATCGATCCAATATTGCGCGGATTGGCGATGCAAGTACATCAGTCCATTGATGTGAAAGTGATTCACCCGTTGAGGAATCTGTTGTTCGGGGCACCGGGCTCGGGTGGACTGGATCTTACCGCGTTAAATATTCAACGCGGTCGAGACCACGGTTTGCCAACCTACACCAGAATGAGGGAAATTATGGGCCTAAGTCCGATTACTGATTTTTCTCAAATCAGTGACGACGTTACCTTAAATCAATCACTGCAAGACGCTTATGGTGATGTGTCGAAAATTGATTTATGGATTGGTGGCTTGGCCGAAGCGCCTTTGACCAATCAGGGCTCTCAAATGGGCGAGTTATTTCAAGCCATTCTGGTCAAGCAGTTTACAGAACTAAGAGATGGTGACAGGTTCTGGTATGAGATTTACCTGAACGATGAAGAACTAGGTTTGGTGGAGAACGTAACACTGGCAACGGTAATTCGAAACAATACCAATATCGGAAATGAACTGCAAAGCAATGTGTTCTATGCCAATCCGTAAAGACGCATTTAGAAATAACCCAGCAACCGCGGTTGTCGAGCCAGATAACTCGCTTCTAATTCTGATAAGACGCAATTAACACAGCAAACTTAAGTGACAGTGACTGCTGCTGTAGTGCAGCAGTCACTGTTGGCGCACTCGCCGCGTTACTGTGTTCAACCGCACAAATCTGAACGCAGTGAACATAACTGACTGTGACCTTGCTCCATTGAATCAAATTTCAGATTCTTGTCAACCGATTAAATGATCATGCGTTGAAACAGGTAAGCACATTTTTAAAGTACAGGTTATACCGCATGTCCAACAGTTCAAAAATGGTACATTTAAAAACACCGTTTTGGTGTCTAAATCTTCAATGCAACCACCAACCACGCGAAACGGATTCAGGATGGTCTTTGCAATCAAAGGCCGCTTTACTACCAGCAGACGCACGAAAATCGTTTTTGACCTTTGCCTTGCTCAGCGTATTAACCGCTTGTGGAGAGGGCTCATCTTCAGATTCGGCGACGGTTTCGGTGGAAGCTCCAGCAGGGGGCGAGCTGCTAACGGGGACAAACATAACTGAAGATCTCGTCAACTCAGACAACAGCACAGACAATCAAATGAACGTGGTAGCGGTTGGTCAAGTCCGTACAGTCGAGATCGATAATGTCATATTAACTTCACTGCCCGACGCCATTGCGGCCCCCCCTGCCGATCGAGTTGAGCTGGGCCGGCTTCTGTTCTGGGACCCTATTCTCTCCGGTGACGGCGACATTGCATGCGCTAGCTGCCACTTACCAGAGTTCGGGTACGCTGATGGGCGAGCCCGTTCTATCGGTGTTGGTGGTGTAGGCGCTGGTCCAGATCGCGTCGTCGGTCATACCGGTGTTGTGCCGCGCAATGCACCCACTGTTTTGAATACTGCGTGGAATGGCATTACCGAACTCGGCGCTTTTGACCCCGAGCTTGCACCCATGTTTTGGGACATCAGAACTCGAAGCCTAGCGGAACAAGCGCTTGAACCGATTCGTTCGCAACAGGAAATGCGAGGTGATAACTTCACCATTGAGCAAATGGAGGCGGAAGTACTAAATCGGTTGAATGCTAATGCCGATTACCAAAGACGATTTCTTTCAGCGTATGGCAGTCAGGATATCTCACTGTCCATGCTAGGCTCCGCTCTTGCGGATTTTCAGACAACCTTAATCGCTAATAACGCCCCTTTTGATCGATGGGTACGAGGCGACGCCAACGCAATGACTGCTGCTCAAATACAGGGCATGGAAGAATTTGTTGATACCGGCTGTGCAGAATGCCACTCTGGTCCATTATTTTCGGATTTCGAAACACACGTGCTTGGCGCACCGGAAGCTGCCGGCTTGGAAACTCCAGATACTGGCGATGGAAATTTCGGTTTCCGCACACCAAGTTTGCGACAACTCGCATTTACTGCGCCCTACTTTCACGGTGGACAACAGGATTCTCTGGAGGACGTAATCGATTTCTATGACAACCCCGGTCGCTCGGAAAACCCGAATGTCCTCACCAATGCACTGGATGATGATTTCAGGAACTTACCGAACATCAATGGCCAGCGCGCTAACCGTATTGAGCAGTTTCTCAACGCACTTAGTGACAGCCAGTTCGACCGAACTCGGCCTGAAACCGTCCCTAGCGGACTGCCTGTAGGAGGTTTGATCGATTAACTTGTGTATATTGTCAACCGATTTCATCACTGTGCGTTGTACAACGATAACGACACTTTTAACCCACATTTAAAATCAGGGAAACATATATTATGAGAATGCAAACAGTAAAGCGGCTTACCAGGACAAGTCGATAGCGAACCGCCCCATTTCAGTTCGCAATCGCCTAAAATCACTATGTACACTCCAGGTTTCGCTCAAAGTTTGAATTTAAACGACATACAATCCGCAGATTCTCATTCAGATCGATCTGTGCAGCAAAGGATGGATGGTTTTTTAGCCTCGGTTGAAAAGCGTGCGTATGTTATCGCACTGGCAGCTTGCCGTGATCCCCAAACTGCGCTGGACATAGTCCAGGACAGCATGTTCAGTATGGTTAAGAGCTATGCAACCAAGCCGCCGGAGCAATGGCCGCCTTTATTTTATAAGGTTCTGAACAATCGAATTACTGATCAACACCGCAAGCGCGGCTTTGGTCGGTTGGCACAATGGTTCGGCAATGATAGTGCCGAAGGTGAGCCAGTAACCGAAGCGGTCGATCAGTTACCCTCTGATGAGTGTAGCCCAGACAATGTCGCCGGCTCCACCGAACTAAGCAGTGCAATGGAATCTGCATTAGCTGCACTACCATTAAAGCAAAGGCAGACTCTGGTACTGCGACTATGGCAAGGTTTGAGTGTAAAGGAAACTGCAATAGCCATGGACATCTCTGAAGGTTCTGTTAAAACCCATTTGTCTCGAGCTGTTCATGTTATGCGTGAACATTTACAGGAGTTCAAGCCACAATGAGCACGAAACCAACTAGCGAGAGCAAAAGTAACAGTAAACCAACGATTGGAGAAGAGCTGAATAGCGATGGCTCACTGTTGAAAAGTGATCAGTGGATGATAGATTCATTGCGCACTCATCTTGATTCCCAAGCCGACCACTTAGACTTTAACACTACCAGTAAGTTAAGCGCCGCACGACGCCAAGCTTTAGCACAAGAGCCTGTAGGCGAATCTAATATTAGCTTTGCTCGATCTCGACTCGCTTCATGGTTCAATTGGACAACTGTTGTTGGTAGCACCGCCGTTATAGCTGCGGCTATTTTTTTAGGGCTACAATTTAATCTAATGAATCCGTCGCAAGTTGGTGGCCCAGCTGAATGGACAACGGAAAATCAGGTGTCTCAGCAGATGCTTATAGAAGATCTCAACCTTCTAAGTGCCAGTGACGATATTGAATTTTATCAATCGGTTGAGTTTCTGGAATGGATGGAAAGTAATTCCGGGTGAATATGAAAAGTCCAATATTGATTTTCATTCTACTGGTGGTTTTCAAGCTGGCAGTAGCTGCAGATGAGCCGCTTGATATGGACTTACTTGAGTGGCTGGGTGAAACAGCAGAAGCGGAAGAACTGGGTGTGGATATCGAAAACCTCTTACAATCACAAGAAGACTCGGAACAAAAAACCGAGGAGAATTCTCAATGAACCAACTAATCATAGCCATTGCTGCTCTCATGTTAATGGTTTCAGGAAGTGCATTTGCAGCTCCACTCTGGAATGAATTATCGGATGCCCAGCAACAAAAACTGCAACCACTAAGCAACAGCTGGGACGACATGAGTGAGACGAGAAGAGAGAACATTCTAACCGGCCTTAATCGATGGGAGTCTTTGGACAACAATGCGAAACAACGAACAAAACAGCAATTTGAACGGTATCAGTCTTTAAGCAATGAAGATCGCGAAGAGCTAAGACAACAATTTAATCGGTTCCAAAATATGGATGAGGACAGAAAAACAAAATTGCGTGATTTGTATAAAGAATTCAAAAATAAGTCGGAAGACGAGCGTGCTAGCTTGAAAAAGCAATACGATGAAAACCGAAATTCAAACAATCGGAATAGAAATAACAGCTCTGACACTAACGATAATAGCGGCAGATCACCATCACAACAGCCTTCCAAAGGTGATAATGACAACAATAGCAAGCAAAACGAACAGTCGGGAGATGGAGGTAAATCCAAAAAATAGCCTCATTACTGAAGAATTGACGTCCATTCTTAAAATCCAGCTTCTGGCATGTATCGTTAGCGTATTTCCATATTTTTTGCACAGTGCTACCGTCAATATCGTATAAAATCGACAACAACCTAATCGGTGAATTGCAATTTGCCGGTTAAGACTGGTTCGCATTTCTAGTGTCGACACTACTTATTACGATTTAAAGCAAGCATTCAATAACCTTAAACGAGCATTTAGAGAGAGATTCGTGATCAAAAACAACCTAATTAGAGTGGCATACGCAACAATTTTCTTCTCATTATTTATCGCACGTTTCGCACATGCCGAAAACGTTGAAATTTATCTGCAAGACATGCTCGACAATACGCAAAGTGGCTATTGTATCGACATTGCGCGGGCTCAAGGCAGTAAAGCAAACCCCGATGATGGCCTTCAAGGCCACACTTGCTACAGCCCCCAGGGTGAGCTTATGGTAGATCAGATTTTTGATACAGAGAAGTTTGCCGACGGTATTCTTTACATGCCAGAATTTGATGTTTGTGCAGAAGTTTCTGCCCTTGCTGCGGGTTCCGCAATTGGCCTGTCGGCGTGTAACGGTTCTGACGAACAGTCTTTTCAGTTTTCTGGCGAAGGAACAATTGTCCCCAGCTCAGCAACCGACATGTGCCTAACCGTAGCCGACGCCACACGTACCGGCAGAAGTGATGCCAATCAGATAAAAGTACTAACACTGGAAGCTTGTTCAGATGACTTGAAGAGCCACCAAGCCTGGGCCGTTCGCAGCGGCTTGTAAGCTCTTTATCAATAGAACACACACCACTAAGCAGTAGTTTCAGCAGCGGAGCTTTATTAAGCCAACCGATAAGATTCAAGGACGAATCTCTGCCAACAATTTGAATACAGGTCGTAAAAAGCTAGAATTGGCAACATAGATTGCAATATCAACTGTATGCAATCTCTTTTCAATCAAATTTGTCAAGACGCCTATCTGGCGCAACTTTATAAACTATCAGGCGGCTATCAATAGCCGCTACCGAACACAAACGTGTTGCGGTAGCCATGCCAGTATCTGACTATTCAGCCTTAAACAAAGCTTGCAACACTACCTTTCACTGTAGCTGTAAATGGAATTACCCGCGTGCCATCTGAAAGACGCTGTACACGTGATTGTACGCGTTGATAATTTTCTACTGCATGTGCAATGGATTTTGGGTGTCGTTTCGGGAAGCGGAGACTTATTTCCTGATTCGCCGGTATATTGACCGTTTGATCGAAAAATGCATTGTTGCAATCGACAATACTGCCATCAAACATCAACGCACTATCTGATAAATGTTCAAGCACTATTGAACTGTTCGTGTGGTTTCGCAAAATCAGTGTTTTCATTGGGTCTGCAATATCGCAGACTAAACTACCGCTAAGAGCGGGATTGGAACTATTCTCTGCAAAAGCCGCAGATACAACTGGCGCAGCGCTCGCAACAAGCGCAGCAGCAGCCCCTTGCAGCAGTTTTCGTCTTTGCGCATTAGCCATGCGTTGTGTATTCAGCGTTGAATCATTCATCGGGTTTCCTAAGTTAGACTGTGTGTACATACCTTAGAAGCTTATGACCTATTACAGAACGGTATTCTGCGTTCGTTTACAATGTTTTGTAGAATTGAGCAAATCGAACGTACAGGTTTACAATAGTTTATTGAAGCTCCGGCCTTAAACACTTGTTAATCAAAATTCAAGACCGGAAAGTATTATTCTATTGGGCAGGCCAAATGCAGGATCAATACAGTGATCTAAGCCACTGGAGAGTGCAGTACACTAACAATGCTACATCACCAAGTAAACTTCAATGCTCTAGGAAGATCATAGGTCGCGATACATCGGTCTTCACCGACATACTTTTAACAACAAACTTCATATAGTGCACATAAAGCACTACACAGATATATAGGCACAATTATATCGAGGGTTTCACAAGACCGTGCAGTAGTGCTTTCGAAATAACATGCTGTAGATTACTGGCATCCAGCTTCTCAGTAACATTGGAAAAGAAAAAACCACGGTCCGTTCCGAAATACCAAAATTTCCTGATATCTCCCATGCCGTCTTACCTTCACTGCCACAGAACAAACATTCCGGTTCACGCTTAGTTAAACTGACTATACTTTTCTGATTTATATTGTCGACATTGATTCTAAGAACGCTCTCCAACAACTGATTCCCATAAAAATGATTGAACGGCAAATACTCGATCATCTTGACATAATCATCATGAGAAGCATTGGCCATTCTTAACACAGCTACTATGCAGCTGATGCAATATACGATTATAGAATTGCATAACCCATCATATACGGGTAATAGATTCATTATGTTAGAACCCTTGATCGTTAGTGCTCTGGCTCGTCGCCGATTTCGGCCATTTTACTGTTTAAGGCTGCCGTCATTTCAGTTACCACCTGTTGATAGGCTGAATCTGAAAACACGTTAAACAATTCCAGTGGATCTTCCTCACAATCGAATAACTCCCACTCCTTATCCTCTCCACCTTGATTTGTACCTGGTAATCCATAACCTTCGTTGTACCAATAAATCAGTTTATAACGTTGGTTACGTATCCCATAGTGTGAATAGGCATTATGATCAGGGTCACGATGCATCCAGTATCGGTGGTACGCAACTTCAGACCAATTTTCGGGTAAAAGCCCGTTTAACAACGGGCGGAAACTCCTACCTTGCATATAGCTTGGGATACAAAGCCCGGCCATATCGAGAAAAGTAGCTGCGAAGTCGACATTGCATATAACATTCTTACAGACCGAGCCTGAGTTAATTTCTTTTGGGTAGCGAATGAGAAAAGGCATCTGAAAAGATTCTTCATACATAAACCGCTTATCAAACCAACCATGCTCGCCCAGAAAGAAACCCTGATCGGAGGTATACACAACAATCGTATTGTCTGTTAGGCCATTTTCATCAAGATAGTCCAATACCCGCCCTACGCTCTCATCAATTGACGCAATAGTTCGAAGGTAACGTTTTATGTACCGTTGATATTTGAAGTGGTTTAGCTCTTCACTCGTTTTAAAAGTGAATACCTCACCTGATTCTTTATCGATTAATCGCAACGTTGTTACATCGACAGGGTTAGGAATCTTACGTCTCATGCTGTTGAGCGTGGCACGCTCTCCAACCTCTGAACCGCCCTCCGGTTGAACTAAACCGAGATCTGCGTATGTCATGTCGTCCTTGATGCGCATTTTCGCCTCTGCCGCCGCTTTCGCTCGATTTTTATAATCATCATTGAACGTCTCGGGAACCTGTATGTCATTCTGATACAGAGACCGATTCTTCGGATGAGGCTCCCATTCTCTATGCGGTGCTTTGTGATGGCACATCAGGAAAAACGGCTTAGTGTTGTCTCGGCTATCTAACCACTCCAAGCTTTTATCCGTAATAACATCCGTTGCGTAGCCGGGCACTTCAATTTCCCTTCCCATCTCAATCATGATCGGGTCGAAGTAGTCACCTTGGCCGGGAAGCACAGACCAGAAATCAAATCCAGTGGGTTCATGTTTTTTACCCTCTCCCAAATGCCATTTTCCAACAATCGCAGTTTGGTAACCGCCAGTGCGCAAGTGTTTTGCTACATTAGGTAGACGATTATCAATGTGTGTTTCCAGAGTTGAAACGCCGTTGACGTGGTTGTAGGTACCTGTGAGAATTGCAGCACGGCTCGGCGTACAAATTGAATTGGTCACGTAGCAGTGCTCAAAACGCATGCCTTCGTCACCAAGCCGATCGAGATTTGGAGTATGGTTAATGCCGCCACCATAACAGCTAATAGCTTTAGATGCGTGATCATCAGCCATAATGAACACGATGTTGGGTTGCTTACTCATTGACTGTTCCTGTGGTCTGTATTGTTTGTACTTTATCTTATAAATACAGCTCCCATACAGACCCAGAACGACTAACTGATCTGAAATTCTTCCAGATGATTACTAATATGCATTACATGTGCGATTGAATATTGGGTTTTGTCCAGTTCGCCGTAAGCAAAATGCGGTTGTAATTGTCCGGCATGAGACTCAAACCTTGCAAGAGCCGCGATGAGCCTTTGTCTAGCTTGAAGCGGATCAGAACCAGCTCCATCAATAATCTCTCCGGGTATGGCTTCATCCAACCCGTGAGTCATTCGGCCATTTGCCTGAAAAACTGAAAACGCTAGCTGACCCGCAGTGTTGCGAAACAGCGGAGATTTTAATATCGGAAAACCATCTAATGAAAACTCGACACTCTGCGCTAAGTGATTAAACGTTCGAGCAACTTCCCATTCGCCTGATTTCTCGATACGCGTCACGTCCAGTTCGTTCAACCTCTCTAACATCAGATCCATCGCAAGCTCAGACAGATCTCGCTCTTTCATTAACCAATGGTACCCTCCACCTACAGCAGCAATCGCGCTGCCACCTATCAAATACTTTATTGCTGATCTGCGATTCATGGTGATGCTCCGAATATTAAAGCGCTAATAGGAGTAATAAAAAATGGGCAATCGAATTTAAATCCAGAAATACGCAACTAGATATCGGCCATGTTAACAACACATTGACGTTCAGCAGACTGGTACGCCGCTTCGACCAACGCCAGAGTTTTAAGATTATCTGCCCCAGATGTTGCAGGTTACTGCATAAAATCAGCTCTGTGAGTCAGCCCTATTTGGCTCGCCATCTTTTCGTTAACACCACACTCGTTGGCATACTCCATCCATCGCCCAACAACCGAGCAAACCAACGCGATGATCTTTTTCGCTTTAACAGGCTTTAACCCTGCAACACGTCCCAAGGCCATTAAGTCGTCCAGTTCAAAATGGTCACGCTTGCCATTTACACTCATTTGATGTTGGCTTGTCCATTCACCCGATGCGTTATATGAATAGGTAACATCATAGGCTGGCGACAATGTCCATTGCCCACTACGGTCCATTAAAAAAGCAATATTCTTTACATGGTCATCCTGGTTTCGAGACACAACATTAAACACGGCCCGACGAAACTGCTCTTCCAATGAGTTATGCCCGAGACCAAGTTCTCTTATAGTCAACAATGCCTGTTCGTATGCATAACTGCCTGCAGCATTAAAGTCATAGTGCTGCAGTGCAGCTAATGTTTGCATATGCAGTTTGTCTGTCACACCATCTTCACCGACAACACGATCGAACCGTTTTGTCATAAAGTGGCTACGCCCACCCTCATGATGAATTCGGCACGGCATCATTGTAATACCTGCAGCAACAGCCATTTTGTAATACGCATATTCAATTAAGCCAAAGCCCATCGGATCTGCAAGTTCTTTGTCTCGGTTATTATCAACGCCATCAAACTTAAGCAGCCAATGTTCAAAACCTAATCCAGCGTCGATCTGACCGGAGCGAAACGCATCGGTTTCAGGATTCCAGGCCAGTACCGCTTTGGCTCTCGCCCCACCTGCAGAAGTGCCCACTTGAAGAATATCTTCGAACTCCTTGGTATTGTCGGCGCTTGTCAATTGGCCGGATAAGTTTAGCCGTTCATCGAGCACGCGATTCGCAAGCTCAACCAATCGGGCAAAATCCACTTCACCTGACCGACCGGCCTTGCGTTTTATATCCGGGTCGAATTCCAATGCCCCCATACCGCGAGTACCGACATAACAAAGCCTTTCCAAGGGTGTAAAACTTTCAGGTGCTCGACCGTTTTCTGCCAACCAGGCGTTAATGAGTCGATTGCCATACTTGTCTGGTAATACATCGGCTAATAAGCCGGGCAACCCTTTGAATGCGTCTCTTGGCAGTGCGGGAAAAGCGTAAGTGGTTTGGGCCAATGGCATAGTGATCGGTGATAGTTCAATGCCAGATGGAATAAAGTCCGGTGCAAATTGAAAATAACCCAGCGATTGTTCTTTTACCCATGTAACAGCGCCTACTTGTGTACCCCACAGCATGACCTTGGCGTCTGTAACCTGCTGACTCACGATTGCTCATCTCCCCACTTCCAACGGGGTTCACCCCGCGATGCTGATGTGCCCTGGTTGTGGCTTGCTAAAGTCTCGCGCTGAGCGTTGTTGGTTTTTTTATTCGCTCGGCTCGCTCGCAAACGCTCGGATTTTGTCTTGCCAGTGCGTTCCATTGGGCGAATGGTTGAATCCGGAATCAGTACATCCAGGTTGCCATCGAGCTTGAGCGCCATAAGCAATCGAATAAATGAATCCAGCGTTCCGCCTTCACCGGATTCGAAACGCCGGAGCGTTCGAGCACTTATGCCAGCTTGCTGTGCAAG
>CAKZUP010000063.1 GCA_937922945.1 uncultured Granulosicoccaceae bacterium
AGGCCATTCTGGCATGGCAAGCAGGTAATCCGATTCGGGTCTTAGCCTGAGCTTTGATGGGAACGTCGGATAACAGGTGAAACCACTTTGTCACAGACATGGAAATCCCACACTGCTGCACCACCCTTTGCCTGAAAAGAATTCAACAGGGAAGACAACTCATTCAGGCTGTTATAAGCCGTGTCGCTTATTTGTGAATCGTGTTGAGCTGAATCATTGAATACGGCGCCGTCGATGCCAAAACCTTTTGCGATGCGCGCAAGGTTCACATGCCCGAACACTGCGCCTGTATCATTTAATCCTTCCGCACGGAGTTTATGAATCTCAGAACCATACGCGCCATCGTTTAACACACAAATGAGTATGTTCAATTGATGGCGTTGAATTGTTTCCAATTCCTGAATATGCATAAGTAAACTGCCATCGCCATCGAACAGCACCACCGTACGCTCAGGGTGCGCTCGGGCAACACCGATAGCGAAAGCTATTCCATTTCCAATAGCACCAAACTCGCGAATAGTGAGAAAACGATGTACTGGTCTGTTAGGCATTTGTGCAAAAAAATAAGAACAGTGGCCCGAAGAATTAACCATAAACCAATCTATTGGTAGAACCGACTCTAACTTGGCGACCACATGCCTTGGGTCGAGCAAGCCTTTTGTTATGTCAAATTTGGTGCTATCTGCTGGTGTGTTTTTTATTCTGTTACACAGCGCATCGTTTCGCCAAGGGCTTACCTCAAACGCGTTAGTGCTTGCAGTCGATTGCTGAACAGCGTCTAACAGCGCACGCATACCCGCGTTTGCATCACAGCGTAAATGGTGAGCAGCAGCGACCCTACCCTGACTTAAGGTCAACGGTTTAAGATCGACATGCAACACTTTATTAGCGTTAAACAATTTACCTTTATCTGAATTGTGTTGCGTAAGCGAACAACCTACGGCGATTACCAGATCGGCTTCCTGTAAACAGGCTCTGCCCACATCGGTTGAAAAACCACCCGCAATGCCAATGGAAAAAGGATTGTTATAAAACGCCCCTCTGGCAGGCAGTGTGGTTGCCAGCAAACCATTAACATGTTCGGCAAACTGCTCGCAAACCGAGATCGCTTGCCCGAGCACAACACCTCTGCCTGCCATTACAACAATGCGGCGTGCGTTGCAAACCAACGTACAGGCTTTTTCCAATTCGTCTGCATTGGGAGGAATCGCATGGTACGCCGGCAGAAGTTCGCAAGATGGCTGTGGCAGCTCTATGTCGCTATCGACTGGCAATTCCTGTAAATCGGCAGGCACACCCAACACCACTGGCGTTTGTTCCATCTGCGCTAACAGAAACGCATCCCTTACCTCCCGACACATTGTGCCCGCCTGATGAAGCGGTACATATCGCGCACCGCAGGCCTCAACAAACGGCTGCTGGTCTATTTGCTGGTTGTACCATGAAGCGCCAATTGGTGCTTCGCCAGCGAATATAACCATTGGAATACTTGCGCGAACCGCAGCTGGTAGCGCTGTCAATATTTGCGTTAAACCGGGGCCGCAAGTGACGGTGGCCACCCCTACTTCGCCAGTTGTACGAGCCCACGACATAGCCGCCGCTACTGCACAATGCTCATCTCGCACGTAGCTAAATTCGCAGCCGGCATCGGCCAAGGCGGCCGCCCAATTCATATTGGCATCGCCCAGCAAGGCAAAACAATGGCTCACGCCTTCGTGCAAAAATGCTTGAGCAAGATGATGATACAGGTGTGATTCGAACATTCAGCTATTCTGAGCATAAAGGCTAATCAACAGGTACTATACCTGACAACTTTACACTTGCAGAGCGCAAACTCAGCCAAAAAGAAAAAATCCCAGAGCACCGTGAATAAACATCATGAATAAGCACCATAATGGAACACGATGACTGAAATACTAGCCAGTATCGGCCTGCTGCCGCTTATCGCATTGCTACTGGTTGCGTTTTTTACGTCTATGATTCACGGTGCAACCGGCATCGCCGGCGGTTTTCTTCTAGCGGCTTTTGCCGCACCAATTCTGGGTTTAAAAAATGTGGTGCCCGTTCTCAGCATTACACTGTTGATCAGTCATGGGGCAAGGGCTTTTTTCAATGCCAATAAAATTGACTGGCAATCGTACTTGCGCGTTATGCTTCCCGCTGTACCTTGTACCATTGTTGCAGCGTTAGCCTATGGACGCATGTCGAACGCGAGCATTGCCTTGTTGTTAGGCACCGTTGTTCTGTTGTCTATACCTTTACGTCGCTGGACCCAAAAATTGAAAATAAAAACCAGCAAGAGCATGTTAATGGGTGCAGGCTCGGTCTACGGAACCATATCCGGAATGGCGATAGGACCCGGTATGTTGCTTATGCCCATATTGCTTGGCGTTGGTATGAAGCGAGAAGCATTTGTTGCAACGCTTGCCACTATCGCTCTTACAACAAACATTGTTCGCGCCAGCGTATACGGAGTATCGGACTTACTCAACCCTGATACATTATTGCTTGGTGTGCTGCTCGGTCTTGCCACCATACCGGGCACGTGGGTTGGGCGCGGTATTTTGCGTAACATGACAGACGCTAAACACATCATGGCGACTGAATGGTTAGTGGTGCTTGGTGGGCTTAACTTTTATTGGATGGCCTATCGCATGATGACGGCTACTTAACCTGAAAAGTTAATGAACTTAAGGCATAATTTTTAACGGTACTCAACCATAACAAGAGTTCAAGAACAAGCGACACGAGTGAAATAAACACATGAGCCAATCAGGAATTCCCTATTATTTTATGCGTGGCGGAAGCTCACGTGGCCCGTTTTTTCACGCAAAAGATTTACCTGCCGACAGGGATTCGTTATCCGATATTCTGATTAAAGTCATAGGCTCCGGCCACCCGTTAAACATTGATGGAATCGGTGGTGGGAATGCGGTAACAACTAAAGTGGCGATACTATCGAGCTCAACCAACGATTGGGCCGATATTGACTATTTCTTCGCTCAGGTAAGCGTTGAAGATCGCTTGGTCGACTATAAGCCCACTTGCGGCAACCTCATGATTGCAGTGGGTCCGGCCGCCATTGAAATGGGTCTGATCACCCCAACAGCAGATACAACAACCGTGAAAATCCATGCCGTTAATACCGGTGCAACGGTTGAATCTGTCGTACAAACACCGAGAGGTGTCATCACCTATGCCGGTGAATCCACCATTGACGGAGTACCTGGTTCCGCAGCCCCCATATCACTCAGTTTTCACAACGTGGCCGGCTCGTTAACCGGCGCACTTCTGCCAACCGGCAATGTTCAAGATGAGGTTGAAGGCATTTTTGTTAGCTGTGTCGATTTCGCCATGCCAATGGTTATTGCGCGTGCCAGCGATTTTGGATTATCGGGCCATGAGACTCGCGAGGAACTCGATGCCAACAAAGCATTTTTCGAACGCATGGAAAACGTACGATTGGCCGCTGCAAAGTTAATGGGCATGGGAGATTGCAGCCAATCGGTTACACCGAAATTCGGTTTGGTGGCTGAGCCTGCATCAGCAGATGCTGATATGTGTACACGGTATTTTATGCCGTGGGCAACGCACCCGACCCTCGCGGTAACCGGCTCACAGTGCTTGTCTGCCTGCGCATCCATACAAGGAAGCATTGCAGATTCGCTGATTGACTTTAAAGACAATCTGAACAAAACGTTAACGCTTGAACACCCCCTGGGCACCATGGATGTTGATATGCATCGTGAACGCGTTGGCGATACGCTCTACCCTGTTTCAGCAGGCGTTATTCGCACCGCCAGAAAAATCGCCAGCGGTGAGGTATTCATACCTCACTCCAATGTCTAAGCGTTTGCATTTGTGCCAGTGAAGGTATCTGAATAAACCAGCGTCACATTCAGTGAAATCTGAGGCATGTTATTCGCGTTTTATTCGCACGATAAGGTAGAGTAGCGCCTTTATCTTTCCAGTGGCACGCTCAACCCCCGTTATGAAATACTTTCAACACACCCGCATTGCATCAAGCACACTGCTTCTCACTACTAGCCTGATACTATCGGGTTGTTCAAGCTCATCCAGCGGCTCTGATGTTGAAGAGTCAGCCACCGCTAGTTCTACCGATAGCACTGCAGGTTCTGATACAGCAGGCACCACCAACACAGACTCAGGCACCACTGCCGGAACACCGGATACTGAGCCTGGCACAAGCGACACAGAAACAACTGGCGCAACCGGTTCTGAGGACACAGCTTCTGGTAATACCAATGAAGAAAACACAGCCGGTGCCGGACAGGAAGGTGTCTGCACACCATCAACAAGAATTGCGGCTAACACTCAACCATTTTTGGGCAACATTTATCGCGCAGAGACCAACACCGATGAGCGATTCCATCAGCTATGGAATCAAGTAACTATCGAGAATGCAGGTAAATGGAATACGGTTGAACCTCAACGCGATACCATGATTTGGCCAACGCTTGACAACGCAGTAAACTACGCCGCTGATTTTAACTACCCGATCAAATATCACACGCTAATATCAGGTAGCAATCAGCCAGCCTGGATGGGTGCTCTTACCGCAGAGGAGCAAACAGAGGAGATCATTGAGTGGTTCGATGAAATCGCCGCTCGTTATCCAGCGCTGGATTATATCGATGTCGTTAGTAACCCTGTGAACACACAACCGAGCTATATCGATGCGCTTGGTGGCGAGGGCGATACCGGTTGGGATTGGATTATCCGTGCATTTGAGCTGGCACGTACCCGTTTTCCTGATAGCAAACTACTACTCAACAGTTTTAACTTAACCCCAGAAGATCAAACCAGTACGGCATTTATAGAAATCGCAGAACTGCTTAAAACCCGCGATCTTATCGATGGTATTGGCATTGAAGGGCATTTCTTTGAAGAAGCAGACGCCACAGTATTGAAAAACAAACTTGATCAGTTGGCTGAAACAGCCTTACCACTGTACTTGGCCAGTTTCGATATGAACCTTGCAGACAATCAGGCGCAGTTAGAAAAAATGAAAGAAGTCTTCCCCGTGTTTTATGACCACGAATCGGTAGAAGGGTTAACGCTTTGGGGATACCGCGAAAATCAACTGTGGCGCAAAGACGCTTATTTAGTGTCTTCAAATGAAACCGATCGACCCGCGTTAGATTGGTTGGAATGCTATACAGGTATTAACGAACGCTAGAACACATTGACGAAAATAGCTTTAGGTAAGGTTTTATATCGTTGGGCTGCGGCTTCGGAAAGTCGCGATATGCGAGTGTTTTTGATTCACAAATCGCGTCGTCGAGCCTGGATTTTTTATCAGACATTCCTTTGGCCTGATGGGCCTTGGCACAAATCCGCCGGTGCAGTTCGGGCATTCACCAAGAAAGTGTGTTTCTGCGCAGTCTTGGCAAAACGTGCACTCATAACTGCAGATACGAGCATCAGTATTATCGGGTGCAAGGTCAACATCACAGCATTCGCAATTAGGCTTCAATGTAAGCACGTTTATTCCAGTACGTTTGGAGGATGTGGGTAGACTATCAAATCGAGTTATGGCATAAATGACAATATGCCCTCAAAATCTGCCAAACCATCAATCACACAAGCAGCACCTCACGTTGTTGTGTTTGTGGTTTATCCACATATCAAGCTATTGGATCTCGCCGGACCTTTGCAGGTTTTCAGCGATGCGGTCAATGAACGTGGTGAACACTTCTATGAATCATTTGTTGTGTCAGTTGATGGTACAGCTGTGCAAACGGACACTTGTATTCCAGTTAACACCATACCGCTTTCAGATTTGAAACGGCGCAAATTGGATACGCTGATACTCGTTGGCGGAGCCGGTGTTCATAACGCAATGCAGGATGAAAAGTTAAAACAGCAAATCATTCGGCTATCGGCAAGATCAAAGCGAGTTTGTGCTGTGTGCAACGGCTCATTTTTATTGGCATCGTGC
The DNA here is from genome assembly GCA_937922945.1 of uncultured Granulosicoccaceae bacterium. Taxonomy (GTDB): domain Bacteria; phylum Pseudomonadota; class Gammaproteobacteria; order Granulosicoccales; family Granulosicoccaceae; genus Granulosicoccus. Next base: position 5,963 of record CAKZUP010000063.1, read on the forward strand.
AACTTGTTAAACGAACGCAGTGCAACCACGCACTGGGAGTCTGTAGAACAATTCGCCAACGAATTTCCCGAAGTTGAAGTTAAACCGAATTCAATATTCGTCCAAGATGGGAAATATTGGACCTCTGCCGGTGTGACCGCGGGCATTGATATGGCATTGGCTATGGTCAAGGAGGATCTGGGTCAATCAATTGCCCTTTCACTGGCTCGCTCGTTAGTCACTTTTTTAGTTCGCCCGGGCGGACAAACTCAATTCAGCACCGCGCTTCAACTACAGACATCAGACAAAAACTCACGATTTGAGCAATTGCACAGTTGGATAATAGCCAACCTTAGAAAAAATCTTTCAATAGACCAGCTTGCAAACAAAGTGAACATGAGCCCTCGCCATTTTTCCCGGCTGTACTCACAGGAAACCGGGCGAACTCCGGCTAAAGCGGTTGAAGTTATTCGAGTGGAGGCTGCGCGCCGTATGTTGGAGGAGGGAAACGTATCTATAATTTCCGTCGCGCACCGATGCGGGTTTGGAGACGATGAGCGGATGCGGCGTGCATTTGCGCGCGTATTGAAAGTGTCACCCTCTAGTTACTTGAAAAAATTTAACGTCAAATAGAAAGGCTTGATAGCCTGTGTGGCTAACCTGCTTTATTCGAGATATTTATTCGAAATACTTATTCAAAATAGGTGAGTTCGTCAGCAAAGAACTTGGCAAAGCAGGAATAACGCCAGCGATACATTCATTTGCATGCATCGCTGGCTTGTCACAACCTGAAATCTAACTGAACGCTTTTTGCGAACCGGCTCGGTGCTTGTTTTGTGGTACAAAACCAGACTTCTCTGCATCACGCGGTTGCGGAACCCACAGATCTCTATCGGGGTGCATACCTGCACCATACACAGCGGATACTGCTGATTTACGCATACGATTTAACAAACGTGTATCGACTTCACCGCACAATGGATGAATACCGTTATTATCGGCTAGCTCTTTTTCCCACTTTGCCTTACGCGCAGAAAATGTATCTGCGTTCTGAAGCTCTGTGCAATTGAGCTCATTATTATTTAAGTCGGCCACTATCTCATCGCCATCTTCTACCAATGCAATTGGGCCACCCAACGCAGCTTCCGGACCGACATGTCCGATAACCAATCCAACCGAGCCACCAGAGAATCGCGCATCGGTCATTAAACCAACGACGATCTCTCGTTCACGACATAAGGTGGTTATTCTGGAAGTGGAATCCAGCATTTCCGGCATACCCGGCGCACCACTTGGGCCTTCATAGCGTACGATAACCATGTCATGGTTCTGGAAACTATCGGGCGCGGATTCCAGCGCATCGAGTAAGGCTTGTTCGCCATTGAAAATACGCGCTTTACCGACAAAGCGGTTGTCTTCTAATCCACCTTCCACACCGGCAAGTTTTAACACGGCGCTAAATTCCGGCGATAGATTACCGCCCAGTACTCGCAAGCCACCAGTTTCTTTGTAAGGTTTTGCTACAGGATAAATCACGGTGCCATCGACATCGGGGGTATTCAGGCGCGCAACCTGTTCCGCTAATGTCTCCCCTGTACACGTTAGCGTGTCACCATTTAATAAACCGGCCTCCATAAGGGCTTTCACAATAACCTGTACACCACCCTTTTGATCGATATCGACCATGGAGTATTTTCCGTATGGGCGGGCATCAGTGAGTACGGGTACCACATTTTGTGACAGGTGATTGAATTCTTCAGGCGACATAACATCGTCTGCAAAGCTTTTAAAGCCGGCGGCACGAGCAACTTCCGGCGCGTGCAGAAGCACATTTGTTGAACCACCAACCGCCATGGATACGATAACAGCGTTGCGTATGGCATCGCGACTAACAATGTCGCGTGGTGTTTGGCCACGTTCAATCATGCCCCGTAAATAGCCGACAAGCTGCTCGGGGAACTCAGTCAGGCGCCTTGGGTCATCGGAAGGTGGCGCAACCATATGCAATGGCTGCATACCAACAACACCGATAAACGTTTGCATGGTGTTATACGTAAACATGCCGCCACAACTACCATAACCAGGGCAGGCTTCACGCGCTAAGCGCTTTTTTAAATCCGCATCGGGATGGCCAGCTACCTGAAAAACCGACACGATATCGATAGGTTGTTCTGTGGCAGAATCGATGCCGGGTCGAATCGAGCCATCCGACATAATGATGGCCGGCCGGTTGTGCTCAAGTAAACCGGAAAGCGTACCAACTGGCGGCTTATCACAAGCAACCACTGCAATGACGCCTTCCAGACCACTGGCACTTAAATGTTCACAGATGGTGTCGTGAGTGACCTCTCGACCAATCAACGAGTAGCGCATTTCGCGCGTTCCGTTGCGCATGCCATCGGAGGTTGCCACCGTGTATTCAGGTTGTACCAGGCGCATTTTTAATTGATTGTCAGCTTTGCCTATCTGACTTCGTAACTGATCGTGAATGGCCTCGACTTTACGCTGTACACCCACGTAACACTGGCTGTCGCCTTTGGTACCGACGACCCCAACCGATGGCTCGTGTATCAGATCTTCATCTGTTTCAAGCTGACGAGCAATGCCGTAGGTTTGGGCGTTACGACCGGGGTTTGTGTCAAAAATGACGGTTTTCGTCTTTTTCGCCATTACTGTTGTCCTGATAAATCTGTTATGAATGAGTGAGCGCATCTGGCAAGCAGCACGCCTGCTTTCATTGTACCGCGACTGGCAGGAAGTGGCTCGCCATTATGCTCACTTACCCGCCCACACAGGCTTTGGGCAGCCTGAACTTTCAATTCCGCTTGACAAAAGCCGCTGGTTTCAAGGATTCTTGCCAACGTCATCACACAGCAATACCATAGCGCTTGCATTGGCTTGTCGACCCTATCGACGACCTTACCGCGAATTATTATTACCCATGACAACAGACAAAACTCATACACCTGCAACCGACTCAACTCAGTGGCCTGAACAGGTGTTGACTTTCTGGTTTGAAGAGCTTGACGAGAAAGACTGGTTCGGCTCATCAGAACAACTCGATGCAACCATTAAACAACGCTTTGGCGATGTACATCGAGAACTCAGCGCATACTCTGCATTGCCAGAGCCCTTAACGCCAGAACATGCCTTGGCTGCTGTGATTGTGCTGGACCAGTTTTCGAGAAACATGTTTCGCGGCACCAGTGATGCTTTTAAGTATGATGCGCTGGCACTGACGTTCACCAAGCAGGCTATGCGAGATCAGCTTCAGGACAAACTGGACGACAAGCAAAAATGGTTTCTGTTTATGCCATTTATGCATTCTGAAAATTTAAGCGATCAAAAAGCAGCCCTGGATTTATTCACCGGAAAATCAGCTGAATCGGCTGTTGAGCATCACGATATTATTGCGCGTTTCGGTCGCTTCCCACACCGCAATGAAGTGCTTGGCCGGGAAAACACACCAGAGGAAACGCAATACCTGAAAAATGCACGGCGATTTGGCCAATAGCCCTGTCAACTGAAAATGAAAATTGAACGCTTGTGTTTCAGCCAATAAGATAAACGATCAACATCTTTTTTTGATTCACTATTCAAGTGTTGATCGTTCGTTTGTCTTACTGTCGTCTAGCAAAGGCCTCACTGGTAACGCACAGCAATTCAAATAGTATATTGGCACCTACCATGGCCGTAGACCCCGATGGATCGAAAGACGGTGCGACTTCCACCATATCGGCACCGACAATATCCATCTGGCCACAGCCACGAATAAGCAGTTGTGCTTCCAACGAAGTTAAACCACCCACCTCCGGTGTACCCGTTCCCGGCGCGAAAGCCGGGTCGAGACTATCGATATCAAAACTAATATATACCGGACCATCACCCACGACACGCCGAGCCTCTGCAAGAGCTTTGTCCACACCAAGCTTGTAGAACTCTTCCATATACATGACACGCATACCGCTGTCGTGACTGAACTTCCATAAGTTCCGATCGTTAACCGTGCCACGAATACCAATTTGAATGGTGCGCTTCGGGTCGAGCAGCCCTTCTTCTACAGCGCGGCTGAATGGAGCGCCGTGGTGAAACTTCGAACCCATGTAATCATCGCCGGTATCACAGTGAGCATCGATATGAACCATGCCGATGGGACCGTTTTTAGCCAGTGCACGAAATATCGGCAAGCTCACTGAATGATCACCACCCACAGCGATTGGCACGATGTTGTTCTTTACCACTTGCTCGAATGTATCTTGAATAGCGTTATGGCTTGCCGTTAACTCAAACGGTGCGGGCACCCATGCATCGCCAATATCCGCAACTCGGCAAGTCTCAAACGGCGCCACGCCGGTTGCCTGATTGATCATACGCACCAATGTGGACTGATTGCGAACCTCTCTTGGGCCGTGCCTTGAACCGGGCCGATTGGTCACACCGCCATCGAAAGGCACACCAATAATACCGATGTCTACATCCTGCATATCCTCTTTCCACGGCGCACGAAAAAAAGTCGGGATGCCAACATACTTGGGCCGCGCCATGGGATTGGCAAACTCTGGGAATTTCTTATCGCTCATTTCTCATCGCTCATTTCTCATCGCTTATTTCCGAGTGCGTACGTCTGACTACTCATGTTTGATTACTCACTACCATTTATTCAGCAAGCGTTTTGTTCAGATGGAAACAAACGATTGCAGTAATTGCTATTCCAATCTAACGATTAACCTTGCGGCATTAGCGTTTACTGATTATGACCCGGGTCCAGTGGTGCGTGTAGTCGTGTGTTTTCAGTGATAATACCACCACGCGCACCTACCTCAATTGAACCGTAACGCTGTTTAAAACAAGTGGGCAGTGGTCGATCACCCTCAGGGGACAACCATAAACGCAGCATATGCCGACGTTCTGTTTCACCGGGCCAGTCTTCAAAGCCAGTTCGGTCATGAAGCTGCGAGTGATTGTAGACAAACTGCATATCACCTGATTGCAGACGCATAGTAAAATACATTTCAGGATCATTCGCGATGGAATCAAAGAGGTCTAATGCCTCAATTTGCTGCAGCGTTAATCTGGGTACTTCTTTAAAACGTTGCGCGCTTTCAATATACTGCCGCTGATAGAAAACAGTTAAGAAACCATGTTCCCAACTCAATACCGGTATTTCCATATAAGGCTTTGCACCTGACGGTATTTCCCCACGACGATCAGTCGCAATGGGCTCGAATAGTAGAGGTAACAAATCCGGACGTTGCTCGTGAAAACGGTTATAAATCGACAAAGCACTTACCAATAGCGAATCTCCACCCGACTTGGCGGCTTGCAAACATAATAAACCAACAATATCCGCGCTATCGGTATGAAAGGTTTGCCGCTCAGCGGTTTGATAAATTCGCGCACTGGGGTCGCTTGAACTTTTACCCGTATCTCTTACATGACCCAGAATATGGCCCTGTGCATTTTGCGATCGTGCACTGCCGATATGCGAGCCGATGCCACAAAATATACAAGCAGATTTTTCTAAGGAGTACGACTTTGATGGTAAGCCGCGAATCACCTGCAAACCGTTCTCGTGTAACAGCTTGTGCCTAAGCGAACTAAAGTAGGAACCGAGTGTGTTGAGCTGGAATTGTTCAGAGGTTATGTCGCCGATATCCTTGCCGGTGCTCAAATACAACTCAGCAGCCTGCTCAAGCTCAGTAATCTGGAGTGGTGTCAGTTCCAGTAACCAGCTTTTAGGATCGCTGGCTAAGTCGTTTGCTACCCAAGCAGCAGGCCCCGAGAAAGGAGCTGGCAGATCACTAATATTCAATCCTTATTTCCTTGTTGCGCCGGATTCAACACGCACGCAATGTTCAGCACAATTAAATTAACGATCTGTTAACAACACAGATGTCGACGTTTTCCCCAACCCACATAACTAGGACTCGGTATTTAACGCATCTTGCCCGGGAATCTCAGATTCACGCCTGACGATGAAGTCGAGTTAAGCTGCGTCAATTGCCTCTGGTCCAGTTTGGGCTCTTCGTGCGTGGCAAGCAATAGCTGCGCTTTAATTTATGCGCGTTGCGTAAAACTTTTGCGACCTTCCGCAATCCATTGCTCTATGCCACAGGTAATTCGCGCTTGAGAGCAAAACGCCATTAATGTCGAGGCACACTCATAACCCGCTTGAGCATAAACATTTTCGAACCTCCCCAGGTGTTCGATGTGCACCAGGGCATCTTGTCGTGCTGAGCGATCTGCCCAATCATGGAAATTATCAGACTGATCTCCGGCGGACTTTTGCACTTGAAATTGAGGCTGTAAGTCCCCAATATTCGCCGTGTCGCACGCAGCGGCAATGCGGGATAACAGACATAATTCACCTGACTCCCACTATTTTTTACAAATGAGCGTCGAGTTGGCGTCGCGCTTGAATTATCATAACAACGTTTACTAATCCAGTGAGGTACTACCCGATGATGGGTTTTGATATGAATTACATGTTGATGGTCATGCTACCGGGCATGGTCCTCTCAGGACTGGCCTCCATGATGGTCAAACGCACTTTTGCCAAATATGAAAACACCGGCACACAAAGCAACATGACAGGCGCTGAAGCCGCGCGTGTCATGCTAGAGCGTCAAGGTGTCACTGATTGCAAAATCGAACCTGTGTCAGGGCGCCTTAGCGACCACTACGACCCAAGGGTAAAAACGCTGCGCCTCTCAGAGCCTGTGTATAACGCTCGGTCCATATCAGCAATTGGCGTGGCTTGTCACGAGGCTGGCCACGCCCTGCAGCATGCTCAAGGTTACAGCTGGCTGAAAATGAGATCAACGCTTGTACCGATAACCAACATTTCCAGCAAAATGTCCATGCCCGTTATTATGATTGGTGGTGTTCTGATGGCTTTGGCCCCTGTGCTTGGTACATGGGTGTTACTGCTGGGCTGCGCCCTGTTTGCGGCCGCCGTTATATTCTCAGTTATCACATTGCCGGTTGAGTGGGATGCCAGCGCGCGTGCGAAGAAAGCCATGGCCGATGCTGGCATCGTGAATCAACAGGAACTAGCCGGTGCTGGCAGTGTACTAAACGCTGCGTTCCTAACGTATCTCGCTGCCGCCATAGCTTCAATTATGACATTGCTTTATTACTTGCACCGAACTGGCGTATTGCGGATGTTGCTGAACAGACGCTAGGCATTTTCCAGCTTGAAGCAACCAGAAGGCCCCTTTATTGGGGCCTTTTTTATGTCTGGCCGAAACACTGGCCAAACGGTCGGTATCAACGTTAAAATCGACCAATTGCATGACAATGCCATTCTGAACTGAGCGCCTTCGAGAAACGAACAATCCGAGAATAAAACCCGAGAATAAAATCATGAGATTAGAAAACAAAGTGGCTGTGGTCACCGGTGGTGCTTCAGGATTCGGCGAAGGCATCGTTCGTAAGTTTGTAGCAGAAGGTGCCCGTGTGGCTATCGTCGATATCAACATCGCTGCTGCAGAGAAACTGGCAGCAGAGTTGGGCAGCTCCACAACAGCATTTTCGGCTGATGTCTCTTCAGCAAAGGACATGGCCGATATACATAGTCATACTCTGGCGACATTCAAGCAAGTCGATATTCTGGTGAACAATGCAGGCATTACGCATTTACCCACGCCAATGGAGGATGTCGATGAAAACGAGTTCGACAGAATTTTTGCGGTTAACGCAAAGTCTGTCTATTTGAGCGCCAAGTACTTTGTTCCAACCATGAAAGCCCAGGGTCACGGTTCAATACTCAATGTTGCATCCACTGCAGGAGTGAGCCCTCGCCCTAACCTGAGTTGGTATAACGCATCAAAAGGCTGGATGATAACCGCCACGCGCGCAATGGCAGTTGAACTTGCACCCTGCAATGTCAGGGTTAATGCGCTGAACCCGGTTGCTGGCGAAACACCGCTGTTGAAGTCGTTCATGGGCGAAGATACACCTGAAATAAGAGCAAAGTTTCTATCAACGATCCCTCTTGGGCGATTTTCAACACCGCAGGACATGGGCAATGCAGCATGCTACCTGTGCTCAGAGGAAGCGTCGATGGTTACCGGCGTTTGCCTTGAGGTTGACGGAGGCCGGTGTATCTAGCAACAGCTCAATACCCTATCGTCAGACTCACAACATTGTTTTCCCGGTTCAATTTCTGAGGGCCAGCTTGCAGTTCCACGGTGATTTCGAACGGCGCACCAGCCGATGCCAAAACGGTAAATGTTGATGGGAAAAGCTTGTTGGTTCTACAAACGGTGTTCGAATAGTCCAGATAAGAAGTCCTGCTAATAAGAAGTTCTACTGATAAGAATTTCATCACTGGCGAGTAGCCGCGTAATACATATATACAGGCTCGCGATTCAGCGCGTTCCGCTGACTTGAAGGCAAACCGCACAAGATTAACCTGTTGAAGGTCTGAGTAACTTCAGCTGAGCTAAGTTATACGCGTTGTCGATTAGCAGTTTGATTCATCATATTAAAAATATTTCCTAATAAAATCGCGTCTGCATAATTTTATTTCTAACAGCAATAAGCTCTCAGTTTCCGATAATCAATAGTTAACCTAAGCGTTCAGACCACTCAATACTTTCAAAGTTCATAAAAAATGGGCCAATTGATTATCTTTGGTTTAAAAATGTGAATAGGTTGGCTGGTTAATACAGCCGACGAGAAAAATGCTTCGATATCTACAAAACACTTTCTAAAATTCTCACCTCAAATTCTACCTTTCCATCGCATCGAATTTAGAACTTATCACTCAGTCTTTAGTCAGTACATTGGCCAGCACGAACAAGTGATCGGTATTAATAAAATATAAACGGAGAATCCAGTGAGAAAAATTTCTATTGTCGGCATTACCAGTGCCCTATTAAGCATCGGCGGTGTAGCACAAGCCGCTCAGTACCAAGTAACAGTAACCAACTTAACAGCAGGTATTCATTTCACACCGCTCATTGTCGCAGCACATTCACCATCTGCTTCCATGTTCCAAACCGGCACCGAAGCGTCGACGCAAATGCAGTCGATTGCAGAAGGCGGTGATATCTCCGGAATGGCAGCACTACTTGAAAGCATAGGTGCCAGTGTTGCAACCGGTGATGGTTTAGTTGCGCCAGGTGCAACTGTGTCTTTTACCATTGATAGCAGTGATACAAATTCAGTGTTATCTATGACAGGTATGCTGTTGCCAACCAACGACGGCTTTGCCGGCTTAAATTCTGTAAGCCTACCAAGCTCACCCGGCCAATCGGTACACTTTGGCGCTCGTGCCTATGATGCAGGCACAGAGGGTAATGACGAGCTTGTTGGTAGTGGCGCGCCGGGTGAAGCCGGCTTCCCTGCACCACCACCATTGGTAGCGACTGGTTTGTTGGGTACCGGTGGCACAGGTATCAACGTGGCTGCTGAAGGATTTATAACACCGCACCGTGGTGTTATCGGTGATCTTGATCCACAAGGTGGCTTTAGCGACATCAACGCAGCTATCCATCGTTGGGCGGACCCTGTGGCAAGCGTTACCATAACAATGATGGGTGATAACAATTCAGGTGGTGATACAGGTGGTGATACAGGCGCTGATGCACCTTCCGCAGTTGCCGATTTAAACGGTATTGTGTATTCACGCACTGCTCTGGAAATCTTCTGGCAAGCAGCATCTTCCAACAGTGCAATTGTCGGCTACGAAGTTACTCGTAATGGAACTGTCGTTGAGTCACGTGATGCTCAGAGCTTCTTCGATGACGGCTTAACCGCTGATACAGAATATCAATATGAAGTCCGAGCAATTGATGCCAATGGCAACGCTGGCCCTGCACAGTCTGTAGTTTTACGTACAAATGGTCACTAGACTTTAGTAGAGTCATGACTGACTAGGACATGGCGGATTCAATGCGGGTAATGTGATTCCTGCATTGAATCTGCCGTTAATCGTCGATTATGGCACTTATATAGTGCCATTTATTCAATCCGTTTCTAAAGCAATTCATAGGTAATTGAAACCGTAACTTTGTATAGTTGTTTTTTCTCAGTCAATGAAGTCAAATGGGTCTATATATTCTAGCGATATAGACACTAACCATTAACTGTATAAATGAGCGCTGACATAAAAACGAACTGGTCAACGATTGAAGAGTCAGATAGCTTAAACCAACCATTTTTACAAGAAGATGGGTTCGTCTTTGCAGGAAGGCAATTCGTGTTGGACTGCTGGAACGCGACTCACATCGACGATCTGAAAATTATAGAGCAAGCCTTACACAGTTCCGCAACAGCGTTGGATTTGAAACTGCTTAACATGCATATACACAAGTTCACGCCGACAGGCAGAATTGCGGGGGTGGGGATAATGGCCAATGCCCAAATTAGTATCAACACTTGGCCACAAATGCATTACGCCGCAATCGACATTTTCATTGGTGCTAATACCAATGCCAACCAGCTACTGCCGGTTTTCAAACATGCTTTTCATACCGAGAAAATCGATATAAATGAGCAGCTAAGAGGTCGCCAATTCACCGATATGACACCAGCCGCAGTAGAATAATCAGCATCCGACGGTTTTACCGGCTTAAATTTCCAAGTTAATTTTTCAAGTAAAATTCAAATTAAACTACAGCCGTCGTAGCTTCTGTTCAAAATCCGCCAATAACTCGGCGCTGATTCCAAAGTATTTGCGCAGCAACGTCGAATTATCGTCAACGATGGCTGGTTATTTGCTTCTGTACAACTACTAGAATATCGATACCTGCCCCTGCTTCGACGATTGCCATGTGTGCTGACTCCACCATTCACACCAGTATCATAATCCCCACCCGCAATCACACTCAGATGCTTGCACGACTCATCCAAGGGCTTTATGAAACCGCAGACAGTTTCAACGCAAATCTGGAATTAATCATCGTTGACAATAACAGCGATGAACAAGAGGCTTTGACCTATCTGGATTCATTGGCGAGTAGCCAACCTGCCCCGTTCGCTAATATTCGGCTAATACGCTTTCCGCACAAATTTAACTACTCTGCTATTAATAATCTGGCGGCGAGACACAGTCAGGCCGAATACCTATGCTTCTTGAACAATGATATGGAAATTATTCATGTCGATTGGCTAAATGCACTGCATAAACCAATGGCGATGAACAACACGGGATGCGTTGGTGCCATGCTCTACTATCCAGACAACACTATTCAACACGCGGGCGTCTATTTGGATGAGAAAAACGTTGCCGGACATCTTTACAAAAATGAGCAACGAGGTGCCACCGGCCACACTAATTTTCTTTTATCTGATCAAACTGTAAGCGCGGTTACCGCTGCGTGTTTACTGGTACGACGTGACGTGTTCGAACAGGTAAACGGCTTTGATGAAGCATTCTCCGTTGCATTTAACGATGTCGATTTGTGTCTGCGCGTTCAGCAGGCAGGTTATCGAAACGTTTGGACGCCACATGCGCAGCTCTACCACCATGAGTCCAAATCACGTGGATTGAAGCATCAACGAAGCTGGCTGCAAAAACGGCATCACAAAAAGGAAGTGAGCCGCATGAAAAGATTATGGCAAAGTCAGTTGGCAAGCGAGCCGCACTATGACTTGCACGTTGTTGATGATAAAAGTGATAGCAGCGCAGCTTGATGGGCATGCAAGAGACACAACCTGAAGTAGCTATCGTACTCTGTACCTACAATGGCGCAGAATTTATAGAGCAGCAACTCGAATCCATTGTTGCACAAGACTGGCCTGTAATCCTGTATGTTTTCGATGATGGCTCCCAAGACGCAACCCTTGCGCTGGTCAATTCATTTTCCAAGGCTCTGAAACTACACATCGTAACCAACAAAACCAATTTGGGGTACGTCGCAAACTTTGAAGCAGGCATTAAACACGTACTGGATCGGAAGCATAACTACCTAGCCCTATGTGATCAGGATGACATCTGGGAATCAGACAGAATTTCACAAGGAATGAATGCCTTACTAACCAAGGAACAAGTGGTAGGCGAAACGTCTGCTGTGCTGGTTCACTGCGATTTGCGCATGATCGATGCTCAGAACAACAAACTCCACTGTTCATTTTTCAACTATCGCCGATACGGCTTAACCAAACGCAAATCGCTGCCGCTTATACTGGGCCAAAACGGTGTAATGGGAAACACCGTATTAATGAACCGATCGATGGCAAGCATGGCTTTGCCTTTCCCTACCAATCTGCACGTGCACGACTACTGGCTAGCCCTGTTGTCTGAGCTGTACGGGTATCGCCTGCTACTGGACAAACCACTGGTTAATTATCGAATTCATAACAGCAACGCAAGCAATTCAAGTGAAGCAATACCATTGGGCTTACCAAGCGAACGTAAATCGAGAATCTGGTTAAACTGGTCAGATCGAGATCTTGAGCTGCCGTTTAAAGAAGACAGTCGATTGCACAGTATTTTATCCATTACCGAAAACGAACACCAGTTCCCCGCCATGGATAAAAAGCAACAACGCATTCTCCGTGTATTTCGGGATTACCTGGAATTTAAACAATCAAGATTCAAAATACTGATCAATATGTTCAGATACGGTTTTTTCAGAACCGGTATTAAGCATCGCGCTCGTGTGATTTTTCGTACATTTATGACGAAACGATACAACCAAATTCGATAAGTGTGTAAAAACTGCCGCTTCGACCCGGCGCTATCGAGCCTTTCGTTGAACCGCTCCAAACCATTGAAACAGGAGTTTAGTAAGCATGCCTATCAAGCTGCACGACGGATATTATGTTCTTCCAGTTCAAACTGCAAAGCAAGTTCACAAAGATACTCTTCCATTGCGCCTTTAGTATCAGCACTAATACAGAACGTGGACAGAGAAAGTTGATGCATAGCTGCTATTTCATCTAGATGCCGCTGTGTCTGAAGTGAGCCTGTCACCGATTCGTTGTGACGCCTGTGAATGTTTAACGAATGTGCGATAAACGCAACTTCAGTATTCTTTTGGCTGATTAAATCGATATAGACAAGCCAATCCCCAACCATTTTGTAGTCATCAAGCTTCGACGCCACGCGCAATAGGCAAGCCTCCAATTGTTGTCTATTCCAAAGTACGCTACTCACGTTTAATATAGTGTTCCTCACGGACATGGCCTGCACAGCGAAGTCCTCACCAGCCATTCTAAAATCGCTGTTGAACAGAGCTGGGTGCACTTCAGAGTAATACCGTTTATAACTATTTGACAAATGCCTGCCGTTGCCGTCAATCTGCTTTGAATCACAAAACACCATTGAGGTTTGGTTGCCAAACGCACTCAACGACATTTTGACAAAATTGGCATCCGCGCTGTCATCGGCTTCTGCTATCCATACGATATTACCGCGAGCCAACTGCACTCCCCGATGCCATTGCTTAAACACGCTACCACTGTTTTTTTCGTTTTTAACAAACCGGATGAGTCTGTTGGTTTGTTCCGAAATTCGCTCGGCCACCGCAACACTGTTATCGCTCGACCCATCATCGAGAAAAATAGTTTCATAGATCGGGCAATTCTGAGAAAATATCGAGCTCAATCTTTGCTCTAAATACTGTTCATAGTTGTAGTTTGGAACCACAACGGATACACGCTGTAAGTTCGGGTGCAACAGTTCCAGTAAACTAAAGCAGTAATCATCAAATTGACAATGCTCATCTACATAGTCTTCTCGTCGCTGCGCCTGCTGTTTATCCGTATCTCGCTCAGACTCACTTAACGCACTTGATATTGAATTATCCAATTCGCTACTGTCGCCGTAGTCCACTAAGTAGCCGTATGAACTCATTAACTCATCAAAGCCTGTGGTGCCTCGATACGCAATAACTGGCAATCCAATGTGCATGGCTTCCAGAACCACAGTTGGGTAAGGGTCTTCACGAGAAGGTAAAAATAGACAATCGGCTGCTGAATAGTATTCTTTTACCCTGCTGGTAAACCCTACCAAATGGATTTGAGAGTGAGCTGTGTTCTTGGAAAAATCTGCTCCAACCCAACGTTGCATATCGGCACTAAGCGCGCCTACCCACAGGAAATGGATTTGTGGATTAACTTGAGTGACTCGACGTGCTGTCTCCATAAACAAATCGAAGCCTTTGCGTAAGTCTGCGTAACCAACGCCTAGCACTATTTTTTCTGACTCACCAATACTTAAGTGAGCACGTAGCTCAGCCCGCGCATCCGAGCTGTAGTTTATGGTTGTGTAGCTGCCCTGCGGCCTTATAACCTGCGCAGCACTTACCGACTCGGTAAAGCTTTCAAACCCGAGCTTTACCACATCTGCAGGATAAACAATGGTGTTAGCAGACTCTGCGATTGTCTGAATGTGCGACTCGAGCTTATAGTCACGAATAAGATTAGGCATTTCATGAATCAGTGAGACAACTCGAATACCCGATTTTCGCAATTCTGGAATAAGGTCGCCAGTGACAGACGTATTGCATATTGCAACACTGAACCGATGACGATCGAGGAGTTGACGCAATCCGTTCTTACCCATCTTACTTAACACATGGGTAGGCGCTATACGTTGATAATCGGCCAATAAAGGGCCACCCTCTTTGAGTACCACAACCACTTCCATGCCGAACTGCTGTACATAAATGGTTGCCATGTTCAACAGCAGCATTTGCGCGCCGTGTTTATAGGCATCATGTCCAACCAGCAAGAGCTTGTTGGTATTGCCTGCTACTCCAAGTGATTTCACCGCTCGCTTGGTTGCATTCAAATAAGCGTGGCCATAGTGCACATCGGGTTCAAGATAGGCACCCTCCGCCCACTCGTTCCATGCGTTAATGAAAACAATAGACTCATCATTCACAGGATTGGCTTCGGCATAGTCAAGCGCACCGTTTAACCATTTTTCATATAACTCAGGCGTAGATCCGTGAATGGTCATACCCGCCCCTTCGCGTCGGGCATCGTTATCCCAATGCGGTGAAACCGTTTTGAATAACGGGTAATCGGCGGCTGGTTCAGCCAGAGATTTATTCACAACACTGGCGTAATCGCGCACCAGACCTTTGTAGTTATTATCGAGAAACTGGCAGTACTCGTTAATATTGTTCAACCCCGCACACACTTTGTGTGGAGGAAATTCCACAGCGCCATCGAGACCAAACTCACGTGGGTCTTCTTCGCCAAAGCCCTGCACCATCATAATAAGCGGCGTTTCGCCCAACAACGACCGCCATTTCTTACGCCATCGTTCAATGGTATTTTCAGGATCCGGTAGTAAGCCAGGGCGATATAAAATAAACAGCGGTTGATCTTTTACACGCACATAGCGGGCATCGGCCATATAGCGAGCCGTGTCAGCAATAAAGTCGTCTTCGTCATCATCAAGGTAATCTTGTTCGATCAGAACATCGTTCTCCATTCCATCCCACGTGCGCGTCCAATTCTCATTCGCCCACATAATGCAGAACTGCTGATCGATATCGGAATTAGCAAACAGATCAAGCGGCTTTTGCATTAGCCGTTGGCCGTTAAACCAATAATAATAGAAGCAGAACGCATCAATACCGTTGTGCTTTGCCAACTCGCATTGAGCAGCGATGGTATCCACATGACTTAAGTCATAAAACCCCAGATCACGCGGCACACGAGGTTGATAATGACCGCGAAACCGCGGCGTTCCTCTGGCAACATTTCGCCATTCGGTAAAACCGGTGCCCCACCATTCATCGTTTTCAGCAAAAGCGTGAAATTGAGGAAGATAGAAAGCGATGGTTTTTGCGCGTGATGGCAAGTGCTCGCCATTCAACGCATCACGTTGCTCAAACGAGGGGCCTGGGTTAGCAAAGTAACGGATATTGTCAGTCAGTGTTCGCGGCCCACTAATCAGCTTGCCAGTCATCTTTCTGCGCAGGAAACGAACTTTCTTCCGAAGCATCCGCCATACGGCACGAGGCTTGAGTACACGCAGTCTGCCAACACGGATTAAACCCATTCGCAGCAAACGCTTAGTGAAAACAATGGCTCCACGTGTAGCTTGTAATAATGCAGCGAGATTTTTTGATACAGACGCAAGCATGTAACAGTCAGGACTCTTCTTCGTCGGTCATTTCCAATGGCCTGCACCCGATGCGCCGGATCATGCCAATCATACGGATTGAAGATGCAAGAAAATGGCCACAGAATGCGGTTTTTGAGGCCAGAATTCGCAGACAAACAGCCTAAAAGGCAATGTTTTGACGCTCATTGCGCGAATAAACGCAAATGGCAATAAATTTAGACGTGTGCGGCGCATGGGTTCATCTATAGTCTTGAAGATCGCTTTGCATAGCGCGCCCGTTCGTCTTCGGAGACAACAGGCGCTTTAAGCATTTTTGTGCCGATTTTCGAGCAGAATGCGGTAGAGTGACATCGACATATGGCCAACGGCTCAAATAAAAATATAAAGGAGCAGACATTGGTGGCGGTAGAGCGTGTCTATGTGCATCGGCGCTTTCGGCTAGATCGTGGGGTTTTACACAGCGTGGCAATGCTCGTTGCGTTTATTTCTGCACCCGCCTATTCCAATCAAACCTCCGACAATCAATCCGACATGGCAATTGCGAGCTGTCAGCACCTGCTTGAAACAGGAGCACCGAGCTGGACGCCATTGTCCTCGGATTTAACCGACACGGCTCTTCCAAATAGTCTGGGCGGCATTACGCGCGAGGCTTATCAAAATCTGCGGGGACAACAAGGTACGAAAATTTCCGGCACGCTGGCAGATGGCGAAGAAATCACCTGGACAACTATCGAAGTCGATGAAACCGTGCAGGCGGTACTTATAAGCACAGCGCACGAATCACTGCCGAGAGCGATGTGGCAATTCAACGACCAGTGCCAACCAACGCAACACCGGCAACTCATCTACAACGAAGAAATGCAAGCCACTGAACTTCGCGTTTTCAATACAGATGATGGCACCCTATCAATCAGCGAACCATTGAATCCACCCGTCCCGCGGCGTACTGAGCTTCGAGACACGAACCAACCTCGCGTTCGCGTTGCCATGGTCGATTCTGGTGTGAACTACACACTGCCTGAAATCAATAACCGCTTAGCAAGAGATCCCGATGGCGATTTAATCGGTTTTGATTTTTGGGACAACGATGCACTGCCGTTCGACTCTCACTTTGGTCAATCCGCGTTTCATGTTATTCGGCATGGCACCGGAACAGCGTCGTTGCTGCTGAAAGAATCGCCCTATGCCGAATTGGTGGCTTATCGATATCCACGACCTGACATGACAAGAATGACGGCGCTTATTCAGCATGCCGCAGCTAATCGGGTTCGGATTATCGGTTTGCCTTTAGGTGGAAATAAAGCTGACCAATGGGAAGCATTTGCCAATGAGGCCAGGCAGCATCCAGATATGCTATTTATCGCATCAGCTGGAAACAACGGACGTAATATTGACGAAAACCCCGTATACCCCGCGGCTCTGGATTTACCCAATCTGCTTGTTGTCACTTCAGCCGACGATTTTGTCGTACCGGCAGAGAGGGTGAATTGGGGACGCACGCATGTCGATTACTTTCTGCCAGCCGAGCAACAAAAGATTTTAAATTTCTTCGGTCAGGAAGCGATCGCTTCCGGTTCAAGTTATGCCGTACCACGGGCCATGGGCATGGCCGTTCGTTGGCTGATTGAAAACCCGAGTTGGGGCGCCAAGGAACTCATCGCAGAATTCGCTCGTCGATTCTCAGACGGTATGAGCTCTCGATACGTCGGCGGTGGCTACATAGCTGACCCGTTAGCAGATGACAATATGTCGGTTGAGCTGATCGGTGTTCAGACTCTTACTCGAGAGAAACCCCTTTCGGACGATCCTGAAGAACACGTATTTAAGCTACCGCTGAGCGTGTTTGTTCTGCATGACGGATGGACGAATGAACAAATTAGCCAAAGCCTTTTGCAGGCAGAAGAACTACTGAGCCAGTGCAAAATTGCGTTCAACTCGGTAACCATAACAGCCTTGGCCGTACCGGATTACCTGCGCGATCTGGAGACCGGTTCAGCGAGGACACTAACCGGCGCATTGCAAAACGACAGTGAATTTAAACCGATCAAAGTATTTTATGCACGTGATACGTTAATGGCCAGACCAACCGATGGCGCATCGTTCGGGGATGGGAACACGCGTCGCAGACCATGGCTAAAAGACAGTGTGTGGTTAATGGAGAACATAGAGGACCCGGGAATTGCTCTCGCCCACGAACTGTTCCACGTGCTTGCCAACAATGGCGGACACAGCCGCATGGCCAATAACCTGATGCAATCGCGCACCTCGCCAGACAATATCAAGTTGCTGGAGTCGCAATGCACGGCAGCAATTGATAACGCAAAAAACAACCGGTTGCTTTTCGACTAAGCCTAAACCCGCAAACGCAAAGAACGATAACTTCATTAACGCTTGATGATCAGTTATCCCTCAAATGGGTGTTCTTCAAGGTAAGCCGACACTTTTCCGCATAATCTGACCAACGGCGTCGCATTCAGCATCGCTTACCGCATTGCTCATGTGCTCAATTAACTTCACTTGTATTTTAAGCCCTGCTTTGGCCTGGCGTTCGCCTTGTGCTGTAATAAAAACCCGCCTAACCCGTTTGTCTTTATCGTCAGGTTTACGCTTAAGCCAGCCTTGCACCTCCAGCTCCGGCAATAACATGAATAAGTTGGAACGCCCCACCAGTAATTTGTCAGCCAATTTAGTTCATTTTTGAACTAACATGTTCAATATTGAACTAACTGGATTGATGACTTTGAGCAAGGCTATAGTAGCGTTAATTCGCTTTGCATTCGGCACAGCATCACGCATTGCTCCCGAATTAACCGGACGAGCAGCGTTCCGACTTTTTTGCACAACATTCGAACCACGTAAAAAATCAGCTCAGCACGAAAAGCGTCTGCAAAGCGCACGCAACTTATTCAAACGTGGAAAAGCCCACGCTATCAGTTACCGCGGCGGCAGCATCATAGCGTTTGAGTTCATGCCGACTGAGGCCGATAAAAGGACATCGACTGCGGAAAACAAAACGGAGACTATCTGGTTGGTGCATGGGTGGCAAAGTCAGTCGCTACTGATGAATCATTTTGTTGAACCTCTTCTGGCGGAGGGGTTTCGTGTCATCAGTATCGATCTGCCAGGCCATGGTGAATCTTCAGGAAGAACCTTCCATTTACCCCTGGCGGTGAGTGCTCTACATGCTGTGCAGTCTGAATTAGGCGAAGTCGATATGATTCTTTCGCATTCATTAGGTGGAGCGGTTGCTGCAACCGCGATCGCCGGCACCCTACCGGCCCATTCCGAAATAGCAGTAAAAAAGCTCGTATTAATAAGCTCACCAGATTCCATGTTAAAAATTTTTGACGACTTTGCAAACATGGTTGGCTTGAATGAAAGCGCCCGAACAACGCTTCATAGCCGGGTAACGGAACTCTCTGGCAAGACAACCGATGCATTCAATACCGGTCTGCAGCTGGCATCTTTATCAAACGAGTTACTGGTGATTCACGCGCCCGATGATAAGGAAGTGCCCTTTTCCGAAGCCGAGTCCATTGCCAGGCAAAACCCACGCGCTACATTATTGCCTGTGCCGGGTTTGGGGCATCGACGCATAATCGCAGCAGATAACGTTGTTAATGCTTGTGTGGAATTTCTAAAAGTTTAATGTGGGTGAGGCTTTGCTTAAAAATAACGCCTATACGCTGTCCATATTGAGTTGAGCAAACGCGCGTTTGGCCAACTGTTCCGTGTAACGATTGATCTTGTTATGCCCGGGGCTCCAACCCAGCAAAAAACGGTAAAAATCGGTCCAGGCGATGGCATACAGCTCTGCCCATGCCTGCACGACGCTATCTGCAAAAGCAGATGAGTGCGAAACCTGAACAGCGTTTTTCAGCGCATCAAAATAGCTGTCCAACAATCGCTGTTCGTATTGTTCCAAATCCCGTTCTTCTATGCAGCTACCAAGAAAGTAGGCCACATCTTTGATACCCACACCACCGCCAACATATTGAAAATCCACTGCACAAACCGACGAGTATGTGTCGTTAAAGCAGAAATTGGCGACCTTGGCATCGCCATGAACAATACTCTGGTATGGACAACTATTCAGCGCTGAGTGCAGTTTCGCTGCAGCCGTTTTAAGCAGCCCTTCGGGCATTGCATTGAACTCATCTTCTCTTGTTTCCAATTGCCAGTAAGTTCCTATAGGCCACAATCCGTCTGTCTTAACGCCTATAAACTGCGCATGAAAGCTTGCAAGCCACTGTAAGCAGACCTCGGCTTCATTGATTGACAAGCCGGCTGCACGCTCAGCAAAGGTATGGTTCAGATCTTCCATCAATATCCAGCGACCCGCACCATGCTCGCCTGTGGCCATAAAATACGGCACACGACAACTAGCGTTACACCTCGCTGAATAGGATTCATACCAACACGTTTCAACTTCATACGAGCGAAGTTTGCGCGTGCGCGAACGATCAGAATTCCAGCCGCGCGGGTGGTGTTCATTTACAGGCGGGTTAATCAGTTTCAAAACCGCACTGGTGTACTTGGAGTGCGTCAGATCAAGCTGCACGATGCCACCGTACCCGCTCCACAAACTTTGCAGGGTTTGTCCGACAGACACATTCTCTGCGTTTGTTTTACGAACGATGTCTTCTATAACAGAACTGGGTACAGCCATGCCGTCTGAATTGGAGTTTGACAATGAATTAGGCGGCAGCGTCTGATTCTGAAATAGAACATTGTCCACGATCAGGGTTGGGCTCAACGTGTTCGTTAACAATCGCCGCTAACTTATCCGCTCCACCAACGTACGCCCCATCTATCCAGATTTGTGGGACTGTAATAGGTGTTTTAGGCCCTACAATAGGCTTTACTCTGGCTAACATTTCGTACAAGTCGAGTGGATTTGCGATGACATCACGATACTCGTAATCGATTCCGGCTCGATCAAGGTGTGCCTTGGCACGCAAACAATGTGGGCAGGTTTCTTTCCCGAATACATGATTCCCTGATATGGGGGAGCGCTTCGAGTATTGCTCGACCACCGCTTGTGTCAGAACGCCACGATTAAGCGCACCACCCTGGCCGACGACTTTACCCTCAACCAGAACAATTGGCGCGTGCCACCCACCTTTTACCAATGGTCGATACCATTCGCTTAACCACTCGCGTGTTTCCAGCTCCACAGGAATACCGGCTAACTCATTTTCCATTGTGTCGTTGATAATATCGGCGGTAAGTGCACATTCACCGCATGGGATGGAGACTTTAAATGGTCCCCATGCACCGGCCCATTTGTACACCATGATTCTGATTGGGTTATTCATTTTTATTGTCACCGTCACTTGTTAAGGGTACCGCTACAATACACCCGGTTACTTGCTGGTCGTGTCAGTCAAACACTTTCTCGTCGCTGAGTCTCTGTATAGATAGTGCAGGGCCAAAATAGTTCAAGCCAAGAAGCAGAGCCTGCACAAATATCTCTATTAAGTCAAAAATAAGGCTGTTGCACCCATAACTGCACACCAACCGTCATACATGCACGCGCCAGCAGGGTGCTTATGGGCGCCGTGTCAACAAAACATCTGCTAACGGTGGCAGCTGTGTTTTACGAATCCGAGCGTCACTCAGCCGATTGGAAGCCAACGATAAATCGTGCTTTAATCCGAACAAATAGGGATACCACTCGCGCGACAGAGGTGTTTTCCATTTCCACAATAATATTTCAAGTGCGGCTAATTCCCGGTTAGTGTTGTCACTAAGGCTAGCCTGTACTGCGTTCTGTAAATTCGCTGTTCGTGCAGTCGTCGGCTGCGCCTTATTTTCCTGAAAGTTGAATGTATGGTTGCAATCGCTTTCAGTTATAAAAGGTGGGTGCCTGAAATAATGTTGCACGACATTAAACGACTCAGGTACCTGATACTCTTTTAATACCGCCGCCCATCGAGTATCAACCGATGCGCTATTATCTGTATTTTGAATAGCACTTTTATTCGTTGTAGCCATAATCGACAGCAGCATCAAATCGGTTTCAAGCATCCCGGTCGGGTTTAACATCACCTCATCAATACCCGAACGGCCTAACCACGGACCCACGTATAATCGACGCGGGCAGTAATCATTGGCATAGAGGTTATCCCATATAACAATGCGGTGTTCAGAATAAGCAGCATAATCATCAGGCTGAATACCCTGTGCAACAATGTGTGTACCACAATGAAAAATTACGTGACCATCGTTTAAATGCCGACAATAGTGCTGCGCATAACCAGGCGACTCATGCTCTAGTTCATTGGCATAAACACGCGGTACAGTAAACACTTTCTGGCCAATTGCATCTGACAATGCATTGGCCAACATCGCATGCGCTTCCCCTTCAGATGCAAAGCCTGTTTGTTCTTCGTTAAACATGGTATTGATATCATCCATTAATAACGCAATCGCACTCGCACCATCACTCAATAGCTGGTTCGCCTTGTTCACCAACGCAATAAAATCAGCACCGGTATTGATATGCGTGAAATTAAAATCCAGACCAGGCGCAACGCCTGCAATGATGTGAACAGAATTCGCTTGAGCATGCGCAGCCCAGTTTTTAAATGATGTTCTCCAGTTGGACGGATATGGCACACGCCACTGTAAGCGATGATAACTATCTTCTTTGGGTGCGTAGAAATAGCAACCCATGCCTATATTATTTAAGTGGCTTGTTATCGCATGCCGCTCTTCCCACCCCAACAGGCGTCCGTAATAACCTTCTATATAACCGCGACACTGAATATGAGCTATTGATTTCATGCGTTATCGCTCACGACACAAAGCTCTCCGGCCACACAAGGCGCCGAAACACCCGTGGTTTCAGGGAATGTGGAAGGCAAGTTGTAATGATGTCTCACTGCCAACAAAGCCATAAGTTCAGCTTCAATGTAATCGCCCGACAATCGCAACGAGTCTGCAGTAACAACCGATGCGCTTAACGCCGCTTGCAGCTCCGACACCAGTAGCCCGTTGTGTTGTCCACCACCACACACCACCACTTGCCTTGGAGGCTGAGCCAATTTGTTTAATTGATTTATCTGATCGATAGAGCGCTTGACGCTACCAACTGTTAAGGCCACAAGCGTGGCCATAGCGTCGGCATGATCTAATTTTTGTAACTGAACAGAATCCAGAACATGGTTAAACGAAGACCTATCCAGTGACTTAGGCACAACGCTGCCAAAGTACTCTTGAGTTAAAAACGCATCCACAAGACTTTGTTCAACCGCACCCTGTGCAGCAAGTTCACCGTTGTTATCGAAAGCACATTGCAAGTAGCGCTGCATGTATTGATCGATCAGACCGTTACCAGGCCCTGTATCAAAACCCAGAAGCTGCTCGCCGTCATAGTAAGTCAGATTAGCAACCCCACCGATGTTCAGCATTACCGTAGGTAATGCAAGCTTTGCTTGTTGAATAAGCGCAACATGATAGATGGGTGCAAGCGGCGCTCCCTGACCACCAGCATTGATATCGGCTTGCCGAAAATTATGTACGGTGTTTATTTTCGTGAGTTTGGATAAGATATTCGCATCGCCCAGTTGCACCGTTTTACCAAGCTCGGGCTGATGCAGAACGGTTTGGCCATGAAAACCTAACAACTGCACAGGACGGTTAACATCGCGCAGAATAGTATTTACCGCATTCGCATGATCTTCAGCGATCAACGTTGATAACTTCGCTGTTGCCGATGTGTCTTGGAGAAAACCCTCTGGTTCTTCATAGGCGGTTAAAATAGCGTTGCGCGTTTCTGCGTTATAATCCGATGTAGATCGCGCAAGGCACGTCAGTTGTTCACCATTGGTTTCGACCAACACGGCATCAATACCATCAACGCTGGTCCCCGACATTAACCCCACCACCAGCATTCCGGCATTAGCTTCAGAGTTCATGCTAGCTCAACCTTGCTGCCCACCAGGTAGCCACATCAAAATTAGGGCAGGTTTTGTCGGTGTAGTCAAAATCACAATGGCCACAAATGGTAGCATCAGGGTATTCTGCTTTCCATTGCAATAACACCGCTTCCAACGATGCCATTTGTGCGTCGGTGAATTTAGCGCGCCCAATCAGACACACACCAAGGCTTTGTTCATTGAACCCGTATACGTGTGCGCCTATCCAGCAATCCGGTCGCCCGTGTTCGATCGTTCCATCACGCCTGATAACCCGATGATAACCGACACCATGCCAACCAAAACCTTGATGCATGGCATGTATTTCCCTGCAACCAATATCGTCATCGTCTGGGGTATCAGCACAATGAACAACAAGGTATCGGATATTCTCTGCTTCTAGCATAGTGACCGTTCAGCTCAGCATTTTC
>CAKZUP010000064.1 GCA_937922945.1 uncultured Granulosicoccaceae bacterium
GAGCCAGATCTTGTTATCGCGAGTTACTCTAGTTTGTCTAACTCTGCAGAGCTTGTTGAATCATTAAACGGATTGTTTCCGAATTCTGCTATTGCCGGTGCATCTACGTGTCGGGGTGCATTAACCAGTGAAGGCTTATGCGCGTTTGGTGAGTCCAATGTGGCCCTATGGGGTTTAAGCGATGAGCAAGGGAGTTATGGGGTTGGGTTTGCCGCTTTTGAAGCTGATGCAGAACGATTCTCTGTGCAGGAAGCAACTGAAAAAGCCTTGGATTCTGCGCTGGAGCAAAGTGGGCGGGCTGGTGAATTGCCCAACTTAATCTGGATGCACGCATCACCGGGTAATGAAGAAGCGATTGTTGCCACATTGGATGGAATTTTTGAAGGTGATGTATCCATCGTCGGGGGCTCCGCAGCAGATGAAACCCTTGAGGCAAAGTGGACCTGTTTCGCAGGAGACGAATTGGGCAGCAGCGGTGTCTCTCTGATTGTGTTTTTTTCTACTTACGAAATAGGTACAAGCTTTCAAAGTGGTTACGCACCTACAAATAAACAGGGTATTGCCACTCGATGTGAAGGTAGAACGGTGCATGAAATTGATGGCGAGCCGGCGGCCTTGGTTTACAACGCCTGGACAGATCAACTCATCGATATGAAGGTGGCTCAGTTACCTGAGAATGTGCTTGGCTCAAGCACGTTAAGCCCGCTTGGCATTGCCGTAGGCGATGTGAGTGGCATTCCATACTACAACCTGGCGCACCCCGAAACCTACACCGAAGATCTGGCGCTCACATTCTTTTGCGAAGTTGCTGAAGGTGAAAAGCTCACGCTGATGTCAGGGTCTGCGGACAACATCATAAGTCGCCCCGGCAGGGTTGCTAACGAAGCGATACATAACTCTGATTCCAGCAGTAGCGAGGTGCTGGGTGGTCTTGTTGTGTTCTGTGGTGGATGTTTGCTTGCGGTAGAGTCACGTGCATCTGAGATCAGTGGTCATTTGAATCAGAACATGGGTGATCAACCTTATCTAGGGTGCTTCACATTCGGTGAGCAAGGCTGCTTGATGGGGGGTGAAAACCGACATGGGAATTTAATGATTTCAGTGACCGTGTTTAAGCGCTAGAACACGGGTAGCGACAATAGCAATGAGTGCTAATGAATCAAAAGAAGAAGCCTTAAGGGAAGCACTGCTAAACGTCCAGCGGCTTCGCGAAAAGGAAAAAGCGGCGCACGCGCAAATGGAAACCCTGATACAGGGGCTGCAAATACTCAATGAAAGCAGTAGCGTTACAGACATATTCCACGAGATATTGGGTACCTTGCAACGTGTTATTCCTTTTGATAGCGCCGCTGTGGTTGTTGAAAATTCTGATGGCTATTTATCCACTGTCCGATGTACAGATAATCGCCTTAAATTTTCTCGAGCAACGGTCACTGGCGTTTTCAAACGCTGTCTCGATGGGCGGGCGACGGTATTAGCAAGTTTGCCGCGCATAAAAGAGTGGCCGGAAGCGGATACGCAAAACAACGAAAAACTAACCTCGGCATTGCTCGTTTCTTTATCAGGGCTTGATCAGCCAACTTTAATCATCTGCGCGGGTACTGATAACAGCAAACTGCGACGAAAGGATTTAGATCTGCTCCTTACCTTTGCACCGTTAGCGACGCAGGCCGTCAAGCGTGCTGGGGAGCTTGAAAATTTAAGCATGTTGGTGAACAAACTCGACTACTACGCCCATTACGATATGCTGACCGGACTTCCAAACCGAACACTTTTTGATATTCGACTTGAACAGGAGCTTTCCGATCGTAAAAGTGTATTCGCGGTTCTGTTTTTGGATTTAGACAACTTCAAAACCATAAACGATACCTTCGGGCACAGCACAGGAGATGTTTTGCTTAGTGAAATCGCGTTTCGTATTTCCAGCGTGATTGGGGCGAAAGACACTATCGCACGCATGGGTGGCGATGAATTCGCGCTAATAATCAGAAATGAAAACGATATAGATGCACTTTCTGCGCTCTGTAATGCCATGATTTTACGAGTGTCTGCTCCACTGTTTTTGAGTAAAAGCTGTATCGAACCTTCTGCCAGTATTGGTATTGTTTCATCAGCGCAGGAAGTCGGTTCGGCCAAGGAGATAATGCAAAATGCCGATATTGCTTTGTATGATGCAAAACACAAAGGTCGTCATTGCTACAGTTTGTTTAATCTGGACATGAAGAGTCGTTTGAACAGACGCTTCGAGATCGAGAAGAATTTAAAAGTCGCTCTGGATAACCAGGAATTTCGCTTGGTCTATCAGCCAATTTTTAATTCAAGCTCTTTAGATTGTCATTTGGTAGAAGTGTTGATTCGATGGGAAGTGGAAGGGGTTTCGCGGTACTTTCCTGATGAGTTCATTCCTATTGCTGAAAAAACGGGCATTATGCGCGAAATTGGTAGTTGGATATTTATGCGAGCCGTGACCGATTTATTAGGATGGTTGGAGTCTGATTCGCGGCATATTGTGGCGATTAATTTAAGCGACATTCAATTGCACGACCCCAGCCTATCGGAACAGCTGTTATCAATGGCGGCTGAAATTGGTGTCGATAGTCGGCAAATAGAATTGGAGCTAAGTGAGCGCATCGTTGCAACGGATATTAATGATACCGTGTCGGATAACCTGAGCGTATTGCAGGAAAACGGGTTCGGTTTTTCATTCGATGATTTTGGTACCGGGGAGTCATCGTTCCTGAACTTACAAAAATTTCCCGGCACGACCTTAAAAATTGACAAGACCTTTATCGATGATATTGCCCATTCACATAATCAGGAAAAGCTGGTTAGGGGTATCGTGAATTTTGCCCACAGTTTAGATCTATTGGTTGTGGCAGAAGGTGTCGAAACAGAGCGACAGTTGCACATTCTTCAGAAAATGGAATGTGATCTTATCCAGGGATATTTGTTGGCGAAACCAATGAGTCTGGACGATTTTCATTCCAGGTTCCATCAGTCGCAATGCGTTAGAGAGCCGTTCGAAACCCTACGACAAGCAAGCTGAACCTATTCAGCCCGATAAAGTTAGCTGAAACTGAATAGACAAAAAAGCGGAGATGTCACCAATGAGCGATAACGAGTATAACGAGGGGATACACGAAATACATTCGTTTGAGGTAGACGAGTTCGACATTGTCTGCGGCCCAGTGTGTGGTGGTAAAGTTGTGTCCAGCACCGGTGTGGTTCCTGCCAGGCATCAAGTGCACTTCAATCAGATATTTGCGGATGCTAAAACTCGCGCGCTTTTTATGATGATGCTGAATCACGTCCGAGCAACATCAGAGACGATCAGTTATCCCTATAGGTGTGATACGGAAACCCATTGTGTCTATCTTCGCGCTGTGGTCTCGAAATCGTCCACCATGCATGTTGGCTTCGTGAACAAAGTGATGGAGTATGAGCTGAGGCCGGAGAACGCGCGTTTGGTTTGTTCACTAAGCAGCGAGAACCCTGATTTCACGTTGTGCAGTATTTGCAACCGCTTGCGGCACGAAAACCAATGGCTTGAATTTCAACAGTTGGTTGATCAGGAAATATGGCCTGCAGACGGTAAGCCGATGGGTTGCCAGTTTGATACTTGTGCCAACTGCGAAAATGCACTCCGGCAGCGTGTTGCCGAAACACAACGCTCTTACACTGCAAAAGCGGCTTGTACAGCATTGCATGCGGTACAGGGTGGGTAGTTGGGAGTAAAGGTTTTGATATATTAATAAACCACGAGAGCTTTTTTCCGAGCATGAGACTCGCGGGAATATAAAGTGCCTAAATCAGAAAGTTCTGATAGCACGGGCTAATGCCACCAGTGGATCATCCCGTGCAGCCTCCCGCGGATGCACAGGCTAAGTAATAAACTGGCTATTGAAGGCTTTCGCGAATCACGTTTGACCGCTTGAGCAATACTAGAAAGAGTAAAAGCACAGAAGCGAATGGTGTCAATGCACCCGTATCAGAGCTGTTGTTATTATTCGTGCCCGACTCATTGGACGCTTCACTGACAGAGGCATCAGTAGTTTCTTCATCACTTTCAGTTTCGGCCGTTGTTTCAGCTTCAACTTCGGTGTCCGCTTCGGTTTCAGTCTCAACAGTTTCACTTTCTTCACTGTTGGTCGTTGTGTTGTCGGTCTCTATGGAAGTTTCACTAGCAGCTTCTCGAGCGCTCAGATTGGCATAGTACTGATCACAGAACGAACTATCTCCATTGAGCACCAAAGTCGGCGCTAGCAAATCATCGTCGGCAACAACTGACATATCGTTGGCTCCCGATTGCATCGACAGCAGGATACTCAAGGTTTCATCGTTGAGTAAAGACGGATCAATGGGTAACGCATGTCGATTACCCGACTCCCATGCGCCAGCGTACTCATTTATTACAGCGCTGGTATCAGGAACATTATCTGAAGACTGCCCTGACTGCCAATCATTGTGACTACCTAGCCCGAGCATTAGAGTGCCATGGCCATTATCTTCACCTACAGTCATTTCCAAATGAGCAGATGCTACAGCAGGCGGCACATCCTGCAGAGAAAAACCAAGAATCGTGGTGCGAGATACACCATCTATACGAAGCTCACCTGAATCAAGCAGAGTGCCTCCATCAACATACGCCTGTTTGCTAAGCGCCACGGATAATACGCCCGATTGGCAAACATTTGGCTCTGGTGCTTCCTCAGCTGCAAGCCAGTCAACGATCAAATTATTACTGGTTTCAGAGCCAGCTTCTTCCGATTCATTATTTTCTTCTGTTTCACTATTCTCGCTTTCTTCCTCTGAGTTGTTTTCAGAGGAGTTATTTTCGGATTGACCTTCTGAGGGTATGCGTTCCGACTCGGGAGCGGTGTTCATTATCGATGCAGCGAAGCCACGCATATCGGTGTTAAACAGGACCATACGATCCACAGCATGATCAGTTGAACGACCTGAGATTTGCAAGTAATGTTCGCCAGCGGAGAAATACTGGCGCAGTTGGCTTGAACCACCATTCACATGATCTTCAGTATTAGCTCCCCACGACCACTGACCAAACTGATTCTGAAACGCTTTTGTCCAGCCATGCAGTTCAAGTTCACCTTCGATATTCTCTCCAGTAGGAAAACGCACCCAGGAATCATTACTGTCCAGAGCTGAATCCCCACCAGCTATATAGCTGCGCCAGCGAAATTCATAGTTGCCGGCATTCTCGATTTTAAAATGGTAAGTGATGGCATTACTATCAACAGCAGCATTGGGAGCCAGACGAATCGGCCCTGTCCAGTGCAAGTACCCAGTACCTTTGAAATCAGCAACCTCTGAACGAAGTTCCC
Organism: uncultured Granulosicoccaceae bacterium; assembly: GCA_937922945.1. Classification (GTDB taxonomy): domain Bacteria; phylum Pseudomonadota; class Gammaproteobacteria; order Granulosicoccales; family Granulosicoccaceae; genus Granulosicoccus. Next base: position 5,343 of record CAKZUP010000064.1, read on the forward strand.
ATTGCCCTACCACCGGCATAGACTCAGCCTCAATCACTAAAAGGCCATTTGATTCCAAGAAAACGTCGGAATTCGCTAACGCCGTTTGGCAGAAGAGGGCTTGGCAAATAAGAGTTGCGGTGAGACTCACTCCCAACTTCACTTGTTGAAAGATAGGGTGCATGACAGGGAGTTTAAGCTTCATCGTTGGAGCAGAATCATTATCGTTTGGGGGAATTTAGCGGCCACATCCGGATAGGCTGAATGGCGGAGCAGTAAAATGAGTTGTGGGCACGTAAAGTCAGCAGAAGACTGGGGCGGGCCTCTCAGTGTGATGAGTCAAATGGCTAGCGCTCCAGCCAACCCGCAAGGGCAACGCTGAAAGGAATATAATATGGGGAGCGTCATGCTGGTATATTACCAGCAGAAACCACCCTGGCCTAACACTAACAAGGTCGGAATTTCGGCAAAACGCAAAATGTTGCGATTTTCAAACGCTAAGCTAATCCAGATAATTGTATGAAAGACGCAACCGACATATCCATTGATGCAAGCTCTGCGTTGGACGTTAAATCGGCAAACTTTGAAAAACGTAAATTTCAGCGTATTAACGATAAAACCATACTCATTAAGCCCTCAACAACTTCGTTGGCATTTAGCTTGGTGTTTGTTGTATTGGGTCTCAGTATTGGCGCTTTGTACTTATTGAGTAAATTCACTGCTTTTGATGGGCCCGCATCTGTTCCTTTGCTGTTGCTGGGAGCGCTATTTTTAGTCACTGGGTTAGGGACTTACTACGACGGTAATGAGCAACTAGTGATTAGTCGGGAGACTGGTGTTGCTTTCATTCGATCTTGGCATCTTTCGGCATCAGCTAAACCGGCAGCATTGAAAAAGCATGTTAAACCGCAAGACATTACCGCCATTCAGACTATTTCTCGATTGGTAAAGAGCCGTACGAACAAAAGTACACGACTGGCCAGCTACACAGAGTACCAAGTAAACCTATGTCTATTAGATAACGAGCGGTATAACGTCTTCGTTACGCGTAAGGTCAAAAAAGCTGAGGACTTGGCGCGTGAGCTTGCGCAATTATTCGATGTTCCGCTGGCCCCAATGAAGGACTAGCTGCCAGCTACTCGTGCGCTCAAAACGAATTGATCATTGCTGTTGAAGGGGAAGTGCCTTATACCGTTAGGAAGGTAGCGTTAAGTGTGTATTGACTTGTTAAAATAGACAAACCCTCAGCATTTCGATAGCCTTACACCAGCCGTGTTTATTCATAGGCTCCGTAAATAAAAAAACAGGAATCAGGAAAATTTCACATGACGCAATTTGTCGAAGCCAACGGAATAAACATCGCCTATCGGTTCGATGGCCCTGCCGAAGCACCGGTTGTCATGCTGAGTAATAGCCTGATGTCGAACCACACTATGTGGGATGACCAAATGCCGATTCTGAGCGAATCGTTTCGTGTACTGCGTTACGACACGCGTGGGCATGGCGAAACCGATGCGCCAGCTGGCCCTTACACCATCAAACTGTTGGCTGAGGACGCAGTCGCGTTACTCGACGCCTTGGGCATCGATAAAGTGCACTTTGCTGGTTTGTCGATGGGGGGCATGATTGCCCAGTACCTTGGCGCCAACTATTCCGATCGCCTGCATTCACTTATGTTGTGCGATACAGCGAGCGAAATGCCAACGCTTGATATGTGGAACGAACGCATCTCAACTGCCGAAGAGAACGGGATAAGCGCATTACTTGAGGGCACGTTATCACGCTGGTTTACTCCGGCATTTCTCGAGAATAACAAGCCCGCTGTTGAAAAAGTTGCGCAGATGATTCGTACTAATGACACGGGTGGGTACATCGGCTGCGCCAGTGCTGTTAGAGACATGAGTCAAACCGCTATTCTGTCCAAAATATCTGTGCCGACAATTATTATTGTTGGTGAGGATGACCCAGCCTGTACTCTTGAGCAATCCAGGGTACTGGAACAGCATATTAACGGTGCAGAGTTTGTTGTAATAAAGAACGCGGCACACCTTGCGAATATCGAGCAACCTGAAAAGTTTAATGATGCGATGATTGGATTTTTGAAACGGCAGTTGTAGTTCTGGGTTTGGTCTTTATTAAAGAGTAGACCCAATTTTCGGACCCGGAGACGAACATCTCCGGGGAGGCAATTAGCACGAATAGTGTACTCTGTGCAGAGGCACGAACAAGGATCCGTTGGACAGCTCTATTCGATTTCTCGAAGCTCCTCCTTTCCACGCGGAGTCTATGTCCGCTGCGGAAACGGCCCCGTAATCTCATACGTGATCCCATCAACATCAAACCCGCGCTGAGAACTAAAATACAAACGCGTACCCGACGGGTCGAACGCTACACCGGTAATCTCTGAATTCAACTGCCCAGGAATTTGCAGCACGGGGGTTACGCGCCCATCGTTAGAGAGCGATACCACTTGCATGTCGCCACCATCTTCTGCAACCAATATGTCATCGGTTGCAGGCTTGCCGGTAATGCCGTCTAATCCGTTTAGTATT
>CAKZUP010000065.1 GCA_937922945.1 uncultured Granulosicoccaceae bacterium
TCCTTGCCTGTCATTGGTTTCCAGCAAGTGTTTTTCACGATTTATCCTCTGCGGCTGGAAATAGCAATTTAACCGACAAGCCAGGTTCTGCATCTTCAAGTAATAACTGAGCGCCATGTAAGTCAGATACGGCTTTTACAAGCGAAAGCCCCAGCCCATTTCCGCTCTTGCCACTTGTCGACGCTTCGTATCGATACAACCGTTGCAAAACACGCGGCCTTTCCTCTTCAGGTAGCCCCTTGCCGTTGTCTCTCACTATTAATGCTGGAGATGTCGAATCGCGAGAAACACAAACCCGGATTAAAGCCCCTTTTGGCGTGTAACGCATGGCGTTCTCAATAAGATTAACCAAAGCCTGTCTCAGTAGATCAGTATCGCCGCTAATAATCGATGTGCCTTCGCCAAGAACTTCAAATTCAAGCGTACTCCCAATGTCTTCTACTACTGGCTGATAGATTTCGTACATACTCTCAGCAATCTCAAACAAATTAACATTCGTAAATTTTGATCTGCGTTGTCCTGATTCTACCTGTGAAATACGCAACAATGCGTCAAAGACGCTTTGCGCATCCGATAACCCTTGCTTAACTGTTACCAGAGATTCAACGGCTGGTTGGCCTTCTTCGTTAGCCCTGAGAGCTTCTTCGAGCGGTATGGCTACACGATTTAAAGGAGATCTTAAATCGTGTGCAACAACTGAGGTAAGTTGCTGTAGCGCATTGACTGATTCCTGGAGTCGGTCAAACGAGCGATTTGCAGAATTTCCCAGCCGGTCGATATCATCGTTTCCATTAACGGTAACTCTTGCACCAAAATTACCCATCGACACGGTTTTCACGACATTCTGCAAGTGAAGCAGGCGTCTTCGAAGTTTCCACGACTGCCGTAGGCTAATCAGCAAAGCCGGAAAAAGACCCAAGGGCACAAGCCAAAGTAGCAACTCGAAAACACTTTGTTTTGTCGCATCGACTTCGTACATACTCCGTCCGAAAATGACACATTGCTCGCCACGAGACTTGGCCAGAAAACGAAACCTGTCGTGGTCGGAAGAGACTACTTTATCTTCGGGAACGGGAAACAGCGGTCCATCTGTGGCGGATTGTGTGATGTCCAACCAGTGGTCATAGAAGCCCTCACGACAATCCAACCCGGCTACGCTTCCCGATGTCGTATTGCCGTCTTTGTCCAACCAAGCGAACACCCCTTCGTCTCTGACGGGCAGCGTTTTACGAAATTTTTGCACAGTGGCACGCTCAGTATCAGACAAAACAACCGTGTTGCTCAACGCAACTGCATGCCGATTCGTGAGTGACTCTTCAACACGCCGCTCTAGTCGATTTATGAGAAACTGCCAAATGATGAGTGAGAGCAGTACAAGCGTGATGAGTGTTGTTAGAGCAGATATGATGGCCCCACGCAAAACCACATCTTGTCGGAGACGCTTTATTGCATTTTCGGCGAATTTCATGGTCTTATTTGAAATGAGTTGCTGTTTAACTTTCTTGGGAACCAAGATAGTTTATACACTGCAACTGATAAGAACATTACGGTTGGAAGGTTCAGAGGACTCATGCAGCGGCTGGCACGAAAGGCTACCCTAATTCAGGGTTAAGTTATGTTTAGGGTTAACTTATGTTCATGGCTAATTTACCTTACTCACCAGCAAGCGCTTGTTGTAACTCGGAAGCTGTTACGCCAAGCTGTTCAGCCGCTTTCTCTAGGTCAAGGGGTGGTCTGCCAAGAGCTTGAATAAGGACGTTTTCGCTCACGCCGAGTTTAATCGCTGCCGAAGAGAAATCAGGTCTATTCCCGCCACCGCCTGGTCCACGGCTGGATGCAGATGCATCACATACCTGACCCGGCTTCGATGAAACACAACCCGTTTCGGCTGTTAAACACCCTAGAATGGCATTGGATCCTGGATCGCCAGCATGGTAATGATAGCCAAGTGCTTCCGTGGTATGGCCTCCACACTGATCCAGGTTGTCGGGTATTGAGCCATCGCTCAAGCGACGTGCAAGTATCCAGTAACCGTCCATAGCGAGCCCTATCGCGTTACCTTCATTTGTGTCAACGGATGTATCTGTCAAGCAATCTGTCGCTGCATGATAGTGATACCCTACATTCAAATTAATGTGACCACCACAATCATCGAATGGTGCCAATGTGTAATTGCCAAGAATCGCATCCACCGGCGCCGAACCGTCAAGCCGAATGCCGTTAAATGCTACACCTGCACCAGACGTATTAGTTCGGGACGTACTGGCCGTTCGGATTGGTGATAGTGGAATGGTGTATGTAATGCTGGCGTCCTCATTGAGATAGTCGTTCAAACATTCAACGCAGTGTTGTTGGTACTCCGGCTCTACATCAGGTTTTGCTGCGCCATCGCATTTTTCGAATGTATTTGTAACATTTATTTCCCCTGTCTCAGGGTTATACAACTGCCAATTTGAATCAGAATAAAACGTAGCAAGATTTTGAATAAACGCACCGTCAACATCGTTGACTTCGCCATTTTCTAACCAAATGCCACCTGACTCAGCAGAATCCGACACAGACTCGGGACACCAAGGACCGAAGTCGTGAGATGAAGGACCGGCTTTTACCGTAATCTGAAAGCACGAACTTTTGCTGCCACCAGAAAGCGTGCAGTCGACAATGGTTGGCCCACTAATAATATTGGCCCTAGAGAAGTAAGCTTGAATGTTGTCTACTGTAAGCATTTGCGCATTTGATTGCGCATTTGATTGCGCATTGAGCGAAACAGGCATCATGAATGCGCTAAGGCTCACCACTAACGAATATAGTGAATGCTGGCTGGGTATCAGACTGGCCAGCACGCTATTTGCGTCTGAATTTTTATTGCTGTTCACGGCTAGTACCAGTTTCTCATCGCTCAAATCAAGCAGTATATTGGCACAGGGTATGAGCGATGTCGAGTAATGATAGCCAGGAATGCTAGCGCATGTTTTGTAATGGAATTATCTGCAATAATGATGTAAACATGGCAGTAAAACACTCATCGTAAATCCAACGCCACCAACGTGAAACTGGAACACCGTGAAGCTGATTTCTACTAAGCAGCTTTTCTGTTCTGGCCCCACTGACATTGCGCAAGAGGAATCGTAAAGGTGAATTTACTGCCCGTACCAATGGTAGATGTAACCCATATTTCTCCACCTAATCCGTCAATGACCCGCTTAACCGTATTGAGTCCAAGGCCGGTTCCCGAATGGCCATCACGATCAACATTACTCGTTGTTCTAAATAGTTCGAAAATATCGTCTAGTTTACCAAGCGGTATTCCCATGCCATTATCAGTAACGGAGAAGCTAATATTGTCTCCCTTCTGCGCGCAATGTATTTTTATCTCGGTCTGTTCTTTGTCGCTGTATTTAATCGCGTTACACACCAGGTTAAGTAGTATTTGACAAATACTGGCTTTGTTTAAGGCTGCCGATTCACACTCTGTAGAGAAGCGGATTGAGGTTTGAGCACGAGAACCACATAAGAGCTGTACTTCACGAAAGAGTTCACTGATGTCAGTCTGCTCAGTATGATCTCGATTGGCATCACCTGATAGATAATAGTCAAGCAACTCGTCGGCATATTCTGCAAGGCACGTTGCTGAATTTTTAATTCGAACGAGTGAGTCAGAGAGTTGGCTTCCTTGAGTTGATTCAGCGTCTTCTATAAGCGCGTCAGTAAGGTAGAGTAGATTGGTTAAAGGTGACTTAATGTCGTGTGAAATTACACGTGCAAACTCTGAGAGTTCCTCATTATGATTTTCCAGTTGATTTTTCGTAGAAAGCAGTAGCGAATTTTTTAAACGTAGGTCAAGTAGCTGCTCAATTTGTCTTGCCATCCTTAGCATGATTGAAACAGTTTGCTCGCTAAGTTGTCGAGGCTTATGATCGTAGATACATAATGTGCCAAGTTTGAACCCGTCTGGAGTTTGAAGCGGCACACCCGCATAGAATATCGCGTCGAATTCACTGACAAGTGGATTATCGTGAAACCGATCATCAAGACGCGCATCTTTAATAATCAATATCTCGTCGTCAGAGTTAATGGCATGGCCACAAAATGAGATGTTACGGGGGGATTCGGAGAAGGGCACCCCGTGATGCGATTTTAAATAGTTACGGTCGCGATCAAGCATGGTGATAAGCGAAATTGGCGCACCTGAAATATCCGAGATTAGTGCGGTGATGTCGTCAAAACACGCCTCGGGCAGTGTGTCTAATATCTCGTAGCGTTCAACAGCAAGTTGCCTTTGCTGTTCATTCTCAGGCGTTTTTGGCTCAATCATTCCGGCTTGTCCATGTTCTCGCGCACTTTCCATGCCTCACGTTACTTCTGACGGCAGACGCTCGAAATGTTTAAGCCCCAATTGCTCATATAAGTAGTTATCGCACAATTTTTAAATTTGTCACATGCATCTCGCACTGCAAAAAATACGTATTGTTGGATATAGGCGGCTGTTTCAGCGAAAACACCGCTAGAAAACACAAATAAAGAATCTTTCAAGGATAAACATGACAATATTTCCCAAATCCGCAGTTGTTGGCTTGGCGACTTGTATCAGTCTTATACTGAGTGCGCCAGCCGCGCTTGCATCTTCTCACGCTGAAGCGCCTTTTATTAAAACTCGGCCTGCATTGGATGCGTCCGATTTCTACCTGTTCTCTAGCTATGAACCAGGACGTGAGAACTACGTCAGTCTTATTGCCAACTACCAACCCTTGCAAGACGGCTACGGTGGGCCAAATTATTTCCCGCTAAATCCTGAAGCGCTCTATGAAATACATATCGACAACGACGGTGACGCAATTGAAGATATTACATTCCTCTTCAATTTTGACAATGGTTTGGGCAATAGTGATCAGGGATTCGCACTTCAAATAGGCGAAAACTCCGTGCCGGTTCCGTTAAAAAATATTGGTCAACTCGGAAATAGAGATAATCAGGGTGTATTAAACGTAAACGAGACGTATCGCGTTGGTGTCGTGAAAGGAGAAAGACGATCTGAATCTCCTGTATGGGGTATACGGCCTGATTCTGGTATAAGACGATTTTCTAAGCCTTATGATAACGTTGGCGCTAAAACGTTTCCGGGTGGATACGACAATTACGTAAAAAGCCTGAGTAACAGCGGCGAGATTTACTACGATGTAAAGTTCGATCAATGCCCGGAAGGTGCGCAGCATGGAAGGGTGTTTGTGGGGCAGCGGAAAGATAGTTTTTCAGTTGCATTAGCAGAAATATTCGATCTAGTTAACTTTGTGCCACTTGCCAACGCTTTACCAGATAGCCAAGATCGCAACGATTTAGCAGATAAGAACGTGACCACATTAGCGTTGGAAGTCCACAAGGACTGCTTGGTTGGCGAGGGGAATGGTGTTATCGGCGCTTGGACAACGTCAAGCGTTCGAAACACACAAACAATTAGCACAGACCCCAGCTACCGTTTTCCTATCGAGTACGCTGGCGAGTACACGCAAGTATCTCGATTAAGCAACCCGTTGGTTAATGAAGTCGTCATAGGTTTGCCTGATAAAAATAAGTTCAACGTGAGCGAGCCTGTCAACGATGCTCAATTCGCAAACTACGTAGTCACACCAACACTGCCGGCCATTCTCGATATATTGTTTCGTGATGCTGTTGGAGCAACTGAGAATATCGCACCATCAAATCTACCAAGATTGGATTTAGTTGCTGCTTTTCTAACTGGTTTTCCTGGGGTTAACCAAATGGCGACGGTAACCGCATCTGAGATGCTTCGATTGAACACCGGTATACCGGCAACGGCCAAAGATGAGCAATCCAATCTTGGGGTAGCCGCTGGTGATTTGGCAGGTTTCCCAAATGGACGTCGACCGGGTGATGATGTTACCGACCTTGCTCTACGTGTCGTTATGGGGGCTTTATGTCATCCTATAGCAGTCGATCTGAATAGTAACGGTGAAGCAGGCGATGCAGGGGATAACCTAGGGATTTGTTCTCCCGAAGATGCACCCGTTGGCAATGCACCATTTACAGATGGCGCACCGCAAAACGCCGATCAGTTCAACAATGCGTTTCCTTACTTAACTACACCTGTAAGCTTTTCTAAGTAAGATAACTGCAAAGTAAAACAACCGCAAAGTAAGATAACTGCCTAAGAATCGGGGCGATAAGCTCCGATTCTTCTTCTCCAAAAACAGATACCCTGAGCGATCTCGATGCTGTTAAAAACAAGTAGTTTCGTTCTAGTTACCAACGTGTTACTCGCTTTAGCCGGATGTAGCGGGTCGAGCGATAATAGCAGTAATGTAGGTAAAGCCAGTGAAGATGGTGGAAGCACCAGTGATTCAGACTCTTCAGCCAGTGCAAAACCTGACCTGCTAGGCGATATACCTGCTGGGAGCGTAACAGCGTACGGCGCGGTCACAGTTGGAGACGATGCGGGTATAGCAAGCGATTTAGTCGCGTCATTCTTCGAACTTGAAGAGGGATTATCTGGCGATTACCTCAAAACAGTATTTTCATCCAGCAGCACATTGTGTACGGTTGATGATTATGACGTAATTGACTTTGAAGACTTCAGTGCAGGCTTCATTCCATCATTAAATGGCGTTGAAAAACAGGCCATCAGTGCTGGCGAATCTATCACGCTCACGAGCGATTCAGGTACATTTGCTAACATTCAACCCCAATCGGTTGGTGCCTTTCTGTTTTATACGCTCCCCGACATGCAGATGCTTCCCAGTGCACCAGTACCACAATCACTACGGGTCGACTTTGCCGGTGACGTTTTCCCTGGCTATCAAGCCGCATCGCTTCCCTCTGTAGAGCCATTATCTGAAGTGGAATTCACCGGTGGCGATATGATTATCCCTACATCTACGTTCAGTTGGTCGCCACCTTCGAATCCCGGCTCAATGATCAGGATTTTTACAAGCACAAGAGGTGGTTTTTTCCTTGAAGATGGTAAGACAGTGACTTGCCTGGCACCCGATACGGGCTCGTTCACATTTCCGTTATCAGTTCAGACTGAGTTAGGGGCTAATTTCGAGGGCGGGATGCCGATCTTTTCGCGTGTATCGGTCAGAGCCGAGACAACTGAAAACTCAATTTTATTCCTGATTCGTGAAAGTTTTACAGATTAAACAGTATAGCCGAGAAAAACACCGTGTTCCGCGATAGGCTCACTCAATCCCGTGACCGGTTGGTGGTTGAAAATTGACGCCGCTAGCGGGCAATACGCCCTGCCTACTTTGCTGCATAATAGCGGATGCTCTCCATTCGCTCAAGGAAACATGACTAACAAATCAACAACCGGTGACGAACTTGGTAGTCTGCTTGAACGATGTGTACTTCAAGATCAAATCGCGTTCAAAGCATTATACGATCTTACCTCAAGCAGGCTCTATGCGACCCTGTTTAACATTTTGCGAATTGAGGCAGTCGCCGAAGAAGCATTGCAAGAAACGTATGTAAAAATATGGAGCAAAGCATCCGAATACAATTCGGAATTGGGTCAGCCAATTACGTGGATGACGAGTATCGCTCGCTACCAGGCTCTCGACATGTTACGCAAACGTCGTATCCGTGAAGACAGAGAAACCGACTGGGACGCAACATCGTTGGTCGATAGATTAATGGCTCAGCCGGACCCTTCGCAAATGGCTGAATACCAGGACGTTCTTGAAAAGTGTTTCGACAGGCTCTCTCAGAGTCAACGGTTGTGCATTATACGTGCGTATATAGAGGGCTTAACACACGATGAACTGAGCAAGTCCACCAAGACACCTGTGGGTACCGTAAAGAGTTGGATTAGACGTGGTCTAGTCTCTTTAAAGGAGTGTATCAATGAATACACCTGATAAAGAATGGTGGATTGAGCAGGCAGGGGAGTATGTACTTGGCACGTTAAACTATGCAGACTGGATAACTTTTCAGAAAACGATTGAGCACGATAAAGAGGCACGGCGACTGGTAGTTGAATGGGAACGTACCTTTCAGCCATTGGCCGATTCTTTAGCGCCTATGGAGCCTGGCAAGCATGTATGGGACGCCATCGACTCAAGATTATTCGATGATAAGTCTCATAGCGCGTCAGTTACACCATTGCACGGGCAAAAATCTTCAGAACAATCATTGCAAAGAAAAATTGATCGATGGCGTGGCTTTGCTGGTTTGGCAACTGCTGCGAGTTTGCTGCTTGCGTCACTTGCATGGGTAAACCATCTAAATGTTAGAGATCAAATACCAGCAAGACCAGAAATTTCAGTAACACAGTTTGACGCAATATCTATTGTTCGAGATGCCGACTCTTCACCTTTATGGGTGGTTGATGCAGCATTTGATAAGCAATTTATTCGTGTTACGGCTATTGCACCTCCAGCAATTGACGATGATAAATCTTACGAACTGTGGATTGTGAAACCAAATGATGCCGGCGTACAATCCATGGGGCTTATTCCTCACGAGATCGATCAAAGCTATCTGCTCAATGTGTCTGATGTGGAGGAAACACCTATTGCTTTTGCAGTCAGTTTGGAGCCTAAAGGCGGGTCTGCCGAAGATGTGCCTTCTGGTCCCGTACTTTACCAGGGCGCGTATCAAATCTTAAAACCCTAGCCCGTTGGCTGTGCGACAACGTAAAGATTTATCAGTAATTACTCGCTTTATCGTCGCTTTTCTAGTGTCGGTCGCAGTTGCAAAGGGCTAAAAAAAAGCCCGTTGAACAAACCAGTAAAGGCCTACTAATCCAATAAGGCCAGAAGCGGGCCTTGTAATGAGTTTTTTATAGTAAGACTTCCTGCTGAACCAAAAACCTACGGTGAATAGGCAGATGGCGACTACTGTCAGCTGCCCTAGTTCTACACCAAGATTAAATCCCACTAGGGCGATCAGAAAATTAGTGCTGTCATGGCCAACATCGTCTAATACGCTGGCAAAACCCAGCCCGTGTAGTAGACCAAAAACAAACACAATAGCGATACGCCACTTACCTAAGCGACTAAAGAACAGGTTTTCGATGCAAATAACGACTATCGATAACGCGATTAAAGGTTCAACAACGGATGGAGATATTCTGAGTACCCCTGTTGCGCCCAAGGCCAACGTAATACTGTGGGCCAGCGTGAATACGGTTGCCTGCACAGCCAAAGATTGCCATTTTGTGGTTAACAGAAACAGGCCCACAATAAACAAAATGTGGTCCAAACCCTTTGGAAGTATGTGTTCGAATCCAATCACGATATAGTTAGCCAAGTTATGCCATCGTGATTGTTTCGTTGGTTTAGTAAACTGAATAAGATCCGTTTGTTGGCCCGGTGATAGCAGTATGGCGAAGTCCAAGGGGCCGGTTTCATTATTAGCTCGAACAATAACTTCACCGAATGCATCACTCCACTGCCATCTCAACGCAGACGTACCGGGCTTCAATTCAGCATAAAGTTTGATGCGGGAATCTCGCGGTACATCGGTGTTGCCCACTGACGGAATATCGATTGATTCAAACTTAAGTTCAACATTGTTTCCATTTGAGTCAGTTATTTGTATTGCTGAAACAAAGCGCTCGCGAAACAGCTCGAATTCTGAGCGCAAGCGATTTTCATCCAGTGATCTGAGCTGTTTATATACCCCCGCATTCTGCGACAAATCGGTGTTGTCATGCTCAGGTTCTATACCTGCAATTAGACTCTCCAAATTGACCAGAGCGTCAATACCAAGACCCTTGTCTTGCAACTCGGTCTGCGAAATGGAGTAAGTTAATTCCACGATTGCTGGTCGCAGTTCGTGCGCTTGTGTCGCGCTGGGTAGTGCTATCATCCAAAGGAAGAATAAGACGCAATAGGCCAACCGAAGAGTCAATCTGGACCGGGTGGTGAGTTTGGCGCGGTGGTGTTCTTTACCTAACATCTAACGCTCGAACGTAAACGATGCCCAGTAGCTTTGCCAGTGAGCTTCAGCACTCTCTGGCTCCACAACATGTACAGCGTTTAGCATGTAGTCACCTTCGCCTAGTAGCTTGAAGCTAGCAATGCCCATGGGGTCGGTTAGAGTAGTTAGTCGAATGGATTGTGTCCCTTTCCAAAAAAACTCAACCTGGCGTCCTTCTAGCGGTTTACCCTCGTACAACAACTTAGCGCTTATACTGCCCGCCGCACGAAACGGGTCCTCTAAAAGCACCAATTCAAACGTTGCCTTGGACGGCGCAAGAACAGAACCCGCTTCGGTTGCTTTTATTGGTGATGGTGCTTCTGCCTCAAGAACCACCTGTATCAATGTCTTTGCGGATCGCGTATAGCTCTCCTCAATGCCTTGTTTCGGCAGTTTTCGAGCAGAATGACGATCAGCAACGTTCACTAAGCCGTGATAATCCAGAAAATCAGTAAAATCTTTCCAATCGTTATAGGTCAGATATTTCGGATTCGTGTCCACGCTAATAGCGTGGAGGCCAGCGGTATTGAAAGCGATGTTAATGGCAGGATAATCACCCAGTCGTCCATCATATTGCTCTGTTCCATGCGTGTTTGCAACTGAGATAGATTGATACTGGCTGCCATCGTAGGGGAACGATGCCCCTGAAAAGCGCTCCCCATTTCTAATGTCTACAATCGCTGATTCACCCAGCGTTATCGAAGAATCAATCGGGTCCAGCCAGTATTCATGAGCGTCCAGCGAAGAGGTAGCGAAAACCAGGGTTGTTACCAAAGCCCATCGAGTTTTGGTCATGCTTGAAATCATTCATTTCCTGTTTAGCTTATCTGCTTGCCAGCCAAGCAGCGATAGCTGAAATTGTACGGAAACCGACAAGTACGACAGATGGACAGGCGACCGTTTATGTGTGTTAGGCAGAGACTTCTGCTATTCCAACCTATTTACGTGAATAGTACACATTTGGATGCGACCGCTAGCTGAAACGGTAACCGCACATTCACCAATAGCCGGTTTTTCCAGCTAAATATCGAAATATCACTGCATTAGAAAACGTTATTGATTATGGATAGTTAGCTGTGGATACGGAATATCCCAGTTCTCTCTGGTGCAAGTATCAACACAAGCTTGTTGAATAATTCGACTAACTTTGAAATACGAGCGAACAGCGGCGCTGGTCATGGTGACACACACCCAGTAGTCGAGTGATGAAGCGCCAGCCTCTTTGAGTTCGACTGCGACAGACACCACGTGCTCATTGAAATCGGTATTCGCTAGTGATTTGGCTACGGCTTCTTTCAATTTCATGGGAATGCTGTCGTTGCTTATGCTTTGGTGCGTGTATCCGACACCAAACGTGCCCGTTATAGCGAAATTATCGCCTCTTGAGAGGTTGTCGAAGGTCATGCCGTAGAAATCTGCTGCTGGAACAGAGGTTTTGGTGCCGACCAGGTTTTGCAGTTGAACCAGCTCTGTGGTCTGCTCCAGTACTTCCAGAAGTTTGCCATCCGAAAGCATAATATAGTCTCCCTTTGAAGCGGGGAACCAAACCTCTTTACCAGCCGGTCTCGATACCATACCCATCATGTTCTCAAGCGGTAAACGAATAACACCGGTCAATTCAGGATTTTTAAGTATCGTGTGCATGTTCAGTGCAGTGACGCGAAAGGGCAGTCCGTTGTAAACCACTCGTTCATCCTCACGAATAGAGCCAAGATTCAGGAGCAGCCTTGCCTCAGCGATAAACTTGGGTATAGCGTGCCTTAGTCCAAGCAAAGTAGCACCAGCAATCAGAAATGATGCGCCAAGCAATAGCACATCTCCTCGTACATAAAACACCACTATGACGGCAATCGCCATTAACAGAACGGTAAAAATGCTGAATGCATATTGAACCAATCGTTGACGAGTCCGAAAGGTTTTTACCGCTTCACCACGCGATTTAGTCAGTAACAACTTAGTGAGAAACTTCGATAAATACCAAACGGTCATGGCGGATATAACCGCTATAAGCAAAGTTAATCCTCTACCTGTTATAAAGCCAACAACCCCTGATTTAATCGATTGAAAAATATTACCGTCATTTTTTTGCAGGTTTTCAAGCCTTACTTTAGCAATATCAATACTTCTGCCAAATTCAAGTGCTGTGTCCTTCCATGTTGCTTGCAGTTCAGTGAGTGATTGCTTGGTGACGTCGTCGGTGGCGAGCGTCAGGCTCTCATCAATAGCTGCGACGGCTTCATTCGCGGCAAGCAGTTTTTCACTGTCTGTTTGGATTTGTGTTCTTAACGCCTCAATTTTGCGCGGTTTCTCAGTGAGTGCTTGCAAGTTGCGTATGATCGGCATCATTACTTGCGTCATCTCCGTGCGCCAATCGAACTCACTGGATGTAGTATTAAAAATGCCCAAATCGACAGACCCTACGGCCAGTTGCTCAAACGTCTCTCGAGCTTCGGAAATTTCGCTATTTGTCTCTGCTAGCTCGGCTTCAAGTTCAGCAACATCATCTGGCCCTGCGACAAGAATTCTCTCTCGCAGCACTTTTCTCTCTGCCAATTTTGAATCCAGAACCGCTTGAATAATATTGAGTTGTTCAGATCGATTGCTATTTGATGCATCGACTGCGCTTTGGGCAAAGACTGGGCCGAAATAGAATGAAATTAGCAGGGTGACAAGAATTCGAATTGATATATTATTTTTCATAATTTCACTGTTTTAAATTGGCCTTGCTCTAATCTGGCCTGATACGCGACTTCGAAATACTGTTGTCCACGGCGAGCTTATCAGATAGTTAGAAACAATTGCAAAACTGCAAAAACGGCGGGAAGTAGGGATCGATTGGCGGTTGCAGAATTTACTTACGCTTAAAAAGCAGGCTGGCAAAATGCCAGCCTGAATTTGGTGGAGGAGATTTTGTTGCGGGTTAAACTTAGTTGGACAAAGTAGTCAGATCTACCACACGATCGATACCAGTATTTGCCTTCGCTGCCTGTATGGCGCGAGTTTTGTCTGTAGCGGTCTCAAAGTATCCGGTAATCGTGGCAACGTCATTCTCTACATTGACAAACACATTACTACCCGAACCGCCTGCTCGAAGCACGTCCTGAGTCACATTGCTTTTCGATACCATGGCAGCGGCGGGGCCCGCCAATAGAGCAGTTAATGCGATCGTGGTGGTTATAGTCCTAATTGAGTTTTTCATAGTGTCTGGCTCTCCTGAAATAAGATCAATTGAAAAAGTTACAAAGTCGTTTCATTTTTCTGAGTGGTAGTAATGACCCGTTATGAAAACAGTATCGGGAACGTAGTTTTCCACACCATTGCTGAGTATTTACGTTTTTGTAAAGTAATTGCCATTGCCACTAATAATATGGCCTAGCTCTCATTTTAGGATTGTGCAGACATAAAGGTCGCCGTGAATATCAATATCGCTCAGTCAATTTTGCTAGTGGGTCGTATTTGACGCATAACGAGAATACTCAACCCAGTTATCATTCCGCGGCAGACTGTAGTCAAGGAATAGAAGCCCATAGTAAGCAAGAGGAAAATCGACATGTACACATGGCTTGTTCTTTGTGCGTGTGCTTATACGCAAGATGAGATTAGGTTAAAGTTTATTTAGCTCATTGCTTGCGTCTAGCCTATCTAGTGTTTGCTAAGTTAGTGGTGGGAAGCATTCTAGATATCCATGCAAACCGTCGACACACATTAAGTGCGCAAAATTTGGCGCTGCGATAGCCAAAGCGTGGTAGTACTGCGTATTCCAATCGCCTGCATGTGCCGCATGCCGGATTTCCTAATGAAACGGCGCAAAGTGCCGACGAATAACCTATGTTTAATAGAACGGGTTATGGTAAACGCAGTTGTACACAATACTCAATCCGCTCGTGGGTTGCTGCGAAAGGCGCCTTCATTAACGTATATGGTGCCATTAGATTCCTATGATAACGCTACAGTACGAATTGCTGACTGCCGAGGCGTTCAAGCCATACGGTGATGTTATTGAAACTAATGATGCCAAGCCAACCAGCATCAATGGCGGAAACTGTGACCGATACGACAACCTGGCGTCATTGGACATCGATAGTTCAGGAACTGCGGGAATCAGTATTTTCGATGCAAAACCCTACCGATCTCCACTTAAACTTTCCTATGTTGAGCGCCATCCATTAGGAACTCAGGCATTTATTCCGATGACCAAGGACCCATACTTTGTCATTGTCGCTGATGATATGGATGGCAAAGCACAACAGCCAACCGTATTTTTAACTAACGGCAAACAAGGTGTGAATTATGGCCGAAACATTTGGCATGGCGTCTTAACTCCAATCGTTAACCGAAGCTTGTTTACAGTCATTGATTATATCGGGAGTGAAAACAACCTTGAAGAGTATGAGTTTGAAACGCCTTACCTTATACAATCTTTTGACTCATAATCGGGCTATAAGATGATTGACCCAAACAGACTGCCTGTTCGACATGGTGATGTTCCTCCGCAGCGCACTTTACTTGATGGTAGAGCAATAGTAACGGAGGCTTATACCGTCATTCCACGCGGCTCAATGACAGATATTGTCAACAGCCGGTTACCATTTTGGGAAAACACACTCTTATGGATTCTTGCTTGCCCCATCCCGGGTTTCAGCAGTACTTTTTCGCACTATTTAGTTGAAATAGAAGCCGGTGGTGGGAGTAACACACCTGAAACCGAAGACGGCGTGGAATCCACACTTTTTGTCACCTCTGGCAACCTAACGCTTACTGTCAATGGTGAATCTCACGAACTCGAATGCGGTAGTTTCGTCTATTTGCCACCAAGTGCTGACTGGTCACTCTTTAACACAGGCTCGCAACAAGCCGGGTTTCATTGGTTCAGAAAGCCTTATCGGTATGTGAAAGGCTTGGATGAACCTGATGTTATTGTTCTGCAGGAAAGCGACGTTAAGCCTTATATCATGCCAGATAGCAATGGTTGGTCAACCAAGCGCTTCGTGGACAAAACCGACTTACGCCACGATATGCACATTACTATCGTCAGCTTTGAACCCGGCGCAGTAATCCCGTTTATGGAATCACACGTGATGGAACATGGTTTGTATGTGCTGGAGGGGAAGGGTGTCTACAAGCTCAACCAAGACTGGATAGAGGTTGAAGCAGGCGATTACATGTGGCTAAGAGCGTACTGTCCGCAGGCCTGCTATTCAGGCGGCGATGGTACCTTTCGATATCTTCTGTATAAGGATGTCAATCGACACCCATCATTTACTAGTAGCTAGTCAGCCTTTTAGGCAATACAAACAAGAATTAGAAAGCGATCATTTGGACACCCATCTAACATACCGCTAATTCAATTACCACCTGCTCAGTTAACCCCGTTACCCATCGGTGCCCGATTCAGATTTAAGTCGATGTGACGATAAATGTGATCCATACCAGTAAGTAACAGTAGGGTTGACTCATGTCATCAGCTGGAAAAAAGCCACTCATGCAGGGTTATCTGTTTTGCTGCGTCGCGGCAATCCTTGTACTGCTCAGTGCCAGCACGCACGCAGTCACGTTTTCAACCAAGCAAGATATCCGGATGCTTATCGACCAGAAAATGCGCATTGACGGCATCCCTGGTGTGTCATTTGCGGTTGTGCAGCATGGCCAGCTTGCCTGGGCTGATGCCATAGGTCTTGCCAATGTAGAACACGCAACAGAGGCACATGTTGGCACCGTTTATCGTTCGGCCTCCATAGTTAAGCCACTCACGGCCACAGCGATACTACAACTCCACCAGGCAAACAAGCTCGATCTTGATGCACCGGTTTGGCAATACTGCGCTGAATTTCCAGAAAAGCCTGAAGTGGTAACGGTTCGACAGCTTCTTACTCACACAGGCGGGGTGCGTTCTTACGCTATGCCTTGGTCAAGATATGAGGCCGAGCTATACAGTGCTAAACGGTATGAGAGCGTGACCGAGGCGTTGTCGATATTCGCCGGCGATTTGTTATTGCATGAGCCGGGCAGCACTTACAAGTACACATCTTATGGCTATAACGTTTTAGGCTGCATTATCGAATCGATTACCGGGACTACTTACGAGAATCACCTTGAACAGTACATATTGAAACCTTCCACAATGACTTCGACATTGGCCGAGAGAACCGAGGACATTGTTCGTGATCGCGCAGGCTTGTATAAACGAAATTCAAAAGGTCGTTTGGTCAATGAGAAAACGGTTGACCTGACAAATAAAATACCCAGCGGCGGCATGCTCACCACAGCAACCGACTTGGCTCGGTTTGCAGCTTCGTATATGAGCGGTAGCTTGTTGTCAGATGAACTAATGGGGCAGGCCATAAAACCGGTAACCTTGTCCGACGGCAGTCTCAGTTACTACGGCATGGGGTGGGATACCAATAGCGTGAAGCCAGAGAACAGGGCGCGTGAGATGTACCACGTTGGCGTCACACCTGGCGTTACCGGCGTACTGTATTTGTATCCTGACGCCAAAGGTGCGGTGATCATTTTTGCCAATTTGTACAATGTGGGCGGTTTGGAAAAGCTGGCTCAGTCAATTGGAGCAACGGTTGGTTTCGACTCAACCGATGCAACCACTAATGCGCAGCTGCAAAACGCGGGTGGGACTCACTGATTTGCGATAGTCGTGCGTTCGCTCGGTCTCGCAGTTGCGCAATCTCCGATTGGTTCTCTTCAGCGCCATTGGTTTCCAGTACGTCGGCTAGAGCGAGCATCATTTGCGGGTTATCCACGCGATCATTAATATCGCGATATCGACGCTCAGCCAGAGTCGTTCGCCCGGATAAAGCATCTACCTCAGCCAAATGTTCTTCAATCAGCCAATAGCCCGGAAACAGTCTATCGGCCAAGGAGAATGCATCATATGCATCGTCGAGCTGACGCTGTTCAAGTGCTAAAATGCCATGCTGTAGGGCTAACCAAGCCTGAATATACTCAGAATGACCAACAGTTCGCTGTTCAGCGCGCGTTAGCCATTGTGCAGCAAGGTTGTAGTCGCCGGCTTTTGCATAGGCATGTGCAACCCGCGCCGCATTTTCGAACGATGGATTGCGACTGTTCAACGCCATTAAATGGACCAAAGCATTTTCCGTATCACCTGATTGCAATAACGCCTCACCGGTCAACTCCGCAACAAGCGTAGCGCTGTCCTTATCGATGAGCAGGTGTGATTTCATCTGTTGCAAGTCGCTGAGTGCCGCTTCTGTTCGATGTAGCGCAAGATGTATCTGCGCGCGAGACAGAAGAGGCCCTGAAGCCACTTCGCTCTTGGTAAATGCCAATGCTATGGTGTTGTCAGCACGTCGATAGTCTTCGAATTCACCCGTTAGTCGAGCTCGATCAAGGTGTGCCAAAGCAAGCCTTTCCAGATTGGGCCAGGAATTCGGAGTTTTCGCTACCAGTGCTTCTAACGACCGAATGGATTTGTTAACCCTTGCCAGTTCATGATCGAACTGTTTTCCGGATGCAGATAAATGCGATGCATTCTCGTTGAGTGCAAGCTCGCTTTTCGAGCCAACACCTGCTGCGTTCAGGCTTTTCTGACTGCCAGCGAAAAACACCATCGCGCAAACCGTAACCGCAATCAGCATCCCTGCTGTTGCGGATTTTTCTCGAAGCAGTTGCATCGGTTCTAGTGAGGCGTAGCCAAAAATGGGAACGCGCCGTCGAACGATTTATCGTTTTCGGATGGATTCAATACGCCAACCAGCGCACCCGGAGCATGCGGTGCGGAGTCGCCTGTCAGTTCGAGCAGGGCAACAGCCAGAGTTACATCAATCACTGGATCGGTAAGCTGCCTGCCGTTTGGAAACCCACTGGCCTCTAACGTATTCAATTTCAACGTATCTGGCAAGATCAACGGTACCGCAAACTCTGCGCATGTACCTGTGCCATCGCCGACGACCGTGCACGGCGTTAACCCAAGTCCCATCAGTTGCTCATCCAGCGCACCGTGTAGGGTGGTTAGACTGGTGATGATTTCCGGTACAAACGTACCAGCAGAATCATCGGTAGGGTTCGCGTCGTTGTAATCATCTTTACTGCTGATCAGCGCGGTCGCGATCGCTGGCATACCCATTCGATCAACGCGGGTATAGGCGGACACGTCGGTGGTATCAAAATTGAACGTGGCTACGCTGGGTACATCACCATTACCATCACTATCACTGTCATCGTCGCTACTGCACGCCGATAACATAAAAGCAGAGATCGCCACGATGCTTAAAGACTTAACTATTAATGTTTTCATGGTGTCTCCTTAAAGTGATGCCGTTGTGGCCCAGGTTTGTATCGAACCGCCACCGTTTTTGACGGTATCAATGGGTAGTTGGATTACTATGGCCGTGATGTTCAAACCCGCAACATCATCTCTAGTGGGGTCGAAAGAGAGTGTTCCAGTAGTAACGGTATTGACGAACCCGGTTTGATCGAAGAAAAATGGGTCATCTGCGAGTCCTGACCAGGCACTCAATTGATCGTTAGTCAGAATGGTCTCAACCGCACCCTGAATAAGCGTACTGTCTTGTGAATCTGACACACGCATACCCCAATCGCCATCGTCATTTTGGGCAAACCGAACATAAAGCTCGAAATCGGATATACCATCCGCGACTTCGCTAGTATCGAAATGAAGTGTATAGAGAATAGTGGAGTCGTAATTGGCCGCCATACCAGGCGCACTGAACGTACCGAAAGTTAACGCAAGATTAAGCTCGTTAGTTTCATGCCACGCATAATAATCGCCGATGTCAGCTGCCAATTGCGCGGTAGCGCGAGGCGCTTCCTGATGATCGGCCGCCTGTGTATTTGCAGGGAGCAATGCCAGTAGAGTAACAGCTGCAAGCAGATGTCGTGAGTAGTGTCGTATTCGCATTATATATAAGATGCCTGTTTAGTTAAGGAGATGTCCAAATTGCACAAAGGCAATCAGAAGGTTGTCGCATCGATCGCGGTTGAACGTTCTGAAGGCTGATTGTCGTCGTCGATCGCCACAACTTCATAGCTATAAGTAGTTCCACTCGATAAGCTGTCATCGAAATAACTATTGCCTTGAACGTTGGCGATAAGAAGGTTGTCACGGTAAACTTCGTACATCAGCACCTGACCATCATCGGTGGAGCGGTCCCAGAACAATTCAAGAGCGGAACGAGAATAGACACTGGCTGACAGATTCATCGGTGCGCTTGGCTCGCCTGCCGCTGCTGCTGTATCGTGAGTGTGCTCGTGATCATCGTTCATAAGCGTATTTGACAAGTTCGCTCGTATCGCACCAGCTGGAAACTCAGGATTGTGGATATTGATGTAGAAGTCGCTAGGGTTATTCAAGATTCGCTGCACGATTCCCACTTCTTCGGTCGGGAATTTGCCGGTCTCGCCTTCAGTCAAACAATCGGCCGCATTGCCATCCTCAGGACCTGCCAGCACGGCAACAACGGGACCGTTGGCATCTCGTTGCCCCTCATGTATGTGCGCCATCATTCCTTCACCCACTGGGACAAGCTGAATATTATTGACGATCAAGGAGTAGCAAAGTGTTGTCTCATCGCCGTCAACGCCAAAAACATAGCCGATGCCTTTACCGTTCGGGTCTCCAACCAGGCGCTTTGTCGGATCATCACCAACTTCCTCTCGACCATCCATTTCAGCGATTAGCAGCGCATTTGTGTGCCCAGCATGAAGCTCTGCGGATAGCGTCAAGCAAACAGCAGCAGCGACACAGGCAAGGGTTACTTTGTGTTTTATTGTCATTTGGTGTCTCTCAATTTATTCATCGGTATGTACCAAATTCCATTTTGCTCATCGAATTGGCACGAAAGTACGCTTATACGGCAGACGGTTTACCCACCACGCAAGCACTTACGGCTGCAGTAACGAAAAAGATGCAACGCACACGAATTTTCCACAACATTTTTTCGAGCGGGTGCATAACACATTCGAGAAGAAGTTCTTCCGCTTCACTTCACAGATGGTACAAAATTTAACCACATCGTTCGTCCAGCCTAGAAACAAGCACTGCCTCAAAAGTTATCGGCACAGTGGCTTGGCGTCGATGCTACCTGTTCTACGACTGGGATGCAGCTGCGCATTACCAATAAATCAACTATTTGTAAAATTTACAGTTAGAACGAAAAAGCTTTTGTTTGGTCTGTAGATGTAGCCGTGTTAGATCGCGCAACCATACACTAATAAACGAGACGAGAGAGAAACTAAATGATCAAACTAATAAGCATTCCTTCTACGCTACTACGTACACTGTGCATATTCACCGTTGTGAGCCTGTTCGCTTTTTCATCCAATTTGCTTGCAACACAGAACGCATCGGGCA
The DNA here is from genome assembly GCA_937922945.1 of uncultured Granulosicoccaceae bacterium. Classification (GTDB taxonomy): domain Bacteria; phylum Pseudomonadota; class Gammaproteobacteria; order Granulosicoccales; family Granulosicoccaceae; genus Granulosicoccus. Next base: position 20,285 of record CAKZUP010000065.1, read on the forward strand.
GCTGGGTAGACAAGAAGTACTCGATAAACGGCAACTGGGAAGTCATGCAACGTGAAGATGGCAACTGGATAATCAAATTCGATGAAAACTTCAAGACCAAGTCAGGTCCTGATTTAAAAGTGTTTTTGTCTCCCCAATCCATTGACGAGGTTACAGGAAAAACAGCGACGCAAGGTGCCGTATTGCTAGCTAAGCTAACTAACAATAAAGGCGCACAGGAATATGTTTTGCCATCCAATATTGATATTAACGACTTTAAATCACTACTGATACATTGTGAGGCGTACAGCGTGCTGTGGGGGGGTGCTAATTTTTCGTAACGTCAGTTCTTCGATCCAGCGATTGGAACAATGCGAATAGCCACTCAATTCGGTCAAATTTGGCTCCAGATTTTATATCGTTCAATAAAAATCGAGTTTCCCGTAATGGGGGCCACGAAAGTAATTCTTTATTCGTCGATGATAGTCTCATCGGTATACTAACCGGTGCCCATACCAATAAAGATAGTTTTCGCCACAGAGGCACAGTAGCCCTATTGTCAATTGACTGAAAATTTTTCTTTTCTAATTCATGACCTATATCAGCGTATATAAGCCTGGCAGCGCGTATACCCGGTCGGCATGATAACGGTAGAATCGCTATGCCTGCGTCGGCTCGGCTATACAGTGTGTCGGCGTAGTCAAGCAATCGTTTGCACATGTGGCCGATGCGTTCGTCGTCTTTTGGGTTCGCCAACCATGCATCTGCGTCAATGTCATATTCATTGAACCACTGCCTTGGCAGGTAAAGTCTGCCCATACGTGCATCTTCGCCTATGTCCCTTGCAATGTTGGTGAGTTGCATAGCCACACCAAGATCACACGCTCGTGCAACAGCGTGTTTATCGTTGGTACCCATTATCAAGGCCATCATCGAACCCACACAGCCAGCCACGCGAGCAGCATACTGGTACAAATCTGATAACGTGTTATATTCCCGCGGACGTACGTCCCAAGAAAGTCCCTCGATTAATGCATCGGGCATCGATCGCGGGATATCATATTGCAACACAACTTCAGACATGGCCCGGTCTTCTGGAAATGCCAAAGGTTTGCCGGCGTAAATTGCATCCAGTCGAGTGGATAATGCTTGTATGGCTTCGTCGCCCAGGTGTTCGTCGTCTATCAGATCGTCGGCGATTCTGCAAAATGCATACAAAGCCGTTGCAGGTATCGCAACCCGTCCAGGTAAAGCCAATGATGCAAGAAAGAACGAATGTGAACCGTGTCGAATTAGTTTCTTGCACGCAGCTAAATCTGCCTTAGTAGTTTTGCTGCGCGATTGGAGCATAGCCTGACTAATAGTTTGACTCATACATCTCCTTTTAAAATTAATTCAGCGATAATCTCGGGTGCTTCTTCGTGTGCCAAATGTCCGAGATTGGGCAGCATTGTCAGCTCACTGTTTGGAAATAGCCGATTTAGTCGGTATGCGTCTCTGGCAGGAATCATGGCATCGTTGGCGCCGGCAATAAGTTGTACCGGTACGTGTATTGTTGAGAGCATCTGAAACAGCGGTTCCAAGCGCCAGCTAGCCATCATTTGCAAGGCACCGCTAACGTGGTCGGTATTTTTGCACAACGCGCGGTATTGATTTGTAGACTCTTGACTGATGTTCGAGCCCGTGTTTTTAAGGAGTTTGTCAACCGCTTTGGGGTCGCGCAATCTACTACCGAATAGATCGGTCAAAAAAGGTAAGTTTGCGCTAATTTTTGCGATAGGTGAGAAAACCAAACCAGGTAGGCCACCCAGCGGAACCAGTGCGCCGTTGATTGACACGAGGCGCTGATAACTATCCGGCTTATCAATAAGCATTTGAGCGCCTATCGCAGCACCGGCTGAATGGCCGATGATGCTGTGCGTGTTGAGTTTCATGTGCTGCAGCAGACCGGTCACAGCACTCGCGATACCACGCAAAGATAAGTCTGGCCTGTTTTCACACGATGTGTTGGCATGGCCGGGTAAGTCCAGTGCAACGACGGTAAAGCGTTCGGCCAGCGGTTGCATTAAATCATGCCATGAATGCGACGATGAACCGGTTCCATGTAAGAGTACGCAGGCTATCGGTGCGTTACCCATGCTGGTCACATTCCATGAATAGCTTCCAGCTACGATATTGCGCGTGTAAAACTCTCGTGGATCTGCGTCACGTCTGGCATGATCGGTTATATCATTTACCGTCATAGCTTCTGAGCTCATTGCGCATACCTCGAAATGATATTCGATAGGTTATGCGCGTTGCTACGTGGCAGCGCCAAATAGTGTGCACCCATACTGGCGGCTAGCTTTTGCGCCTGAGCACTCTGGCGACTTGCGGTATCGACAAACAGCAAACGTGCTTTCGTGGTCCTGAGTAACTGTGATTGATGTTCAGCGTCTTTTGCTGCCAATTCACGAGATGCCGTACCGTTTAATGCAATATTGGCCTTTGCGTCTGTCATCAATACGCCAATGGGTGCTTGACCATCGTGTGTCAGAGAGCAGAGCAGGCTATACGCTAGCTTTAATCCAGACGCCAAAGGCGTGCCTCCGCCGCCTGGTAAATTTTGTAATGCCCGTTTGGCGCGTGTTAGAGATCTGGTGGGAGGTAGATCCAATGTAGCTTGTGTTCCGCGAAAAGTAATCAAAGCCACTCTATCTCGACGCACATAACATTCAGCCAGCAATAATTCCACTGCACCCTTGGCTTCTGCGAGTCTATGCATTGCAGACGACCCGGAAGCGTCGACTATAAATACGGTGGTGGTTCGAGATGACTGTCGATACTTTGTTACGCGTAAATCACTTTTATGCAGCTGAATTGCAGGCAATCTACCAGCAGCGACTTTCTTTTTTTCGGAGCGCCTTAAACGCTGCATGGGTATAGCCACCTTTAAGGTTTCTATAACGTTTATTCTCTGACCGTTCAAGCCTCCTTTCGGCCGCAATATACCAATAGGTCGACCATGTCCGGTTATTGCTGTCGTTTGCTTGTCACGACCAACTTCTGTACGTTGTGCTTGTGTTGAAGTCAGGCTTGCGAGCAAATGTTGAGGCAATGTAGCTTGAGCGGCTTGAATTAGTTGTTCTTGCATGCCTGCTTCAGGAATTTGTTCTGACTGGTTCTCGTTCGGCTCTTGTGGGTTAGAGTCAATTTGCTGATCATCAGTAGTACTTGAGTCTGTATCCTGCGGAACCGTTTGTTCTTGCGCTTGCTCGGGCGATTCTTCGGGTATATTTTCTTCTGCAGAATTCATAGCATGAGCAGCCAATGCCAACTGCACAGCAAGCAATGCATCCTGTTCAATTGCAGCATCTCGGTTATTCAGTGCTGCCAATGTGCGTGCGACTCGGCAAGTCTGTATCAGCGGTAACATGGAGCTGATACCGAGTTTTAGTGCCACACAGGTCAGTTCTTTAAGTATTTTATCCGTCAGAATTACACTTGAGGGCTTTATTGATAGTTCCGGCTTGGCGTTGAAATGAAACAGCTTATTCGCATTGTCTAAAAGATCATTAGTGTTGGCAAATAAATCCAACACGGTAATGTCTGGTATCGCAATATGTAGAGCAAGACGTTCAGCCAGACCTGACGCGTGTATACCGGGTTCTTGCGCAAGGCTATCGTCAAAAGCAATAATCACTTTCGGCACCGATTTCCTTGTACCGTTGGTATCATTGTTTGTACTGCTCGTATTTTCTTTAATACCTTTCGCATCCAATGATGCACAAAGTTCAGCATTTATGTAGGCGGGCAGGCGTTGCACAGACGATATAATCAAGCCAGAATGTTCAGATCGCTGTAACAGGCCGATGTGCTTGACCAAGCGCCCTTCAGCCAGGCTCGACGTGGAGTCTAGCCCACCGTGCAAGTCAGCAAACCCAACGTTGTGAGGTAGTTGCAAAGGATGAAAGAGCTTGCATAACGATTTTTTCAAGGCATCTCGTAGCGGGCTTTGCTGACCGTAAATAACAATGCCATGTAATTCTGTGGGGTTGGCGCTTAGCAATTCAAGTGCCGTTTCTATAAGCGCAATACTTGCGTGTTTTGTGCTTGCGGTCGCAAGCGTAGCGCTGTTGTCTAAGCGCATGCGGCCAGGCCGCACGAGTCTAACGCTCGTTTTACACGAGTAAGAGAGCCACTTTCATCGAGGGGGTCGCGACGCAAGCGATGCGCCAATGCGAGTGGGGCAACTCTGGCAATGTGCTCTCGATTGACACTCTTACTGCCTTCAAACGCCGCATAAGCTCGGCAAGCGCGTATAAGAGTTAGTTCCCCACGCAAGCCGTCTGTACCGAGTTCAACACACAGTGTCGACATAATACGCAGGGTGTCATCGTCAACTTTGATGCTGCCAAGCGTATTTCGAGCGTTGACAATTTTGTCTCTGATGGCCTTATCTTTCAACAGATATTGCTTTTGAAATTTCTCTGGATGACATTCGAATTCGTCGCGTAGCCTAACAATAGCCATGCGTTCTTCTATTACAGTTGGCGTTGAAACAGTGACTGATAGTCCAAAGCGGTCCAGTAGCTGTGGCCTCAATTCGCCTTCCTCTGGGTTGCCGCTGCCGACAAGAATAAATCGAGAGGCGTGTTTTATGCTTAATCCATCTCGCTCAATAACATTAACTCCGGATACGGCAACATCGAGCAATACGTCAACCAAGTGATCTTCTAAAAGGTTAACTTCATCGATGTACAGGAAGCCACGATTAGCCGCCGCTAAAAGCCCAGGCTCGAAAGCTTTCACACCTTGAGACAATGCCTTTTCAATATCTAATGCACCAACTACCCGATCCTCTGTAGCGCCAAGTGGCAGATCGATTACTGGTGTTGGTTTAATAGCATCGGTAAGAGTACCGTTGTTGACTCGCTCTACGCATTGGTCACAAAGTTGTTCGTGATTATCTGGATTGCAGGCGTATTGGCAATGCTCCACGGTCTTAATAGGTGGTAGCAGGGCAGCAAGCGCTCGCATCGCTGTTGTTTTACCAGTACCACGGTCGCCGAAAACAAGAACACCGTTGATGGACGGATCGATGGCGGCCATTTGCAAAGCCATTTTCATGTCTTGTTGCCCTACAATGGCAGAAAATGGAAAAACGGCACTCAAACCAGCTCTCCAGATTTGAACTGCTGTGCACTGTACTGATGTTGTACGATCATTTTATTTTGTATTTCAGTCTGTTTACTTGGATTATTTGTTCGCATTTACAATTTCGAATTAAACACACGGTTCCACATTTTCAACTCCTGAAACGGTACCAACATAAACAGGTGTTCCACAATCGCTAAGATGAGCAGTACCGCTGGCACTGCATAAATCATTGGATGAGTAGCACTCACATGCACCGACATGGAAAGAAGTTGATAGACCATCAGTGCAGCACATGCCACAGATATAAAAAAGAACGGCGTTAGAGTACCGGTTTTGATATAACTGGAGATATACGACAGCCGATCTGGAATCCACGAAGTACTGAAATTCGGTACACCCAAAAACAAATTCAATTTAGCGCTCCAGCGCATAAGCCACAAGACAAGATAGGTGTACAAGCCTGCGCTGTTATTAGAGTCAAACTGCGTAAACACCAGATACAGGCCTATACCCAACACAAGCAGTTCGTGCCAGATGCTTGCGCCTAATGCCATGTTGAATTTATCCCAACCTAAAGTTTTAGGAGGGCATGGATTTTTATGCCTTCCAGAAATTAGCCCCAGATAATAGCTAAGTTCAACACAGCCCCATAAGACAACAGCACTGAAAAACGAAAGGAAAATGTTCAGCTCGTTTGCCTGATTGCTGGTTAACTGAAGCGTAAATAGGCTGATACACGCACAACCTGCGATGCCAAACTTTGTAATAATCGCGTTCGGATTAAGGCCTTGTTGCAGCCTGAGTACAACACCCGTTCCAAGCCACCACACGAGGATGACTATGAATACAGTTGTAGGGTAGCTGCTCAAAGTAATGAACTACCAAGCCGGGGTCAGGCGAACTTTCGCCGGTATATGGTTTTGCACAGCTGGGATACAGTACAGTCTGGTGAATATAAAGCCTGAAGCTGCCAAATGGCGTCCTCGGCTTAACAAGCCAATAACACCACCACGTGCTTTTGCTTTAACTATGCCGTTGGCATGACTGTTCAATGATTCCAATAACGGTAAGAACTTTGGATGCTCAATGGGTAGTGTAAATGGATACACTTGTTTTGTAATTTCCGAACAAATGGTAAACACCCGCATGTCGTAATCTGTTGGATCTATGCCGAGTGCTTTGTGAAATTCCGGCCTTGCGTGGTCACGAACAAACATGGTTGCGTACACTGCCAATAAAAAGAATTTGATCCAATACTTGTTACCGCCTTGCAGTAACTTCGGGTTTGCACGCATAATCAATGCAAAAGCATCGCCGTGACGAAATTCATCATTACACCAGTTTTCGAACCAATTGAAAATCGGGTGAAACATGCGATCGGGATGTTGTTGCAAGTGACGATAGATAGTAATGTACCGAGCGTATCCAATTTTTTCAGAAAGATAGGTTGCGTAGAAGATAAATTTCGGTTTAAAGAATGTATATTTTTTAGTTTTGGTTAGAAAACCAAGATCAACGCCAATGCCATAGTCTTTAAGTGTTTCGTTAATAAAACCCGCATGTCTGGCCTCATCACGAGTCATCAGACTAAACAGCTCTTTGACATCCGGATTGTTTATACGTTTCTTGATTTCTGAATATAAAATTGCACCCGAGAATTCAGCTGTTAGTGAACTTACCAGAAAGTCGACAAATTCTTGTCTTAGACCTTCGGGCAGCTCAGAGAGTTTTTCTTGAAAATGCTCATCTCGACGAAAATGTTTTTTATTAACATCGGCTTGCATCTCTTTTATAAGCGCATCCCATTCCTCACGAACAGGCTCAATATTGAGCTTGTCCATTTCATCGAAATCGGTGGTGTAGAAACGCGGACTCAGTACTGTATCTTCAGCTGCGATCTTATTCGTGTCATGTACTGCTGAACTCATATTTTTCTCCAATCAGAGAAACTGGTTTCAATTAGCTCTGTTAGTTCCAGTCGCGCAACAAGTCGAGTCCATTTATCTTCCAGCCAGCCAGCGCGACGAACAGTGGCGCGCCTGCGTAGCGTGAGAATTTCACCAAATTCCGGCTTAACTTCATCACCATGAATAGTGACCTCGTCTCCCGGGCGAATTTCAATACCGTCGTCAAGCGTGACGTGGGCGTGTAAGCTCGAAGCCGTATGTTCGATCTCAATGCTACAGTCGACCTCAAAAACTCGATTTTTCATGAATTGTCTCTCGTGCCAGGAAGCAGCTGGGTGAATGCCATCACATTATCAGGGCCGAATGCAGAGAGTTCAATAGTTCTGTTAGTAACCGGATCGATGAGTGATACTAACCCAGTTTGCCAAACAGCAAGCTTGAAAGGAACCTCCGGCCCTTCGCCGGCTGCGCGCCGCTCCCGTGCAAGACCTCTGACCACACTTCGCATAAATCCCCCTTCACCAATGGTTAATCGGTGGATTTCGAGATTATTGCTCGCGTCCACCACGGCCACATCGCCATTGGGCTGGTCGATAAAGTACAAGGTTATTTGCTCTAATAAATCCCCACGATGGAGCGCAGTGTCGTTTGACGCTGATTCGGATTTGTTGGTCGTAGTGCTAGCCACCGCAATGGATGCCAAAACCATTACGACCAAGCCGGATTTAAACCAAAGCGGGAAGATAGGCGCAGGTGTCATGAGGCCCCCAATTCTTTGTTCAGCTCTGTTTTCAAAGCGTTAGGCGTATGGTGCATTGGTAAAACCGCATTATTGGTAAATTGAGGCTCTGACGGGGTTTGCGATTCTGACAAATCGAGCTCTTTCGCCGCGACTTTGCCGAGTTGTAGCGCAACCGATTCCACATTGGGTATAGAGCGTAACATCGGTTGTGGGTGGCCAAAGCGCCAAGGGCGAACGTGAGGCCACAGCACAAAATAGCTGGTGCGTTTCTTCTTTACAAGGGTTAGCGCGATATCCCCGTGCCCACGACGTTTCTGCGTCATGTCGGCAGAAACTATCTGACTCAAAGGAATGTCTAATGTCAGTTGAATGGCGATGCCAAAACGAATTAATATGCGCTTGTTAGTCAGCGTGTAAATTGTAACGGTCGATGTCAACCAGGCAAGCCCAATAAGAATAGACAATGCAGCAATTGACAATAGCAACGTAAGGGCAGGGCCTGACATCACTGCGTCTGCTGTAATACCTGTTTTATAAACGCTGAAAAAATCTAAAAATACCATGATGGCGAAGTACAGCGCGATTTTATTCACATGAAACGCATGCTGTGCTAGTTGCCACCAATGTGGTGAACCTTGCCAAACAATATTTTCACCAAGAGGCAAGCGTGCAGGTAGGCCGGGTGTTGGCTCCCAATCGAATTCGTCATGATTACTCATCGTCGTATTAGTCCCGTCGCAGCATGTCTGTCATTTGATTTTTTACGCCAGTCGCATTGGTTATAGAAAGGGTTCAGCACGATCTGGTGATGCGTAGAGATGCCCGCCACCGTAGTAGGCACAGATCTTATCTTCTTCAAGTAATGTCACCTGAGCATCACTGGCTGTCGTTGGCACGGCATGGAATTGATGGGAGTAAATAGATACCACCCTGACCAACTTTTCTTTGCGTCCCAATCGCTCAGCAAGACTGCCTGTGGCAGAGGAATTTTTACTGGATACTATTTTTGACAGCATAACCGGCAGCAGCACACTTTTGCCTGAATTCAGATCAACTTGATAATAGCGAGGCATGTATTCCATGATATCGAGCCAGATATCGCTAACCTTACCAACAACCTCCTCATCTGCAGCTATAACCCGAAGACCTCGCGGGTCAATAGATTTGGCTGCCAATTGATACTTTTCCGGTGACAGTTTTTTCATTGGAACGATGCGTGGCTCACCTTCCAAATTTTGATCTGGTACGTCGGCTCTATCAGCCCATGCTGCTGGACCCAGTCCGTCAATCATTGGATTGCCGGTGGGGATTATTGGATCGCCTTGAGCTCGACCATCAATTGCGGCCAAAATACGAGCGTCATCATTGCGGTTGTTTGGTAACTGCGTTTCGCCCCCATGAAATAATTTGTAGGTTTTAGCTTCAGGCACAGCCGGGTAACCTTGCACTTTTATGTGGTCTGATCGATCTGAGCGTAACGGATAGCCTTCACGCTTGCTTTCTCTATGCAGGTACAAAACCAGCAACAAGAAGAAAAACAAAAACACATAAAGCACAACTTGTGTTAGGTCTATGTACTGAGTAAAAGCGCCAATTTCTTTCATTAGTTAGTGCTCCATTAAATATTTGGAAACTCTGATAGTTCAAAGGATTGAGAGGGCGATGGTCTTACAGCTCCACGGCGACATAGAGGACCAATAGCGATTAAGGCTGCAAACAATAGAGCAATTTCAAAATGATATACAACCGTGTAACCGGCTTCAGCGCCTGACATGGCCTCGCCCAGTACACCTTGTGCAGATAAGCCATTGATAACGTCTCGCATAAAACCACCAACTGCAACACCGACACCCGCGGCGGTTGCTTGCGCAGCACCCCATGCGCCCAATGAAAGCCCACGATGCTCTTTGGTTACATTGGTCATTGCAAATATGAGAGTGCTAACGCCGAAAAGACCGCTACCGAAACCAATCAAAATTGTGCCAACGCGAAACAAGTTTGTGGAGTTTAATGGTTCGGCGAATATTACGATTGAAAACGCCAATATGCCAACTAAAAGGCCGCTTGCTGCAACGCGTGTCGGGTCGGAGTGTCTTTTTAGTTTAAATGCGGCATAAGCAAAAGCGGCCAGACTCCCGCCAGCGAGTAGCGCCGTTAGCGCGGTTGTACCGCTGACGGATAGATTTAGAATTTCTCCACCATACGGTTCCAGCAAAATATCCTGCATGGTGAAGCCTGCGGTACCAAGGACTGTTGCCACCAGAAAACGGTATCCATTTGCCGCCTTTATATAGCTGCTCCATGCTTCTTTAAACGGTGGGCGTTTTACCCCCCAGTTAACATTAGGCTGTCGCGCTTCCTGTTTCCAGAGCGCAACACTGTTTAAAACTATAGTAACAACCGCAGCACCTTGAATTGCACCGATTAACTTGATTTGGGTGAAATCGGTCAGGATTAAGCTAAACACAATGGCACTGAAGACCATACCCAACAACAACGTTACGTACAAAACGGCAACCACTTGTGCACGTGTGTCTTCGGGGGCGATATCTGTGGCTAACGCCAGCCCCGCAGTCTGGGTTGTGTGCAGACCAACGCCAACCAATAAAAAAGCCAACGCAGCAGCGGCCTGTGCAACCCAAACAGGGGCATTGCCGTCACCTGACAACAGTAGCAATGCGAATGGCATGATGCATAAGCCACCGAACTGCAATAACGATCCCATCCAGATGTACGGAACGCGTCTCCAACCAATGGCAGACTTGTGATGGTCTGATCTGAAGCCAATAATCGCCCTTAGTGGCGCAAACAACAATGGAAGGGCGACCATTAATGCTACCAACCATGCAGGCACACCCAGTTCGACAATCATGACACGATTTAGCGTGCCACTCAGCAACACCATTGCCATACCACAGCTAACTTGAAATAACGATAGCCGTAGTAAACGACTTGGCGGTAGCTCATCACTAACAGCCTCGCTGAAGGGCATGGCTTTGTATAGCAACGCTTTCCATGCTTCGCGATTTTGTTGGATTTTATCTTGCACTGCTAAACCGTCAGCTCAAGTGCTTGTGATTTATAGAACGCCGTTGAAACCAGGTGGGTTCTCGCGATGGATGCCGCCGTGCACTTCTTACTATTACTGATTAATTGCTTAAGATTTTTTTCTGCAACCGGTTCGATCGCCGGCGAGCGATCTCCCTGCGGAAAATACGCCCCCACTTTTTTCATTAACATGAGCATTGGCGTGCGTGGCGCAAACGTGAACAATACTGATGCATCCGAAGTTTTTGCTCGAGAGAGCAGGGATTCAATACCACGCAACATATCTTCGGCTTGATAGTGAATTAGAGAATCCATCGCGACAACATAGTCAAACGATGCGGCATCGGCGCTGAGCATATCGCCAGCACGATACTCAATTAGCGGTAATAGCGATTTTGGTGTGCGGGAACGTGCTACTTCGATTAGTGAGGGACTTATATCGATTGCGCAAACATCTGCTCCGCGATGCGCCGCTTCAACAGCGAACGAGCCTGTGCCGCAACCAGCATCCAATACACGCTTGCCCTGTAAGTCTTCTGGCATCCATGATAACAATGTGTCTCGCATACTATTACGACCATCACGTACTGTTTGCCGGATGCGAGAAACGGGTGCATCAGAGGTCAGTTGTTCCCAGGCTTTATTCGCTGACTTATCAAAATAAAGCTGTAACTTTTCTCTCTTGTCGATATACGAGTTGTTTTGCATGTTATGTCGCTAATCAAGCTGAATAATCAATCAAACCCGAGTAGATCAAAAATATCTCGATCTTCCAAAGAGATGGCATCTATCGGGTCACTACCCGCCCATAGAGATGCTGCTAATCGTAAATATTCGTTTTGCACAGCCTCTAGCTCAGGAGATGGCTCCATTTCAAACAACGTCGCCTTTTTCAATCGACTTCGGCGAATAACATCGAGGTCAGGAAAATGTGCAACGGTTTGCATACCAGTCTGATCGTTGAAACGTTGAATTTGATCGGTGTCTTTACTGCGATTGGCAATAACCCCACCAATACGCACATCGTAGTTTTTTGCCTTGGCTTTGATCGCTGAAATAATACGATTCATTGCAAAAATAGAATCAAAATCATTGGCGGCAACTACTAAGGCCTTGTCCGCATGTTGCAAAGGAGCCGCAAAACCACCGCACACCACATCACCTAAAACGTCGAAGATAACCACATCGGTGTCTTCAAGCAGGTGATGTTCCTTCAGCAACTTTACGGTTTGACCAACAACATAGCCACCGCAACCGGTTCCTGCAGGGGGGCCGCCGGCTTCAACACACATGACACCGTTATAACCTTCATAGACGTAGTCTTCTGGTCGTAGTTCCTCTGAATGAAAATCGACTGTTGCAAGTACGTCTATAACTGTTGGCATCAGTTTTTTAGTAAGCGTAAATGTGGAGTCGTGTTTAGGATCGCATCCTATTTGCAAAACACGCTTTCCGATGTTGGAAAATGCTGCCGATAAATTAGAGGAAGTAGTGCTCTTACCAATGCCGCCTTTGCCATAGACCGCGAAAACTTTCGCACCCTCAATCTTCATTGCCGGGTCTTGGTGAACCTGTACACTACCTTGGCCGTCGGGTGCTTGAATTCCAACTCCTGCAGCTCTTTTGATACTACTTACTGGTATATGGACGTTCATGCAGCTGCTCCTGAGTACACGCCTTCGAGTCGGTCTTCGAGTTCGTCACCAGCGTCGTATAGAGCTTGTAAATCTTCTTCGCTAGGTGACCAATATTGTCGATCATGTGCTTCGATTAGCCGTTGAGCCATTCGAGCGCATGCCATGGGATTGAGTTTCGCCAATTCGTCGCGTTTATCCTTGTCTAATACAAAGGTCTGCGCCATCTGGTTGTAAACCCAAGGTGATACTTGCCCGGTTGTTGCTGACCACCCAAGCGTATTCGTGATAGCTAACTCAATAGACCGCACACCTTCATAGCCGTGCTTTAGTTGTCCGTCGTACCACTTTGGGTTCAGCATGCGGGTGCGGGTTTCTAACGCAACTTGATCTTGTAGCGATCGCACCATAGCCTTACCAGTGGTTTGATCGCCGATATACGTGGGCACTGCATGCCCACGTGCTTTCTTGACCATGGAATTGATTCCGCCCAGCGTATCGAAATAATAGTCAAGCTGCGTAACCCCTAACTCAACACTTTCCAGATTCTGATACGCAAGATCAACATTAGCCAATACACGTTCTAACATTTCCGGTTGGCGGGACGCTCGTCCATCGATATCAAACGCGTAGCACTTTCGATTGGCATAAGTCTCAGCCAATTCGCTCTCGTCCGACCAGGCACCACTATCGATTAATAAATTCACATTAGCACCGTAGGCACCATCTGCGTTACTAAAGACCCGTAGAGCGGCGATATTGAAATTTTCAGTGGCTTCAAGATGAGCCAGTGTGTGGGCGCGTACGAAATTTTGTTTCTGTGTTTCGTCTTCGGCTTGTGATGCGAGAAGAGCGGCTTCCGCCAACATTCGAGTTTGAAGGGGCAGCAGGTCTCGAAAAACACCCGATAACGTAACCATAACATCGATTCTGGGGCGTCCTAATTCTTCTATCGGTATAAGTTCTGCACCTGCAATTTTACCGTAGGAGTCAAATCGTGGCCGGGCTCCCAAGAGCGCCATTGCTTGCGCGATAGGTACGCCCTGGTTTTTTAAATTATCTGAGCCCCATAAAACAAACGCAATAGATTTTGGATACCGGCCGTGCTCATTTTTGTAGTGATCAACCAATAAGTCAGCCTGTTTCGCTCCCTGTAATTGGGCTAATAGGCTTGGCATCTTAAATGGATCAAAGCCATGGATATTTCGGCCGGTTGGTAGCGTGTCTTTGTTTTTCAACAGATCTCCACCTGGTGCCGCCTGGATGTAGCCCGTGTCGAGTGCGTGGACCAGCGCGTTAAGTTCATTATCTGCACACAGATGCCCATCAAGTTCAAGCAACTCTTGTTGCCATGAACTAACAAATTGATCGATCTCGGAGGCGTTGTCCATATTTTCGCATGAGTCGTGATTGTCTGAAATATTGCCAGTCGTAAAGGCGCGCTCATTTTCAACCGAGCCGAGCAGGGTACGCACTTCTGCCAATGTTGGTGAGTAGCCGTCCGCACATTTCTGGAAAGCATGCAAGAGCTCTACTCGCTCTTCCAAAGCCGGTGTTTGTCCCACAACGTGCATACCGTTGGGAATGAATTGCTCTTCTATTTCATGTAACTGAACTCGCACAGATTCTATTGCAGCATCAGCACTGAGCGAATTCCAATCTATGGATTCTGCAAATTCCAGCTCCAGACACTGTTGTTGAATAAGCTCATATAATTCAACAGCCTCAATGCTTTCTTGATCAGTCAGTTGATGCCATTGTGTAATGGCTGTGCGCAAGGTATCCAGCCCCCTATACAAACCGGCCTCCGTAACCGCCGGTGTCATATAGCTAATGAGCGTTGCAGCGCTCCGACGCTTTGCTATCGACGCTTCAGAAGGGTTGTTCGCCGCATACAGATAATAGTTTGGAACGGTGCCAATAAGTCGCTCAGGCCAACATTCTCCGGATAGTCCGGATTGTTTGCCTGGCATAAACTCCAATGCACCGTGGGTACCAAAATGCAATAGCGCATCAACCGCAACAGTGTTGTTCAGATAGTGATAAAAGGCTGAAAAAGCGTGGGTTGGCGTAGAGCCTTTTTCGAACAGCAAACGCATCGGGTCACCTTCATAACCAAAACCTGGCTGTAGCCCGATAGTAATGTTACCTAGTTGCAGCCCTAGCACGTGTATACCAGCCCCACAGCTTTGTATTTTTCCAGGAGCGGGGCCCCATTGTTGTTCGATCTCGTTCAACCATGGTGTATGCAGTACGTGGTCATCGGTATTTACCGTCGTTAGTACATTGGCATCAGTGCCGTATTCCGATGCGTTTCCTTGAAGCAGCCGATTGCGGAGATCGTCAACCGATGCTGGAAGCTCTACCTGATAGCCTTCGGCAGCCAGTCTTTTTAGTGTGTTAAATAAGGACTCAAACACCGCCAAATAGGCAGCCGTCCCGACAGCACCGGAATTGGGTGGAAAATTAAATAGCACTACACCCAGTTTACGTTCAGCGCGCTCGCTTTTCTTTAACACGACGGTGCGATGTACCCGTGCTGCCAAACGATCCACCCTATCTGCAATGGGCAATTTGTTCGCATCGTTTTTCTTGCCGCCAGTGGCGTGCCCGCTGTAAATGGTAGCGCCAGTTGCGCCATCCAGCTCAGGGATGGCCACCATCAGCGTGGTCTCAATGGGCGTTAAGCCACGAGCGCTATTTTTCCATTCATCCAAAGATTGGAATTCACTGGGATAAGCCGTTATGTACTGTACACCGAGCTCTGCTAAGGTCTCAGTTGCTGCAGCTGCATCGTTGTAAGCCGGTCCACCGACTAACGAGAACCCGGTAATAGATACGAGTGCATCAATACAGGTGGTGTTGTTTTGTTTGAAGAAGGTGTTGATAGCCGGTCGCGCATCGAGGCCGCTGGCAAACGCTGGAATCACTTTTAAGCCCTTGGCTTCCAGTGCTGCTATAACCGCATCGTAGTGTTTAGTGTTGTCGGCCAAAATATACGAACGCAGCATCAACAGACCAACCGTACCTATATGTTTTTTTAAACGCGGTAGATCGTTAAGTGAAGTCGATATGCCAGCAGTCTTTTTTATTCTTGGGTGATAAAGTCCAACTTCCGGATAGTCAAGCAGTGGTTTTTCTATAACCAAATGCTTGATCGATTCGCGCTCACCCGATGGGTAGCGTTTCATCATAAGGCGAAGCATGTTGGCGATATTGGCCTCAGAGCCTGCAAGCCAGCATTGCAGCAAAATAAAGTACACCCGTAAATCTTGTGCTGTACCTGGAACGTATTTCAGTATTTTTGGCAGACGACGCAATGTTTTCATTTGCGCGGCACCACTATTTTTTGCAGATTTTTTCGAACCGCGCAGCCGTTTTAGCAATGCCATTGGGCCACTGAGTTCTTTTCCCATCGTCAGCTTGCCCATTCTTGTCAGGTTGACAATTTCAGTACCAGACATTGCACCGACAATGGCATCACAAGAGTTAGCACGGGCTTTAAGCTGCGGTAACACTGCATCGATATGCGGCTCCATGAAAAGCATGGTGCAGATAATGATGTGAGCTGTGTCTATTGCTTCATGGCACTCAGCCAACGCTTCATCGCTGTTGTCCCACTCACTGGCTGGGTGCATACTCAGTGAAAGACCGGGAACTTCTACTTGTAGCGTTTTTTCTACGCGCTCAATCGTACTTCCCAAGTGGCCATCCAGCGTGATTATCGCTATGTTGAGACGAGCTTGACTAGCGTGCATAGTGAGCCTTTGCGTCGTAGAGGGTCTCGATGCTGATTTCTGATTGACCCAGGCTTTGGGCATACGCCTCAGTGTTTCGACGAGCCTTGCCGCGCACAAAAAACGGAATTTTCTTTAATTCGTTTTCGGCGTCTTTGGTCCAGCTTGTGGGTATCGGTTGATCTTGCAGCATTGCATCGGAATTATGCGCGACCAACGGCTGTGCGTAATCAGTATCAACGTGTGTCGTGTCTTGACGTGCCTGCGTACCACGTTGTTTGCCGCCATGATCGGCAGCATGTTTACCGCCATGTTCACCACCATGTAAGTGAGAGGGTGCCACACTGTCATTGAACTCAAAGTCATCGCGAAACATATGCAACAAATGCTCTTCCAACCCCATAAGCAATGGGTGCACCCACGTGTCAAAAATTACATTGGCTCCTTCAAAACCCATCTGCGGAGAATAGCGAGCAGGAAAATCCTGCACGTGCACGGGAGCTGATATAACAGCGCACGGTATGCCAAGCCGTTTGGCTATGTGGCGTTCCATTTGTGTACCCAACACCAATTCAGGGTGCAATTCTTCGATATGCTGTTCAACGGTCAGGTAGTCATCGCAGATTAACGCTTCCAACCCAAATTCGGCAGCTGCAGCTCGAACATCTCGGGCCATTTCGCGGCTAAATGTACCGAGGCCAACAACGTTAAAACCAAGCTCGTCTCGAGCAATGCGAGCTGCAGCTATAGCATGTGATCCATCAGCAAAAACAAATACGCGTTTACCATTCAAGTAGGTTGAATCAACCGAACGCGCGTACCAGGGAAGTCGGCTTCGATCAATCTGTTTCACAGAGCTAGCATCTATACCCGTTATCGCTTCAATTTCTTCGATGAACCTTACAGTTGCACCAACGCCAATAGGAACTGTTTTAACAAACGGTTGTTGGTAGGTTTTTTCAAGCCACACACATAACGTTCTGGCAATTTCCGGGTATAGGCAGATATTAAAATCAGCATCCGGAATACGATGGAGTTGCGGGGTGGTGGCGTTTAGAGGTGCTACCACATTAACTTCGATACCTACTTGGTCCAGCAACTGGCAAATCTCTACGACATCGTCTCGACATCTAAACCCCAGACTGCTTGGACCAAGTATGTTTGCTTTGGGCCGAGGTTTAGCGTTGATTAGCGTTTCTTCTTTACTATGGGGACTACTATTAGCGCTGATGTTTGCTGTAGCGCTGGCCAGTACATATCGAACCAAATAATAGAACGATTCGCTGGCGCCCCAATTTTCCTTTTTGGAATACGCTGGCAGCTCAAGTGGAATCACGGGTACAGGCAAGCCCATTCCTCTAGCCAATGAGCCTGGCTGATCTTGAATGAGTTCGGCGGTGCATGATTCGCCAACCATTAGCACATTCGGTTGGTATCGATCGTAGGCTTTTTTAATTGTCTCTTTCAGCATGTTTGCGGTATCTTCACCAAGATCACGAGCCTGAAAGGTGCTGTAGGTTACGGGAGGCCGACGCTGTTGTCGCTCGATCATGGTGAATAACAGATCGGCATATGTGTCACCCTGAGGTGCATGTATAACGTAATGCACATCTTGCATTGATGTTGCAATGCGCATAGCCCCCACATGCGGTGGGCCCTCGTATGTCCATAAGGCCAATTCCATTGCTAAACTCGCAGCCTTTGTTTTCGTTGCAGGGGTCTGGCGAACAATTCTGCTAAGTCACCGGCTTGATCAAATCCATGGATAGGTGTGAACACCAGCTCTATCGACCACTTCGTAATGATTCCTTCTGCTTCAAGTGGATTAGCCAAACCTAAGCCGCAAACAACCAAATCAGGTTGATTTTTACGGATTCGATCAAGCTGTTCATCAACATCCTGACCTTCCACGATTGAAGAGTTTTGCGGCAGACAAGACAGTTCAGAATTCATGGTTTGCCTGTCGAGGTAAGGCACACCAATTTCCTGCAAATCGACCGAACATTCCTGCTGAAGAAAACGTGCCAATGGAATTTCTAACTGGGAATCGGGCATGAACCACAGTCTTTTGCCCGCGAGCGTCTCACGGTAGTGCGCAAGTGCCTTCTCTGCACGAGCAATGGGTGCTTCACACGCCTTGCTGATGTTCGCTTCAGCAACATCGAATGCGTCAGCTGCTGCACGCATCCACGCAAGAGTACCGTTTATGCCAAATGGGAACAAAGATGGAATGTGGCTCGCCCCACGGCCTATCAGGGTTCGACGAGTAATGTTTAAAAATGGTTGAGCTAAGATAAACTTCGTGTTCGGGCCGATAGCAGGGATGTGTTCGGCTCTTCTGGGTGGGAAAAACGCTACTTTTCCAGCTGCCTCCGCTATCCCTGAGCTTTCGAACAAACGAGCAAACTGATCTTCAACAACATCTGGTAGGGTACCAACCACGATCAATTGGCTTTGATCAGTATAAGGTGCTGCGTGAACCAATGCATCCAGGCAAGTGTCTTCGCCCTCGGTAAAGGTTGTTTCAATACCACTTCCAGAATAATTCAGTACGTTGACTCGACCCTGATGCGAGGCACTTAAGCGCTCTGCCGCTTTGGCAAGATCGAGTTTGATCACTTCTGACGGGCAAGAACCAACCAGAAACAGCGTTTTGATATCGGGTCTGCGCTGCAGCAATCGGTGCACGATACGATCTAACTCTTCATTCGCATCGGCCAGGCCTGCAAGATCTTTCTCCTGCATAATCGCTGTAGCGAATCGTGGTTCCGAAAAAATCATTACACCTGCGGCTGATTGGAGCAAGTGTGCGCAAGTGCGGCTGCCAACGACCAGGAAAAACGCATCCTGCATTTTTCGATGCAGCCATACAATTCCGGTTAAACCACAGAATACTTCTCTTTGGCCACGTTCAACGGTAATGGGGATGTCACATAGGACGGGAGCGTTCATGCCGCCGCCTGTCGTGAAAGTCTGGCGAGGCGAAATTTGTAAACAAATTGTGCTGCGTTAACGAAATAAGCCAAATAGGCAACGAGCGCGATCTGCATATGCAGGTTTGTATGACCCGGGTAGGCAAAATACAGAACCAAATAAATGGTATGCAGCGCGATCACTACCATGCTGACAGCGTCTTCCCAAAAAAACGCTTTGGCGAATAGATAGCGACCAAATACCTCACGCTCCCACAAACATCCTGTAATCATTATTGCATATAAAATCAATGACTTAACAATCACAGATGCGCCTGCCACATCACCACCGATGCCCGTGTTGAGGTAGCGCAACACTAAATACAAACTGATAAAACAAACGAAAAGCTGGAGTGGGGCGAGGATTCCTTGTACGGGTGTCCACACAGATGCATCGCGTCGGATTTGTTCTTCAGCTGTGTAGAGTGCCTTTCTCACCGAATATCGTTCTCTTAGCGCTGCTTGAGTTAGTTTTCATCGTTGAGTGTATGTTGGAGGAAAAAAAGTGTCAACTAAAATAGACACTCTCTTTTGTTCTATGTAAATTACATAGGTCAAATTGATGCAGTTTTTTATACGTGTGTCTAGTTTGTTTGACACGCAAACCCATTTCACATAGGTTGGAAACAGGCCAGACAATCTCAGACCAAGTCGGCTCTCGGTGTACCTGCAACACAACCACACGACGTAAAGGAAGGTGAGCTCTGGTGGCATGTAATCGTAAAAGGCAATCAGCGAATTAATGAGTGAATTAACTGACCCTATTGAAAAAAAGCTTCTCCAAGCAAAAGAAGAAGCCAATATTCCTATCGATAAGCTTCTAAAGGCGGTAGAGGGGGAGTTAATACCGCGCTTAATGATGTCCCACCTTGTCGACGTGCCCGATAGTATTCTGGGCCGTGAGGAAGTTGAGCGATTTTCAAATAATCACTGGACGGGAGCGGCTAGCATTGAACACTTCGCGCAACTGTGTGTCGATGGTGAAAGTTCAAGAATGCGCAACAATGTTGACGAACTGATTGAAAATGGCGTCTCCATTGAAACGATATACATGCTTTTGCTCGCACCAACAGCTCATCATCTGGGTGATCGATGGTTAAACGACACATTGAGCTTTATCGATGTGCATATGAGCCTGCTGCGTCTTCATCAACTTATCCACAGTCTTGAACTGGTTGGTCCAGTTGCGGATTCATCAGACACTAAAAGTATTTTGATAGCAGCCACCCCAGGCGATCAGCATACATTCAGCGCTACATTGGTTTGCGATATTTTCAGGCGTGCCGGGTGGACTGTTGCCAACCAGAGTGGTCAGTCGGAAGAACTGTTGCTGCAAAAAATCATGTCCACCGACTATGCTTGGATTGGCTTCTCCCTACACAACAGTGAGTCTTACGGAGTACTGAAAAATCTCATAGCGCGTGTCCGCAAATCTATCAGCCAAGACGGGCCTTCGATCGTGGTAGGGGGAGACTATTTAAAACGGCACCCTGAGCACATGGATGCATTGGGTGCTGATTTATGCGTACTGGATGGTGCATCCGCTGTCGAAGAAGTCACACAATACATGGAGAAACACCATCGTTTAGTACGATGAAGACCTTGATCGGCTGAAAATGGCATATACTATACGTCAATGCAAATGGTGCAACATGCCTGTCAGTTAGCGCAGACACTATTTAATGTTGCACCATTCGTATTCACCCCCCAAAGGCCCTAGAGATGCATTCATTTAAAGCTCCATCGGAAAACATTGGCACGATTGAGGGCCATACTGCCGCGCAATTGCTCAGCGCAGCTGCCGATGTTGCCCTTGTTATAGATCAGCGTGGAGTTATCCGCGATGTATCGTTTGGAAGTAGCGACTTGCTCAAGCGTGGCTTTCAACAGTGGATAGGTACCAAATGGATTGATACGGTTGCACGCGACAGCCGGCACAAAATAACCGAATTCCTTTCTGCAACTAAAGAAGAAAGCAGAGAACCGAGGCAGGTTAATCATCGTCTGGAGGATGGTACAAATTTAATGGTCATGTACAGCGTTGTACCGCTAGAGGAGCGTGGGCACATTATCGCTGTAGGGAAAGATCTGAGCTCGCTTGAAAAAATGCAGCAAAAACTGGTTAACGTGCAGTGCGCCATGGAACGTGACTTTGCCCGCTTGAGCCAGTATGAAACGCGCTACCGAGTATTGTTTCAAACTTCTGCCGAAGCTATTTTGATCGCTAATGCAGACAACTTCAAAGTGCTGGAAGCGAATCCGGTTGCGTGCGAACTACTCGATTTGGATGAACGTAAGCTGGTTTCGCATAGTTTATTGCGTCATTTCAAAGGCGATCAGAAATCTGAAATCGAAAAAGCGCTGAATCGGTTGGCTGATTCTGGAAAGTCTTCTGAATTAGAATTAACACCAGATGGTGACCGAGTTGGATTAACCGTAGGAATGTCTTTATTCAAGATAGAAGGCATCGCTCATATATTAGTTCGATTGCAAAAAGTTGCAGCCGAAGGTGATTCTCCAAAATTTGCGCAAGCGGAATCTGAGCAGTTTGAACGTTTGTCTGCACTGGTTGAGAATGCGCCCGATGCGCTTGTGGTTACCGATAAGAATGGCGTTATTCTGACGGCGAATTCTGAATTTCTCGATCTTGCTCAATTGGCAGGAGCAGAAATGGCGAACGGATCGTCATTGGCGAATTGGCTGGGTCACGGTACTGTCGACTTTTCTGTCATAACCAGTAGTTTGCGTGAGCATGGCACCGTTAGATTGTATAGAACGGAATTGCGTGGAGAATTTGGTTCCAGAGTAGACGTTGAAGTGTCGGCGGTGAACGTGTCCGATGGAGGTGTGAATTGCCTGGGATTCTCGATCAGAAATATCAGCCGGCGTTTTAGCGCGGCAAACGACGAGTCAGACGTACGACCTCGCACTAACGACCAACTTACCGAGCTTATTGGTCGTGTACCGCTAAAAGAACTGGTGAGAGAATCTACCGAACTTATCGAACAGCTATGCATTCAGGCCGCATTAAAACGTACTGGTAACAACCGAGCGTCAGCAGCGGAGCTTCTGGGTCTGAGCCGGCAAAGCTTATACGTTAAGCTCCGTTTATACTCGATGGAATCGGACGAGTAAAAGTGTAAATTAAACTTGACACATAGTGACTGTAGCATGTAGCTTACAGTCATGCCGCTATCGACCCCTCTAGATTCTCCCAACCGCTCGCTTTCACCCTCGGCAGTGCTCGAGCTGCTAAAACCAATAACCTGGTTCCCACCGATGTGGGCGTTCATGTGTGGTGTTGTGTCTGTCAGCCAACCTGCATCTAGCCACCTATGGACGATCTTTCTAGGTGTGTTGTTAACAGGCCCGTTGGTTTGTGCAACCAGTCAAGCTGTTAACGACTGGTTTGATCGAGAAGTGGATGCGATCAATGAGCCTCACAGGCCAATTCCCAGTGGTCGAATTCCCGGTAAATGGGGTTTGTACATCGGCATTATCTGGACCGTTCTTTCTCTGTGTGTTGCTGCGCTGCTGGGTAAAGTGGTTGTTGTAGCAACTATTGTCGGGCTAAGCCTGGCCTGGGCTTATAGTGCACCACCGTTTCGTTTGAAACAGAATGGCTGGTTGGGTAATACGGCGGTTGGTGCCTGTTACGAGGGCCTGCCTTGGATAACCGGCGCAGCAGTTTTAAGTGCCGGCCAGATGCCGGATAATCAAATTATCCTAATGGCTGCTCTGTACAGTGCCGGGGCTATTGGCATCATGATTTTGAACGATTTTAAATCCATCAATGGCGATACAACACTGGGACTGAAATCGATACCAGTGCAGCTCGGCGCAGACAACGCTGCACGCTTTGCCTGTGTCGTCATGGCTTTGGCGCAGGTCATCGTCGTCGGCTTGTTGTTCCTGTGGGGGCAGACTGTTTTTGCATGCATTGTTGGACTCTTCTTGCTGATTCAGGTTTGGCTGATGCGTCGCTTTCTGAGCGATCCTGAAGGATTCGCTCCCTGGTACAACAAAACCGGTATTTCTCTATATGTGCTTGGTATGTTGGCCACGGCGATTGCACTGCGCACGCTTAGTACCTAGTCGTTATTAAACACTATTCACTGATCACTGAAGGAATACTGACCATGTCAAAGAATCAGGCGTTAGGCATCTTTGGGATTCTTCGCTTTGGGCTAGTGCAAACAGCACTGGGTGCGATTGTAGTGTTAACCACAACAACCATCAATCGCGTTATGGCAGTAGAGCTTGCGTTGCCAGCGTTGCTGCCGGGTCTATTGGTGGGGCTGCATTACGCGATACAAATCACCAGACCAAAACTAGGTTATAACTCCGATCTTGGTGGTAAGCGCACCCCTTGGATCATTGGCGGCATGGCCGTGTTAGCTATTGGCGGGGTATTAGCTGCGGTTTCCACTTTACTGGCATCGACCAATACCGTAGCGGGAATAGCTTTAGCATTCGTCGCTTTTATTATGGTGGGTATAGGCGTTGGTTGTTCCGGAACCGCCTTGCTGGTCTTGTTATCAAAATGTGTCACTCCCAAACAACGCGGTGGAGCGGCCACCACAGTTTGGATCATGATGATTATAGGCTTTATCTTTACTACCGTGCTCGCAGGAAAGTATCTCGACCCATTCTCATATGAGCGATTGGTGCTTGTCACCTCAGTCGTGTCTTTGATTGCCTTTAGCGTGGCGACCTTGTCGATTTGGGGAATTGAGAAAAAACATATTCAAACACCTGACGCATCAGACATTAATTCGCTCCAGAAGGCAGATCCTTCAGCTGATGCTGAACCGCCTTTTAGGCAAGCATTGCAAGCAGTTTGGCGAGAGGCTGAGTCAAGAAAATTTAGCATATTCGTGTTTGTTTCCATGTTGGCCTACAGTGCTCAGGATCTCATACTTGAACCATTTGCCGGTGCGGTGTTTTCTATGACACCAGGCGAATCTACGCAACTCTCTGGTACGCAGCATGGTGGCGTACTCATGGGTATGTTACTGGTAGCGCTGTTTTGTAGCGTAATAGGCGGTAAGCGTCTGGGTTCATTGCGCCTATGGACCATGGGTGGGTGCATCGCATCGGCTGCTGCGCTTTTTACGATCGGCATGGGCGGCTTACTGAGCCCTCAGTTTTTTCCTTTGAGTATCGCGGTATTCTTTTTAGGCTTAGCCAATGGTGCATTTGCAGTAGCTGCCATAGGCTCAATGATGGATCTCGTTGGCAAGGGTATGAAGAAACGCGAAGGCTTGCGAATGGGGCTTTGGGGTGCCGCACAGGCTATTGCATTTGGTATAGCAGGCGTAGGCGCTACGGCATTGGTTGATATTGCAAAATGGTTTAGTGGTGAGGTTTATATTGCCTATGCAATTGTTTTTGTGCTGCAAGCATTGCTATTTTTAGTTGCAGCACGGTTAGCCAATGATGTTTACCAGCCAGCCCCCGAATCGGCAGTAAAAACACAAGCTCATCTCAATGACATTGGTAGCTTTGCACTGGATCAAGAGCGATGAATAGCGTTACATACGATGTTGTTGTTGTCGGAGGTGGACCAGCAGGAGCAACAGCTGCTAATGATCTTGCACAAGCCGGCGCTAGCGTGTTGCTACTTGATAGAGCAGGGAGAGTAAAGCCATGCGGAGGTGCTGTTCCACCGCAATTGTTGCGTGATTTCGATGTGCCCGAAACTGTATTGGAAGCTAAAGTTGGCTCGGCGAGAATGGTGTCTCCAACGCAACGTACCGTCGAAATGCCCATAAAGAAGGGCTTCGTCGGCATGGTTGATCGTGCAAGCTTTGATGAATGGTTGCGCTGTCGCGCAGCTGAGTCGGGTGCTACGCGTATTGAAGGTACGTTCGAAACATTAGGCCCATCAAAAGACGGTTACATTGAACTGACTTATCGAGAAGGTGCAAAGTCAACATTGTCACGCCGCGCTAATATGACAGGAATCAAGACCATCCGCACCCGTTATGTCATTGGCGCCGACGGTGCCAATTCTAAAGTAGGCAAGCAAGCGATTGGCGGTGCCGACAAACTAGCGTCTGTGTTTGCCTATCATGAGATTATCAAAACACCAACAGCAATGACACCACGGGCTCGTGCACGGTGTGATGTGATTTACGATGGTAGTCTTTCCCCGGATTTTTATAGCTGGGTCTTTCCACACGGCGATACAATCAGTGTGGGTACTGGAACGGCGGAACAAGGCTATGGAATACGTGGGTCGGTAACGGAGCTTCGAACGCGCATCGGTTTGGATGAGGCAGAGACTATCCGTAAAGAAGGAGCCCCCATACCATTAAAGCCCTTGAAGCGTTGGGACGATGGCAAGCATGTGCTCTTGGCGGGCGATGCTGCCGGTGTAGTTGCCCCTGCATCAGGAGAAGGTATTTTTTATGCTATGACGTCTGGGCGCATCGCAGCACAAGTTATTGAAGAAGTATTGCAAACGGGCAACGCAAAAACGCTGCGACTTGCTCGTAAACGATTTCTTCGTGCCCACGGAAAAGTATTCATGGTGTTAGGCGCTATGCAATATTTCTGGTACTCCACCGATAAACGGCGCGAACGCTTTGTCACCATGTGTGCTGATGAGGATGTTCAACGACTAACGTGGGAATCTTACTTGAACAAGCGCCTGGTGCGACATGATTACTTTGCGCATATTAAAATCTTCTTCAAAGATATGGCGCATCTTGTTGGTATTGGCGCAGCGGATGGTCGGCGCTAAAGTGTCGTGAGACCATCGCTTTTATTAGTGTTATGCTCGAAGAATGTGGATTCCATACGCAGTAACAACAATTGCCATGGTCATCGTGGCCACCGCGGGTATATTTGCAACCGATATCGGTCCATGGTATCGGGAGCTTACTAAACCATCGTGGCAGCCACCCGATTGGCTGTTTGGTCCCGCCTGGACCTCAATTTATATTTGCATCATCTTCTCGGTCGGTATGGTGTGGAATCGTGCTGCCGAGGAAGCGCAAACCACCATTATTATTTTACTGCTTATCAACTTTGTGTTGAACATACTTTGGAGTTTTTTATTCTTCAAATTGCGCAGACCAGACCTCGCCTTGTTAGAAGTGGTGTTCCTTTGGCTTTCAATCGTTTCGCTTATCGTCTACTTTAAGGATATCCACGTTTTATCCAGTTGGTTATTGGTGCCTTACCTCGTTTGGGTAAGCTTTGCATCATTCCTAACACTGACTATAGTGCGGTTGAACGCTCCTTTTGGTAAAGCATGAACACCTCGCAGACTTTGCTCTGGTCACCGTCAGTTGCTCATGCGGCCTCAAGATCATTGTGCACCGACTGCGGCATTTCAAGAAGTTCAAACCCGAATTTCTGTGGTAAGGCTTGTCAATTTATCATGCCTGACTATCCCGCTGCTGAGCTAAGAATCCATGGTAGGCCACGCATTGAAAGTCGACTGGATGAGCTTTATTTTGGACATTACAAGTCAATGTACACAGCGCAATTGAAGACGCCGCTTGCCAACGCTCAATGGACAGGAATTACAACCCGTCTGGCAGAGCGATTGTTGGAGGAGCAATTAGTTGATGCTGTTATCACTGTTGCGCCCCACCCGGATGATTCCTGGCGACCACAGCCAGTTATTGTTACTGATGCAAAGGCTTTGAATCATTGCAGGGGTATGCGCATGGGATACGCCCCCACGCTGGCAATGGTAGAGCCTGCATTAAAACAGGGTTATCGGCGCTTAGCTGTTATTGGCATTCCCTGCCAGGTGTACGCGTTGCGAGCACTGGAAGTCGAGCTAAAGCAACAGGGCAAACTTGACGAGTTATTTGTCATTGGCACGCCATGTTCTGATAATACGACAACAGATAATTTTCATTTATTTCTATCCAAGCTGACGGATGCACCAGAGACAGTGACCTACCTGGAGTTTTGTACCGATTATCATGTTGAATTACGCTTTACAAACGGCACAACGCAGCGTATTCCGTTTTTAAAACTGCCATTATCAGAACTGCCTGCCGATTTTTTCCAAACGACGTGTAAAACCTGCGTTGATTACACGAATTGTTTGTCTGATATTACGATTGGTTATATGGGGGGAGATGGCAAGCAATGGCTCATCTGTCGCAACCAGCGCGGAGAGGAAATGCTGAGCTTGATCAGCTCGGAATTGACGTTATCGCAACCTGTATCAAAAGGCTCTCGAACCGGTAGTGTGAAGGGATTTATAACCAACACACGATTGGCAGCTGGTGGTTTGCCGCTCAGGCGCATGCCTCATTTTATGCGCTCCATCATGGCGTGGCTAATGCCACGGGTCGGGCCACGTGGTTTGGAATTCGCGCGAACGCGCGTTGAAATGAAAGCGGCAGAGAGTATCTTGCATTTGCGTCAATTGCACCCAAAAAAAATGCGCTATATGGTGCCGGATTTTATCTGGTCACAAATCGCTGAATACCATTTGAAACCAGAGGCAGGAGAGATTGATGGCGACGGCCTAAGTCGTTTCAATCCAGCGTTAACGACGGTGTCAGATGAGCGGTAACTGGATGGCTCTACTGGAAATGTCACTGACGTTTGGCATTGTGTTCGCATTTGGATTCTACGAACTTTGGAAGCTTAAAAAATATCAGCACAATAAGAATGAGAACAATTCACAGAGTAACGATATAAGCTCAAATATCGAAAAATGAAGCCGAATAAAGAAGCCAAACAATGACATTTTTAAATGATGCATTTAATAGTGGCCGTATTATCGAGATCTTATTGGTCATTGTGCTTGTTGAGGCTGTGGCTCTGCTCGTTTACTGGAAAAACACAGGGCGAGGCGTTTCACCGGTATCTTTGATTGGTATGCTTGGAGCGGGAATTTTTTTAATGCTTGCTATTCGTTCTGCAATACAAAACTCAGCAACTGAATTGCTCGCTATGTGGCTTCTGCTGTCATTGGTATTTCACGTGATTGATCTTTGTCATCGTTGGAAACGGGACGCATGATGCACTATCGACAAATGCAACCATGACTCAGCTATCACACGCAATTGTTATAGGAAGCGGTTTTGGTGGTTTAGCAGCAGCGATTCGTCTAGGCGCGCGAGGGTACAGGGTTACTGTTCTGGAAAAACTCGATGCACCCGGTGGTCGTGGATATGTTCATGAGCAAGACGGCTTTGTGTTTGATGCGGGCCCTACCATTATCACAGCTCCATTTTTACTAGAAGAGTTGTGGGAGTTATGTGGCAAGCAAATGGGGGATTATATCGATCTACGCGCCATTACTCCATTTTATCGAATCAGGTTTGATGACGGAGATTACTTCGACTACAGTGGCGACAGTGACGAAATGAAACGCCAAATAGCGCGTTTTAGTGAAGATGATATTCAGGGGTACGAGCGATTTATCAACATAAGCGAACGCGTATATAAAGTTGGTTTTGACAAGCTGCTGCATTTTTCGTTTGATTCTGTTTGGAAAATGCTCAAAGTAGTACCCGAGCTACTGTTCGTACAATTCCATCGGTCGGTTTATGGATTGGTCTCGCGCTATATTACCCACCCAAAACTGCGGCAAGTATTCAGCTTCCACCCGTTGCTCGTGGGCGGTAACCCATTTTCCACCACAGCGGTTTATACCCTTATCGCCCATCTCGAACGGCGTCATGGTGTGCATTTCGCTATGGGTGGAACAGGCGAGATTATCAATGGTCTTGTCGCATTAATTGAGGCCCAGGGGAATCAATTAAGACTAAATGAAACCGTTAAGGAAATTCGAGTGGAAGATGGCTGCGCCACAGGTGTTACGCTCACCAGTGGAGAGACAATCAGCGCTAATATCGTTGTATCAAATGCAGATAGTGCATTTACCTACAGACACTTGGTGCCGTCACAATACCGCCGTCGCTGGACTGATAAAAAAATTGCCCGGACAAAATACTCGATGAGCTTGTTTGTTTGGTATTTTGGTACCGACAAGCAATACCATGATGTGCCTCATCATATGATTATGTTGGGCAAGCGGTATAAGGCGTTATTGCACGATATTTTTAACAAAAAATTATTAGCTGACGACTTTAGCTTGTATTTACACAGGCCTACCGCAACCGACCCATCATTAGCACCGGACGGGTGTGATACGTTCTACGTTCTCTCGCCAGTTCCTCACCTTGATGCCAATGTCAATTGGGAGACTGAAACTGAAAAGTATCGTGCGGTCATCGAGCAGTTTCTTAGTGATACCGTGCTACCAAATTTAGGTTCTCATGTGATCAGTTCTCGCGTACTAACCCCCATCGATTTTAAAGAACGCTTATCGTCGGTAAAAGGAGCAGCCTTTGGCATGCAGCCTATCTTGTTACAAACTGGCTGGTTCCGACCACATAATAGAAGTGAAGATATTAAGAACCTGTTTCTGGTTGGCGCGGGCACACACCCTGGTGCGGGAATACCTGGCGTTGTGTCTTCCGCCAAAGTGCTCGATGAAGTGGTGCCGGACCCAGCATAGCTTCGGTTTTTTTGATTTCACAAAAACACTACAGGTCGCGCAAACCGCTTCGATCCTTGAGCAGTTGTTTGGCTGCCAGCTGACCGGACAATGACACCATTGGAACACCAGCTCCCGGGTGCACAGTACCACCTGCCAAATACAGACCATTTATGTTTGTTTGCGCACTTGGCCTACTAAACGACCCCATCCAACCGTGTGTGGGTCGACCGTAAAGCGCGCCTTTGCTGGCTGGGAACAGCTGAGCAAACGAATTGGGCGTGTCAATGTGGGAGGTGCCCTGATGACCGGTTAGCGTTAAGCCGTGTGCCTGTAGGCGTGCTGTCATTGTATTACAGGCGTTATCGATGTCACAGTCGCTCAGATCTTTTGCCGGTGCATTCATCAGGCTAAAAAGGCGCTCACACTGCAACTGGGTTCCATCTGAATTAGTATCTGATACACGTTGGGTATCATTTCTGTCTTGGGCGCAGACATAAATTGTAGGGTCCTCGTGTAGAGTCTGTTTTCCAAAAATCGCCTTGAATTCAGCTGCGTAGTTGTCTCCAAAGAAAACATTATGATGTGCCAGATTGAAGCCGTGACTTTGCGCAACTTCTGCGCGCGCTATGGCCGACAGCGCAGGTGCGTTAACCGTTCTGGCGGCATTTGAACAAGCTGCCCCCACTGACCCATTCGAAAGTGCGAGTACATCCCCGTTGAAAATAACAGCGCTTGCATCTAATTTGACACCATCTTCCAGCGAAACACCGACAACACCCGATGTGTCAGTTCGTATTTTTTCCACCGAACAACCAACGTGTACCTCACACCCAAATGACTTGGCAGCACTTAGCAACGCCTCGGCTAACGCCTGCATGCCGCCATCGATTACCCAGACACCCGCTCTTTCAACATGCGCAATTAGCATCAAGGTTGCTGGCGCCTGAAAAGGCGATGAGCCACAATAGGTTGCATAACGAGCAAACAGCTGAATGAGACGAGGGTCAGAAAATGATTTGCTCAACGATTTCCACAAGGAGATAAAAGGTTGTATCTGAGCCATTTTGCCAATGCCACCAATCCCATTCGAGAACGCAAGACCAACGGGGCTAGGGCGCAAAGATTGCATGAACGAGGTGTTCAGTGTATTGAATACGTCTTCTGATTTTTTGGCAAAATCTCGATATGCCTGCGCATCTTTGGCTCCTGACATAGCCTCGATACACTGTGCTGATCGCTCTACGCTGGAATGCAGATCAAGATGATCACTGCCCACCCAAGAGTGGCGGGCTAGAACTGAGTTCTGACGCAGGTTAATGCACTCATCGAGTGACAATCCGGCATCAGCAAATAGTTGTTCGAACACCCAACGCATGGTAAATACCGTTGGGCCAACATCGATGTATTTATTCGCAACTCTGACTCTTCGAGCTTTCCCACCCACGCTGTTGTGTTGTTCAATAACGGTAACCGGTACACCTTTGCTAGCCAAAACCACTGCAGCCGAGAGGCCACCAATCCCAGCACCCACAATGACAACGCGGTGTTTTTTATCGGCCAACAGACACAATTGCAATGTAAAGGACGGAATAGTGCGCCATTATCATTTTGAGCTATTACCATATTTGCGCGTTGCATCGATAATTTTATCGTCTGCACTATTGACACGATCGCCAATATTACCGGCAACACGTGAAAAGAAATCTTCATTGCTGCTAAGTGCTTCAACATCTTGTGATGCTGATCTGGATGCTTCCAATTTTTTATCGAGACGCTTGTCTACAGAATCCAGTTTCGAAGAAACACCACTTACCATACGAGCAAACAACCCACCTTCGTCAGCGAATTTTCCTGTCTCTAATTGAGTTGTGCGATCAATTTTCGATTGCAGTTTGTCCTCCGCTTTCTTCATTTTATTGGTTACTTTTTTGACCATACGACCCACTGCCGAGTCGTCATCCGCAACAGATGCGCCAATGGACTTCGAAACAGAGGCATCCACCTTCCGGCTTAATTTGTTATCGACACTTTCAGACAGTGCAGTCACTTTTGCCAATGAACGATCAAATAAGGTGTCGGGCGGGTTATCCAGCGACGCAGCGATTTTTCGTTCAATTCGCTCGCTGCTGCTGATGGTTTTTCTCTGTACGCTCTGCACGGCTTTAGCAAATTTTGAGTCTTCCTCTGCGATGGTCATATCTGCCTCATCGCCGATAAAGTCCGGGTTAATTTTATGACTGATTTGCATAAACAAGCCCTTGTCTGGGTCATTTTCGTCTGCATTGTCTTTTATCAGATCGCGTTCTGCCAAGCCTTGCATGGTGAGGTAGCATGCGACTGTTACCAAAAACAAAGTAATTAGCCAAATCATTTTTTGTCCTCTCGTATTGGATGTTCAACAAACTGTGCGAAGCACAGCTATTGGAAAATCTGAAGCTTACGGCTGCTGCATAAGCATTGGCTCACCAATTTGACAGGCCGCTTGTTGCAGCAAGTCGAAATGCTTAAGCACATAAATTCTTATCCACTTAGTATAGCGTTGAGGCTTATCCATGACCTCTTTTCTTAAACTCTCAAGGTCAATCCAGCTAACGGCCCTCACTTCATTTTTGTTAAAGTTTTCGACCGAAGTTTTGTCTGGTAATCTACCAACGTAGCAAAACACGGATTCATTTTCGAACAGCTCTTGCCCAACATCGGCCGCATATTTTATCTTTCCAAAGAATTTAACCTCAGCGCTAAACCCGAGTTCTTCAAATACTCTTCTAGTTGCACAATTGTCTGGCGACTCTTGCCAGCGGGGGTGTGAGCAGCAAGTATTAGCCCATAAATCACCCGAATGATACTTATGCGAGGCACGTTGTTGCAATAGCAGCTTGCCGCGATGAAACAAAAATATTGAAACAGCCAAATGGGGTGTGTTTTTTACATGCGCATCCATTTTATCGATCGGATAGAGACCACCGTGTTTGTCGATAGCGGTAATCATCTCGCTTCTGTCCATGGTATTACTTCTCAATGTTCGCAGTCGATATGTTCGCAGTCGATATGTTCGCAGTCGATTCAAAGTGGGATTTAGCATTGTTCGGGCTACTCCTTCGGGGCATGCGGAACGGTAATAAGCATTGAACCCAGCGTTTGTTCAAACGATCAAAATCAATGCTTTCATGAATACAGACTGCGTGTTTCCCGTCGATTTTTGTGGTGAAGCGATTTCTTGAATAAAATGGGGTGTCCTCTAATACCGCCAAATTAGTGATATCTTCACCGGACTGCAGGCGCGTGTTTTGTTTAATCCGCCAGTAGCGAGTCTTCGGTAATGCCTTGTGACGAGTTAATCCTGGTAGCTCCACACAATCGTTATGAGCGAAACTAAGGGTTTTTAAGTCGTGCGTACCATCGCGCCGCTTAACGTCATACTGCACTACGGTATCGCTGTTTTCTAAATGCGCCCTAGACCAATTCCATGATTTAAATGCTTGTCCCATGGGTTCATAACCAAAGTTGGTGTCGACGTAGGCGTTACCACTCCAGTGTATTTCGGGTTTTTTGAACCCAACAGTAATGCGTGTATTGGGTGCCAGTACCCGCCAAAAATGCAGATTGTTGGAATCCAATGCCAAAGTGCTATCAGTAAGCCCATGTAGATTGACGCGGATTTGCCCGACAACCTTGCGAGGCAACGGTACGGACACTTCATCAATATTACAAACAAGTTCATTGTTGATTAGAGTAACGTCGCTAGGGCCGATTCGATACCGAGTGGCTGTTCTTTCAATGCTGTTGGCAGATCTTTCCGTCATGGTCCATCGATTCACTGTTCCATAGAGCGCCACATTAATAGCGCAGTGATGCTCGGCACTGGTTGGGCTTCTATTGCGAGACCAAGCGTAATAAGGCGAGAAGACACTACCGACGAAAACAATAATCGTCAAACTATTCTGGCCATCATCGCTGATTGCATCGATGTACCACCAGCGATACCCGTTCTCACAAACCGGTGAATCAAATTCAGGAAAAGACATGTTAGCAGTATTGCATAGTTGACATATGATATGTGTCAGAATATTCTGACACTTTGAAGCCTGAGAGTAACCCATGCAAGCACATGTGCGAATTGAGCAGTTACTTGTCGAGCTTAGCGCTAGATTGTCGAATTCAACGACACCACCCAAACTTACTCAAAGCATTGATTACGCTCTCTTTCCCGGAGGTGCAAGAATACGCCCCAGGCTGGTAATCGCCGTTAGTGAGGCATATTCAACCGATAAGAGGCAATCTCGAACAGCAATAAATGCCTCAGCGGCGGCAGTTGAAATGATGCACTGCGCATCCTTGATTCAGGATGATTTGAAGTGTTTCGACGATGCCGATTCGCGGCGGGGTAAACCGGCTTTGCACACAGTCTGGGGCGCAGGCAACGCGATTCTCACCGCAGATGCTTTAATTGTTGGCTGTTTCCAAATTTTAGCAGACGAGGGAATTGATAGCGCCACTAGTGCGGCGCTCATTCGTAAGCTGACTCGGCATACAGGTTCATGCGGTGGCATAACAGCGGGGCAAGCATGGGAGGCTGAAACCACAATCGACCTGGATGCCTATCATGCGTCCAAAACAGGTTCGCTCTTCGCCGCCGCGACAGAGCTTGCCGCTATATCAGTCGGTGCTAATCCGGATGATTGGTCAAGGCTAGGGCTGCTTATCGGTAGTGCCTATCAAATTGCCGACGATATCCGTGACACTATCGGAAATACCAACGATCTGGGAAAGCCCGTTGGCAAGGATGTCGAACTACACCGGCCAAATATCGTACTGCAGGTCGGTATGAATAAAGCCGTGGCCCGCCTAAAGAGGCTGGTTGAGGATGTGGTTGAAAGCGTTCCAAATTGCGATAATCGATTCGAGTTTCAAAAGACGGTACATCAAGAAGCCAATCGATTTATTCCAAAAGAAATCGATCGCTATGCCGCCTGATTCACACTATGTATCGCCTGTGTCTTCCAAGACAACAGAGACTAAATTAAACCAACCGTTGCAAGAACGTTGGTTGAATTGGCGCAATAAGCTGCTTTCAGACGCAAAGTTTCATCGCTGGGCGAGACGTAACCTTGTCGCCCGATACGTCGCCCGAAAAAGGGCAAGAAGCCTTTTCGACATCTGTGCAGGCTTTGTCTATTCACAGACGCTTAGCGCATGCGTTGAGCTGGGCCTGTTTCAATTACTCGCTAATGGCCCATTGCACAGGAATAAAATAGCCGTTTTCTGCTCTCTGGACCCGGGGGCCTGTGATGTACTGTTGCGTTCGGCTGTGTCTCTGAAACTGCTTCAGGCAATTGACAATGATCGATTTGCTCTTGGTGTTCACGGTGCTGCGCTGTTGGCGAATCCAGGTGTTCTACAGATGATCGAGCACCATGCATTTTTCTATCGTGATTTGAAAAACCCGGTTGCATTGCTTAGGGGTGAGCAACCTGAATCCATGCTGTCACTGTTTTGGAACTATGGCAAACATGACGACACAGTCGATGGACAGACCTATACCGACTTAATGAGTGCATCACAAACGATGCTTGCCGAACAAATTCTGGATTGCTACCCAATAAGCGCGCATCAAGTTGTGTTGGATGTGGGTGGCAGTGACGGAACCTTTCTTCGCATGGTGGGATCCGCAGCGCCAGACACAGGCTTAATGCTTTTTGATCTGGCACCAGTAATCGAACAAGCTGAAGTGAAATTTAAAGCGGCTAAGTTACCCAATGAGGTTCAGTGCCACGCAGGCAATATGTTTGAAGACTCGTTACCCGAAGGTGCTGACCTCATCTCCTTGATCCGAGTTGTTCATGATCACAACGATGATGAGGTTCTGGCATTGCTTAAACGTTGTCATAAGGCATTGCCCGATGGTGGAACGTTGTTGCTCGCTGAGCCTATGGGGGTCGAACGCGTTGGTGACCCCGCAACCGATGCGTACTTTGGTTTGTATTTGCATGCAATGGGTCAAGGCAGGCCGAGAACACCTCAAGAGTTAAGCGAGCTTCTGATTCGTGCCGGATTTGCACGACCTAAGGAGATTCGCACCCAATTACCTATGCTGGTGCGTGTATTAACCGCGAAAGCCACGGTTAATTTCAAATAAGCCTGTTAACTTTAATGTACACATGCTAATGTAAACTCTGATTTACACCTTTGCCCAAATTCTTAAACCTATCAGTCATGCCGCAAGGTCTAAAAAGCACAGCGATAGTTATGGATTCTCCTGGAGCGATAGCGCACCGGTTGGTCGAGCTGACAGACCCCACAGATAACGATCTGGTCGTTGACATTGCGCTGTCCGGCATCAGCACAGGTACTGAAAAACTGCTTTGGGAAGGAACAATGCCCGCATTTCCGGGGCTCAAGTATCCTTTAATCCCTGGGTATGAGGCTGTGGGCACAGTAGTGCGTAATAGCGATACAAGCTCAGTAGAAATAGGTACCCGGGTCTTTGTGCCTGGCTCCACAGGATTCAGCGGAGACGTCAGAGGCTTGTTTGGCGCCTCAGCTTCCAAGCTGGTTGTTCCGGAAAAACGGGTACATGCCATTGGTGAGCTAGCCTCCGATCAAGCCGTGCTGTTGGCATTGGCGGCAACAGCTATGCATATCGTTACTCATCAACTAAGACAAACCAACACACGCACGCTGACGACAAATCAGGCACCGAACCCAATCACCGTTGATCAACTCATCGCTGCAGCACCAGAACTAATTGTAGGGCATGGAACACTTGGCCGATTGTTGGCAAGAATTTGCGTCGCTATCGGGGCGAGCGCGCCTACTGTATGGGAAACAAACCCAGCGCGTATAGCAGGCGCGCAAGGCTACAACGTGACAAAGCAAGAGGATGATGATCGCCGAGACTACCGATGCATCTGTGATGTCAGTGGTGCAGGTGGTGATCTTTTCGACACGCTGATAGCAAGATTAACCCGTGGTGGCCGGCTGGTTTTAGGTGGTTTCTATTCCGATAAAGTGGCGTTTACCTTTCCACCTGCATTTATGCGTGAGGCAAACATCAGTATCGCCGCAGAGTGGGTCGCAGACGATCTGCAACTGGTGCAAACATTAGTCGAGCAGGGCAGTTTGTCGTTAGACGGATTAGTCACTCATAAAGCATCTGCTGCACATGCTGCTACAGCCTATCCACAAGCATTCAATGATTCAGACTGTTTAAAAATGGTTTTGGATTGGAGTAAGTCATGAGTACACATTCAGTGTCGATCGATTCAATTTCTAAGATGACAGAGCAGCTCAGAATGGAAGCGGAGGCCGAGCCCGACGCGGTACCAACTGGTGAAGCAACCAAAGAAACCCAAATCATTGCAATTTATGGAAAAGGCGGTATCGGCAAGAGTTTTACGTTGGCTAACCTTTCGTACTCGATGGCACAGCAAGGTAAAAAAGTGCTGTTGATCGGGTGCGACCCGAAGAGCGATACCACATCACTGTTGTTTGGTGGCAGGGCTTGTCCGACCATCATCGAAACATCATCCAAGAAAAAGCAATCAGGCGAGCAGGTCAAAATCGGTGATGTGTGCTTCATTCGCGATGGTGTGTACGCGATGGAACTTGGTGGTCCAGAGGTTGGCAGAGGGTGCGGCGGGCGCGGCATTATTCATGGCTTCGAGCTGATGGAAAAGCTCGGTTTTCATGATTGGGATTTCGACTATGTGTTGCTTGATTTCCTCGGTGACGTGGTCTGCGGTGGTTTTGGCTTGCCGATAGCGCGCGATATGTGTCAGAAGGTCATTGTGGTTGCATCGAACGATATGCAGTCTCTGTACGTAGCGAACAATGTCTGCTCAGCGGTTGAATACTTTCGCAAACTCGGCGGCAATGTTGGTGTTGCTGGCATGGTTGTCAACAAAGACGATGGCACGGGTGAAGCGCAAGCCTTTGCAGAGCAAGTTGGAATTCCTGTGTTGTCTTCCATACCAGCAGACGATGATATTCGTAAAAAAAGTGCATCGTATGAAATTATTGGCCATCCGGATAACAGCTGGGGCCCAATGTTCAGCACACTTGCAAAAAACATCACTGACTCGAAACCGGAACATCCAACACCGTTAACGCAGGATGGATTGCTGGGATTGTTCGACAAAGAAAATGAAGAGCAAAAAATACCCATGACGCCAGCTACGATTGCTGACTTATGTGGTCAGAAGTTATTCGAAACGCCTTCACTCGAAGTCATCTACGACGAAGTTTAAGATGAGTTTAAATGACATAGAAGCGGTTCCGGTGAATTTTACCGATCCTTCCAGAGAGGGTGCAGGCTGTCACGCCGGAAAAGATGTTTTGTTGGATGCGGCAAAAGCCGCTGGTAAATCAGACATTCTCGACAAATACGCACAAACATATCCTGCTGGTCCTCATGATCAACCGCAAAGCATGTGTCCAGCTTTTGGATCGCTGCGCGTTGGATTGCGTATGGAACGCACCGCTACGATTTTATCTGGCAGTGCCTGTTGCGTCTACGGACTCACCTTTACATCGCATTTTTACGGCGCCAGGCGCACGGTGGGCTATGTTCCATTCGATTCTGAAACACTGGTTACGGGAAAGTTGTTTGAAGATATTCGTGAAGCTACCTATAAGCTAGCTGACCCAGATAAATACGACACCATTATTATAACTAACTTGTGTGTACCGACCGCATCGGGTGTCCCGTTAGATTTATTGCCTGATCAAATAAATGGTGTACGAATAATCGGTATAGACGTACCTGGCTTTGGCGTACCCACACACGCAGAAGCTAAAGATGTGCTTGCCGGTGCCATGCTTAAATACGCTCGAACTGAAGTTGAGCAAGGCCCTGTGTCTGCGCCGGCGAATCGACGTAAAGATCTTCCAGCGATAACGATATTAGGTGAGCTTTTTCCAGCCGATCCAATGAGCTTGGGTATGTTGCTGGAGCCTTTAGATCTAGCCTGCGGCACAGTCGTTCCCACACGACAGTGGAGGGAACTCTACAGTGCACTCGACGGCGCAGCAGTCGCCGCTATTCATCCTTTTTATTCGGCCTCTGTGTGTGAATTTCAAAAAGCCGGCCGAACTATCGTTGGCTCCGCACCCGTTGGGTCTGACGGTACGGCGGATTGGTTAGACTCAATAGGCGAAGCTTGTGGAATTGCCAGCAGCAAAATAGCCGCTGCAAAAAATCAGTTTTTACCGATGATTAAAGAGACGCTAACCAGCGCGCCAATCGATGCCCGATTGATCATTTCCGGGTATGAAGGCTCTGAGTTATTAGTAGCGCGTCTCGCAGTTGAAAGCGGTGCTCACGTACATTACGTTGGCACTGCCTGTCCAGCCACACCATGGTCAGCGAGTGATGCACAATGGCTCGAGAACAAAGGCGTTGTTGTTAAGTTTCGCGCATCTCTTGAAGATGATCTTGCGGCACTCAATGAATACAAACCTGACTTAGCGATCGGTACAACGCCACTGGTTCAGGAAGCCAAAAGTCGTGCAATACCCGCCTTGTATTTTACAAATTTAATCTCAGCCAGACCGCTTATGGGTGTCATCGGAGCTGGCTCAATAGCCCAAGTCATCAATGCTGCTTTAAAAAACCGGGACCGGTTTGCACAGATGAAAGAGTTTTTTGACGGAGTTGGAGAAGGCGATACCGCTGGTATTTGGGAACAAAAACCAGTCGCGCGCCCTGAGTTCAGCGCGCAGTACGCCAAAAAGCTTGCTAAACAAGCCGATCAACGCAAAAGTACGGCGACACAATAATGCTAGTACTCGACCATGACAGAGCAGGCGGGTATTGGGGTGCGGTATACGCTTTCACCGCCATCAAGGGATTGCAGGTAATCGTCGACGGTCCAGTCGGATGTGAAAACCTGCCAGTGACATCGGTTTTACATTACACCGATGGATTACCACCGCATGAATTACCGGTTGTTGTAACGGGGCTTGGCGAGGAACAACTCGGACAGGAAGGCACTGAAAAATCCATGAGTCGTGCGCATAAAGCACTTAACCCCGATCTGCCGTCTGTTGTGGTTACCGGCTCGATAGCGGAAATGATAGGTGGTGGTGTCACACCGGAAGGTACAGGTATTCTACGTTTCTTACCTCGCACTATTGATGAAGATCAATGGCAATGCGCCGATCGTGCAATGTTCTGGTTATGGAGTGAGTTCGGCCCCAAGCGTGTGCCAAAACGACGTAGAAAAGACGGTGAAAAGCCTCGCGTTAACATTATTGGACCTATGTATGGTCAATTCAACATGGTATCTGATCTACACGAGATTCGACGCCTGGTTGAAGGTATAGGCTGTGACGTCAATATGGTGTTTCCACTGGGTTCGCACTTGGCCGATATCCATAAATTAGCAGAAGCGGACATAAACATTTGTATGTTTCGCGAGTACGGTCGTATGTTGTGTGAAGCAATGGAGCGACCCTATTTGCAAGCACCGATAGGTCTTCATAGTACAACCCGATTTCTCAGAAAACTTGGGGAACTAACAGGAATAGACCCTGAACCATTTATTGAGAACGAAAAACACACAACAATAAAACCCCTTTGGGACTTATGGAGATCAGTCACCCAAGACTTCTTTGGCACCGCAAACTTTGCAGTAGTGGCACACGAGACCTATGCCAAAGGAGTTCGTCAGTTTCTCGAAGCGGAAATGGGTTTGCCATGTGCTTTTGCTATTTCAAGAAAGCCTGGACTCAAAACCGACAATGAACATGTTCGTAAGCAAGTGCAAACCAATACACCGCTAATGGTATTTGGAAGCTATAACGAGCGAATGTATCTTGCCGAGATAAACTCCAAAGCAGTTTATATTGCGGCCTCATTACCCGGTACAGCAATTCGTAGACATGTTGGCACACCGTTCATGGGTTACTCCGGAGCCACATATTTAGTTCAAGAAGTCTGCAATGCTTTGTTCGATATGTTGTTCAACATACTGCCGCTAGGCACTGAAATCGACAAAGAGAAAGACACAACGCCAAGTCGCTTGTTTGATTCAGTTACGTGGAGCGCTGACGCCCGAGAATTGCTCGAGCAGTTAGTTGAGGAGCAACCTGTACTGGTTAGAATTTCATTTGCAAAAAAATTACGTGATGATAGCGAGCGCATTGCGCGTAGTCACGGTGAAAAGCAAGTAACGATCGATCATGTGATGAATAACGCTGTATCTAAAGAAGTTACCCATTAAGGGCCAGGTAATTAGTCAATAGAGATTAAAGCCTGATTTAATGCACTTTGCTGATAGTGAATTAGCTGGAGAAGATTATGGCAACTGCCAACCAAGCAGAAAGAGCGAATTCGGAATTAAGCGCTTCAAAACACAGCTCGATTGAGTACAAGACAATTTTCTTTCTTGTGCTCAGCAGCTTCTTGGTAGTTCTGTGCTTGAGTTGGCTAATCCGAAAGCTAGCGCACCCTCTAACGAATTCAG
Organism: uncultured Granulosicoccaceae bacterium; assembly: GCA_937922945.1. Taxonomy (GTDB): domain Bacteria; phylum Pseudomonadota; class Gammaproteobacteria; order Granulosicoccales; family Granulosicoccaceae; genus Granulosicoccus. The sequence goes on from CAKZUP010000065.1 coordinate 61,394, forward strand.
CGGATCAATATCGCGAGTCGCCTATTGCTGAAGCCAGGAGTGCAGCGCACAGTTCCGTTCCTTATATTTATAGTCGATAAGGAATTACCGATTTTCCGAACCACTGTGAGTTCGGAGAATAGTGCCGTTTGCAAGAACGGCGATTCCAGGCGCTTAATGCGTCACCGGCCTATGGCCAGTAATATAAAGGAGGTTCACTCATGAGTGAAAACCAACCAGGTGGGACGCCGTCTGGGTTAAATCAGGAAGAGGCACGTGAATTTCACGCTATCTTCATAACGAGCTTTCTATTCTTCACGGGGATTGCTGTTGTTGCACATTTTTTAGTGTGGCTATGGCGACCGTGGTTCCCCGGAATCGATGGCTATTCCATGATGAACGATGCAACTGAAAAGCTTGCAACTGTCGTTCAATACCTAGCATAACGAAGGAGAAATATTATGTGGCGTATATGGCTACTTTTTGATCCTCGCCGAGCTTTGGTGGGATTAGCTGCGTTCTTATTCATACTTGCAATAGTGATTCATTTTATTTTGTTAAGTACGGATAGATTCAATTGGATAGAAGGTCCCAAAGCGGCAGCGGTAATTAGTCTTGATGAAGTGCAAAGCAATAATACTGCTAGGTCACTGTTGGGCTGATATCCAGCTACGCAAGCTATCGGCAGGTGCACTAGTACCTGCCGATTTGCTCAAACTTGTTTATCTAATAAGACATTTTTAGTTAACCATTTTCGGTTAACCAGTTTTAGATAAACAAGCTTAAAGAAAGCCGGCGTTTTCTGGCGATTCGTTTTCTGGCGATTCGTTTTCTGACGATTCTAAGATCGGCCGGTGAGTCTATTAAAATAATCAGTACAAGTGCTTGGGACGGAGAAACCGAACTATGGCTATGTTGAATTTCGAAAAAAAATATCGCGTGAGAGGTGGAACACTCGTTGGAGGTGATCTATTCGATTTTTGGATAGGCTCCTTTTATGTTGGGTTCTTTGGTGTGACGACGATATTTTTCGCAACAGTTGGCACACTGCTCATAATCTATGGGGCATCTCTAGGCGACACATGGAACGTTTGGCGAATCAGTATCGCCCCTCCTGACCTGAGCTACGGATTGTCCTTTGCGCCACTGAAGGAGGGTGGGCTTTGGCAAATTATTACCATCTGCGCTATCGGCGCATTCTCCTCCTGGGCGCTAAGGCAGGTTGAGATTGCGCGCAAGCTTGGCATGGGTTATCACATTCCCATTGCGTTCGGCTTTGCGATCTTCGCGTACGTAGCCTTGGTTGTAATCAGGCCTGTTTTACTTGGAGCATGGGGACATGGTTTTCCGTACGGTATTCTCAGCCATTTGGACTGGGTATCGAATGTGGGTTATCAATTCCTGCATTTTCACTACAACCCGGCGCACATGCTTGCGGTGAGCTTTTTCTTTGCCAATGTACTTGCTCTGTCACTGCATGGTGGTCTTGTTTTATCAGCTACCAATCCGCCTCAAGGTGAAACCGTTAAAACACCAGACCATGAGGATACCTATTTTAGAGACATCATTGGCTATTCAATTGGTACGTTAGGTATCCATCGGCTGGGTATGTTTTTAGCGGTAAGTGCAGCATTCTGGAGTGCCATCTGCATCATTATCAGTGGGCCTTTTTGGAGTAAGGGCTGGCCGGAATGGTGGAACTGGTGGCTTGAATTACCGGTATGGAACTGAGGGGATAACACGTGGCTGAATATCAAAACATTTTTAACCAAGTGCAAGTGCGTGGAAATGGCGAGATGGGAGTGCCCGTCCCGCGTGGAGAGCGCGAACGTCTCGGCAAACCACGTTTTAGTCGATGGCTCGGGATGATTGGTAATGCCCAGATAGGACCGTTTTATTTAGGTTTTACCGGTCTAATGGCCATAGTATGTGGCGTCGTTGCGTTCGAAATAATCGGCCTCAACATGCTCGCTTCGGTTAACTGGGATGTCGTGGAATTTATTCGTCAATTGTTTTGGTTAGCGCTTGAACCGCCATCACCTGAATATGGCTTAAGTTTTCCACCCATGGCCGAAGGTGGCTGGTGGTTGTTGGCCGGTTTTTTTCTAACACTGTCAATAATGCTGTGGTGGACAAGAATCTACTTACGCGCAAGAGCATTGAAAATGGGTTATCACATACCTTGGGCTTTTGCTGCGGCGATCTGGCTATTCCTGGTGCTAGGCTTCTTTCGCCCATTGCTCATGGGGTCATGGAGTGAAGCAGTGCCATTCGGTATTTTTCCGCATCTTGATTGGACCGCAGCATTTTCTATTCGATATGGCAATTTGTTTTATAACCCATTCCATATGTTGTCGATTACTTTCCTCTATGGGTCAGCGGTTTTATTCGCAATGCACGGCGCAACCATATTGGCGGTTGGTCGTTACGGTGGTGAAAGAGAAATTGAACAGATAACAGACAGGGGTACGGCCACTGAACGTGCCGCGCTGTTCTGGCGTTGGACGATGGGCTTTAATGCAACGATGGAATCTATACACCGTTGGGCATGGTGGTTTGCTGTGTTGTGTCCAATCACAGGTGGCATCGGCATATTGTTAACGGGCACAGTAGTCGACAACTGGTACTTGTGGGGAGTTAAGCACGGTATAGCGCCTGATTATCCGGCAGTTTATACACCATCAGTCGATCCTGCGGTAGCCGAATCTTCAGTACCAGCGGTAAGTGTGGAGACAGCTAAATGAACACACCAATGCTAGGAAAATTAGCAGCATGTGGATTCGCATTAATCATGTTGCAATCATGCTGGGAAGCACCTAATACTCAATCCACGCAAACCGGCTTTCGTGGCACGGGTATGATCGACACAAAAAACGATAAGACTCTTGCTAACTTACAATCACTCAACAGAATTCCCGAAGCGGCGCCTGTTCCGGCAGATACTGGCCCGGGGCCGAAAGCCAAAGACGTTTTTGAAAATGTGCAGGTGCTTGGTGATCTAAGCGTGGCGGAATTCACTGGCACAATGGTGGCCATCACAAGTTGGGTCTCTCCTGAAGAGGGCTGCACGTACTGCCACGTTGCTGGAAACTTTGCCAGCGAAGAGCTCTATACCAAGGCAGTTTCTCGTCGTATGATGGAAATGACCAGAGATATCAACAGCAATTGGACAGATCACGTTGGTGAAACTGGTGTAACGTGTTTGACTTGTCATCGTGGTAACAATGTACCCGAATACATTTGGTTCGAACAAGACGGACCAAGAACAGCTGCTGGCATGTCAGCCAAGAGCTACCAACAAAACCATGCCGCTATGAATGTTGGGTCAACCTCGATGTTAAGCGACCCGTTTTCAAAGTACTTATCCGATGAGCCGGCTGCGATAAGAGTTATTGCTCAAAATGCGTTGCCCTACAAAGGTGTCGATGCAATCAGCTCAACCCAGGATACAGAAAACACCTATTCATTGATGGTTCACATGTCTGAATCTTTAGGGGTTAATTGCACCGCGTGTCATAATACACGGGCATTTACGTCTTGGGAGCAAAGTCCACCTGCGAGAATGACAGCATGGCATGGGTTACAAATGGTACCGGAACTGAATAAGACATATTTAGAGCCTCTAGGCCCTACGTATCCCGCCAATCGGCTTGGGCCATTGGGTGACGCGCCAAAAGTGAGTTGTGCTACGTGCCACCAAGGGGTTAGTAAACCGTTTTACGGTCAGAGCATGCTAGAAGATTTTCCAGCCTGGAAGGGTGTTAGAGATGAATAATGCTGTTCTAATCTAGAATGCTGTTCTAATTCAGATAGACAAGCACAGTTACTCATGAAAGACCTTGAGAAAAATATTCGTGCATTCCTAATGCTAGGGCTATCCAGTGTTGAGCTGATAGCCCTGTTCGCTACTGGCATTGCGACAACCTTCGCCATTTATTTTGAAATCATGATCATGGTGAACAATAGCCATGTCTCGCTCGCTGATCTACTTCTGATGTTTCTGTATCTGGAAGTATTGGCCATGATTGGGCAGTACTTAAGAACGGGGCAGATTCAGGTACGATTTCCTCTTTACATAGCCATAGTTGCGTTGGCCCGCTATTTAATCATTGATTCAAAAGATCTGGAATACACCCGAATAATGGGAATTGCCGGCGCCATTCTGTTGCTAACCCTGGCTGTTTTGGTCATTCGGTATGGGCACACCGCCTATCCTTATAAAAAGCTTGAAGATGGGAAACCTGGCGATCAAGCACCCTAAAATCCTATGCGATACCGGTGCTGATAAAAAGACCATGCACTAAGAATCTGCTTGTTGACTGACTGACAGTAGAGGTTATTGAAGTATCATAGAGTTTCCCAGACTATCAATTTCAAAGTATGATGCCCGCATGAATGCAATAGCTATAGCAATACACGTTGCCGCCGCGGTTATTTGGGTTGGTGGCCTTTTTTTCGCCTATGTCGTTTTACGACCATCTGCTTTGAGTCTCGAACCACCCGAGCGTTTGCAACTGTGGGCTGCTGTGTTCAAACGTTTTTTTCCGTGGGTATGGATGGCCATCATCATCCTGATACTCAGCGGCTATTGGTTGATATTCGATTGGTTTAAAGGCTTTGCAACGTCACCACCTTACGTTCATTTAATGCACTTAATAGGGTGGGTCATGGCGTTGTTGTTCATCTACCTTTATCACAGAATCTATCCCGTATTTGTCAAAGCCGTCGAACAACAGCAATGGCCCGAAGGCGCTGCTGCTCTGAACCGAATCAGGCATGTGGTATTGATAAACCTGGTTCTAGGGTTCATTCTATTGGTGCTGGTTGCAGCCTTACAGCGTCTGGGCTAATAGCGCTTTTGTACGGCTGCATCCTAGCGGAGACTCGTTGTAATTCGCTGTTGGTAGCCTTGGTGGGTGTCTCTCCATCTTTTGCGAGTTTGAAAAATGGCTTATCGTATTTGCCCGTTTTATTGCACTCGCAAATTATCGAAATATAACGTGGGGTTATTTTCAGGACTGGCCATATAAAGAATTACCCTCATGATTTTAGTGAGATTAGGTGGGTTGCCATAAACCTCTAAAGCAAATTCCTCGAAAGGCACACTAATACTTGAGTGCCCTGGCTGCAAATCGCGGCGCGCTATCATTCTATTAGTGTCAGTACTTCCATTTGATTGGTAGTCCACTCTGAAGTTAAGTCTCACCTCATCGGTGTGCTTATTGAACACATCAAAAGTCAACGCATTGTAGTTTGACCAATCTTTTGCAACCTCCTCGAAGCGAACGTGGGGCCATTGAGCGGGTAGGTAAGTCACCATCAGGCTTTTGCCCGCACTTTCCGGCCAAATAGATTGGTAGTTGTTGATCCTGGAAGTAGTGTTATAGTTTCCAATTCTTGCATCAGCTGCAAAATGATCGAAGTGAGCAATAACAGGTAGTGTCGGGCCTAGCCACTTATTGGCGAGGAAATAGGCGGGCTTGCGAACACACCATGTTAAAAGAACGATGCCTAAGAGCATACAGACCATTTTAATAGACAACCGAAGTTTGACCATCATAGCGGCACTGAAGCACATGCCAGCAACGATGCCCACAGCATTTATAAGAATATCTGCACCGCTGGCGCCTCTGCCTATAATGTGTTGCACCGCTTCAATAACTATTCCCAGTCCAAATAACGATACGGCAACCACGCTGAAAGTTGTTGTCGTGTACTGTGGCGATTTCCACACTAATGTTGAGATGCTAAAGAACGCTAAGAAACACATAGCAAGCCCATGCCCAGCGTTTTGCATGGAGTTCCAAAAGAGGGTATTGCCCGGTAGTGTTGTTGTGGTGAAGACGGTAAGCAGTACAAGCCCTAATCCGATGTTCAGAAGAATGATCTGACGCATTTATCGCTGGCATCTCTGTTCAGGCACGATAAATTAAACTTGACCACTCGCTCGCATACGCCTGCAAGTATTCAGCGATGACATCGCTCTTCGGTGTTAGCTCAACACTACTAGCTGGCCACTGTTCAATGCCGCCAGCCAACAAGGCGCCTCCTTGGCTTGTTCCTGTCATCCCGACAGAACTTAGTACACGCGATTGTGAAGCCACTACCAACATGTCCAGGTACACCCAGTTATCGGTAAACGGGCCTTCTACAATAACCGGCCCATCATGACCGATAAGTTCGAGGCAATGCGAGGTAACTAATGCAAGATACAACGCCACAGCCGCGCCTTTTTGACCAGTGCCGATTGCCGGCTCAATATCATCACGCCACATCGATTGCATTCCTTGAAACGGGCCTGTATCGGGCACAACAGCAGGAAGCAACATAACTCTATCCTTCAATATATTTTCCAGATCACTATAAGTCGGGATTGGATAGGGCTCTTGTGTTGCCAGTTCATATTCACGACCACCCATAAAGCGGGCCGACGGTACCGGGTTACCCATGGCATTCACATTGATCAATGTGTCTTTGCTCGGATCGAGGACGACGTGTTTACCGCCAATCGCCATGGCGATAACCCAGGTGCCAGTAGATACTACGCTGAACGGTGGTGTATTGCGCAGTATATGGGGTAGCAAAGATGCGTTTGAATCGTGGATACCGCATAAAACAGATGTCTCTTTGGCAAGGCCCGTCTGTTCGACAATTTCAGGCAATAGTGGACCCAGAATGTCTCCAGGTTTTCGCACTGCTGCCATTTTGTCTGTTAATCCAAGTGTCTTAACAAGCGATGAAAAGCACCGCTTATAGGGATTCCATAAATCGGTATGACAACCTAGTGAGGTCATATCAGTTGCGGTAATACCTGTCAGTCGATGACCCCAATATTGAGGATAGGTAACAAGCTGTATTGTGCGCTCGAGCAGGGTGGGATCTTTCGCGAATTGCCAGTACAGTTGTGCACCAATGTTCAAACCGCCAGCGAGTCTGGGCGAACCTGTTTCGTCAAACGCTGGCCTGATACTGTCGTATTCGTCAGCGGTTTGCTCAACGCCGGTAAATTCATAATCGAGAATCGGTGCAGCCAACGTGCCATCGGCGGCAAGCAGTGCAGCACAGGCGCCGTGCGTGGTGATGGATATGTCACTGATACCGTGTTGTGCGTGGAAGTCTTGCAGTCCTTTTAACAAAAATGTCCATATTCCTTCCGTATCAAAGTGTGGCCACGGTTCCGCGTCTACTACAGTGTTTGGTTTTGTGATGACGTCCAGTTCAGACAGAGTCGCAAGATCGACCAAAGCAAGTTTTACGTTGGTTTTGCCAATATCGATAACGGCAATGTTGCCTGATTTCATGGCAAGTGAAAGACGGTTTTCAGCTCGGTGGCAACGGGCTGGTTGTCGTTGTGTGTCTCCATAATGTCAGCCATGTGTTCCCACCAGCGCTTCATTATGTCGGTATGCGGCAAATTATCCATTGTGTGGTTATCGGTGCGCCACAGTACGCCAAAGAGTATGTTTGTGTCCTCGTCCAGGTGAATCGAGTAATCGGTTATACCGGCTTGCTTTAAAAGCGTAATAAGTTCGGGCCAAATTTCGTCATGACGCTTGCGGTACTCTTTTTCGCATCCATGGTTCAGTTTCATCTTGAATGCATATTTTTCCATTAGCGATGTTTCCATTTAGACCAAAGCCTGGGCAGTGCGATAACACCAATTAGGAGCGCGCCAATGACGATAGACATAACAATACCCGGCACGTTGAGTAAACCCAGTCCGAATGTTACTAGTCCCATTACAAAGGCTGCGATGACTACACCGGGCAAGGTACCCGAACCACCTAGAATATTGACACCGCCGAGCACCACCATCGTTACGATTTCAAGCTCCCAACCTGTCGCTATGGATGGTCGTGTTGAGCCCAGCCGAGAGGTTAGACAGATGGCTGCAACACCTGCCATAAGTCCTGTTAATAAAAAGAGTATGAATTTGACGCGCGCGACACGTATGCCCGAAAACAAAGCGCCTGTAGGGTTGTTGCCTATTGCGTAAACGGCTCGGCCAAAGTTGGTTTTGTGGAGCAGAATGCTGTAAACGATGGCCAGCAGTACAAACAACACAAACTCAAATGAAATAACCCAGAACACATAGCCCTGGCCGAAGAAAGCAAAATCGGCAGGATAACCACGGTAAGCCTGATCGCCTAAAATGATATAGCTGATGCCGCGGAACAAACTCATCGTGCCGATCGTGGCAACAATGGATGGCAGGCCCAATCGTGTTACCAGTAATCCGTTGAACGCACCACAAAGTAAACCTGTTCCAAGCCCTACGAGCACCAACACAGGAGTCCCCGCTCCGGCCTGAACAGCTGCACCCATGGCAGTAGACGCCAGTGCGATAATGGCTGCGACGGATAAATCAATTTCCCCGGCTATGATTAACAGGGCCAGAGCAAATGCGATGTACGCTTTTTCGGTGAAGTTGAAAGTCGCATCGCTGAGGTTCCATGCATTAAGAAAGTAGGGTGACGCGAACGAGTTTGCGATAAAGATGGCAATGGCCACCAGCATCAGCAAACTCTCCCAACTCTTCAGGCTTTGTTCAAGTCTTGATTTGATACGATCGGGTATAACGTTCGCTACTTCTGTAGCTGTATTGGAACCACTCATGCTGGTTGCTCCGCTGACTTGAGAATAATGCGCCCCTTGCGCCGGTTTGCGCGTGCATTAAGTGTGACGGCGATAATGATGGCAGCACCAGAAATAGCGAGTTGCCAGAACGGGGATATATTCACCACAGGCAACGCATTTTTGATAACACCCAAAAACAGTGCACCCAGCAAAGCTCCCCCCACTGTACCGATACCACCTGTGATAGCTACGCCACCAATAACGCACGCTGCAACGACATCCAGTTCAAAACCACCAGCGATATCAACATACGCTACTGCATAGCGCGATACCCAAAGATAGCCGGTCAATCCTGCCAGCGCGCCAGAGAGTGTAAACGCGACAAACTGTGTTCGACCGACGTTGATGCCTGCATAGGTGGCAGCGTGACTGTTGCCGCCAGCCGCATAGGCGGCGCGTCCAAAGGTGGTGCGCGTCATAACGATGGTGAAAACGATTACGGCAAGGATTGCTATCCAACTCAGAACGGGTAGGCCGAATAACTCAGCGCGTGGGAATGCCTTGAATGCTGGACTCATTTCGTGGCTGTTCACCCACTTGCCGTCGGAGATGAGAAAAATGATGCCTCGGAAGATTGTCATTGTGCCCAAGGTAACAACTATCGGAGGGATGTCGAGCTTCCAGACCAGAAGGCCATTGACCATACCCATGAGCGTGCCAAGCATGACCGCGATAATCAGGATGAAAGCGACGGGCAAATTCGGAAACGCTACATTGATCATCGCCACCACCATACCCGTCAAAGCAAGGTTTGCAGCAACAGACAGATCAATGCACTTTGTCAGTATAACGATCATCTGACCAATGGCGAGCAGGATAAGCGGCGAGGTGTCGTTGAAAACACTCGCTAAGTTTGACGGTGCAACAAAGTTAGGAAAGCGAAGTGATATCAATCCCAGCAGTACCGCGATAGCGCCAAGAAGGAGTGCCTCGCGTGAAGTAATCAGCTTGCGTAACATAACGTTGCCTTATATTCCCGCTGCGTGACGGACCAATGTTTCGGGTGTTAATTCACTACGGCTGATCTCAGCGACACGCCGCCCTTCACGCATGACAATGACGCGGTCTGACATGCCAATAATCTCCGGGATTTCGGAACTCACCATGATCACGGCCAAGCCCTGTGCTGCCAGCTCAGCCATAAATTCGTGCACAGCTGCCTTCGAACCAATATCGATACCCTTTGTTGGTTCATCAAGAATAATCACCTTTGGTTGCGTCGCAAGCCACTTTGCAATGACGACTTTCTGCTGGTTGCCGCCCGACAAATTACCCGTCAGTGTGTCGAGTGATGCGGCACGCAGGTCGAGCCGTTGTGTATATTCGCGTGCCAAAGCGAATTCTTCAGCCAGGCGAATAAATCCGTTTTTTGATGTTTGCTTTAGCGAGGGCAACGTTATGTTCTGAAAGATCGGTAAGGCGGTGATAGCGCCTTGTGTGCCGCGGTCTTCCGGCACGTAGACAATACCCGCTTGCGTTGCATCCGCAGATGAACGAATCGTGATAGGTTCGCCATCAATTTTGATCGTACCCGTTGCGGCATGAGTGATACCGAATAACGATTGCATGAATTCAGATCGACCGGCACCGACTAATCCGTAGAAGCCAAGAATTTCGCCGCGCCTTAGTGTGAAGCTTATGCCGGCAAACTCGGTGGGGTGACTCATGTTGTCTACCTCGAGCACATCCTTGCCGATGTTTGGCACGCGAGTTGGAAATATCTGGTTGACATTACGGCCCACCATCATCTTCACCAACTCACCTTCATTTATTTCATCAACGCGTCCATCGGCGACAAATTGTCCATCCCGATAAACAGTAAAGCGATCCGCAATATGGAAGATCTCATCAAACTTGTGGCTAATAAAGAGGATGGCCTTGTTTTGTGCCTTGAGCTTTTCAACTAATTCATAGAGCTCCTGAATTTCTTTGTGGCTAAGCGCTGCTGTAGGCTCATCCATAATAACGACACGCGCGTCAGTGGATAATGCGCGAGCTATAGCGACGAGGTGTTTGTTAGCAATCCCGAGATCGCGTAGCCGTTGAGCAGGATCAATTTCAGCGCCAATGCTCTTAAGAATCTCTGCGGCCTTTCGCACCATAGCCGAGCGATCAATCAACCCAAAGACACCGCGCGGAGCATGACCAAGAAAGATATTTTCGGCTACTGACAACTCATCGAACAGCACAGTCTCTTGGTGAATGGCAGTAATGCCCATGGCTGCTGCGGCTTGTGCCGTTGGTAAGTGAGTGGCAGTTCCGTCAACGTAAATGGTGCCACCATCAGGCTGATATATACCGGTAAGAATCTTTACGACGGTTGATTTACCTGCTCCGTTTTCGCCTACCAGCGCCGTGACTTCGCCAGGATACAGATTCAGTTTTACGTCATCGAGTGCTTTGACACCCGGGAAGATTTTAGTAATCCCGTGCAGTGACAGGACAGGCACTTGATGTGAGTTGGATTGAGTTGTAGTTGCATGCATGGACGAATCAACAATGCGTCAAATGGCCTCGGCGACAAATTGCACCGAGGCCAGGTGACTGGCAGTTTAGAAGATGGACTTGAATTCGTCGATGTTTGAACTGTCGTAGACAAATGGATCAGCCATAGCGCCTGAAGTGGTATCGTCGAGCACGATTGTACCCATACGCCCCATCGGAATCTCAGAGCCTGCTTCGGCTTTTGCCTTGTCGGATGCGAGAGCGTGGGCGATCATGGTCGCCGAATAACCTAGATCGATAGGATTCCAAATGGCAAACGATTTTGATGCACCGCTTTCAATAGCACCGGCCATTTCTGACGGAAGACCCAGGCCTGTTACATTTATCTCACCTGATTTGCCTGCGTCATCCACGGCTTGCGCTGCGGCTACGATGCCGACGGATGTCGGTGCAATAATGGCATCAAGATCGGGATAGGATTGCATTAGGCCTTGTGCTTCACGATAAGATTTGTCAGCCAGGTCGTCACCATAGACGGTCGTGACAACTTCGATGCCGGGATAATCTCCCATAACCTTGTTCATCTCGTCAATCCAGATATTTTGATTGGTGGCGGTAGCGGTTGCAGATAACACCGCCACTTGACCACCATCAGGTAAGTGATCGGCCGCCAGTTTAATTATCATATTGCCAATCAGCGCGTTGGATGACGGATTCAAATGCATCTGACGACCTTCTTCAGCCACGCCTGAATCCCAGGATATAACCGTGATGCCACGCTGCATGGCTTTCTTTAATGCGGGAACCAGTGCATCAGGATCGTTTGCAGAAATAGCAATAGCATCCACGTTTTGCGCGATGAGTGAATTAATGACTTCTATCTGACCTTCTGCGGTGGTGTCGGTTGGGCCAGTGTAAATAATTTCAACGTTGCCAAGCTCGCCAGCAGCTTCTTCAGCGCCTTTGGCTGCAGCTTCGAAAAAGCCAATCCCCAAGGCTTTAACCACTAATGCGATGCGCATGTTGTCTTGTGCAAATGCGGTACTGCTGAACAAGCTGGATGCGAGGAGGAGCCCTGCAGCCAGCTTAAGGTTTTTGAATCGAATCATGTTATTACTCCATGGTATCTCGACGATTTAGGCTGAATCATGAGGCAGCCTGTTCCTCGTTCTGCACGGCGCCGGTTTTGGCGACGATCAGTGTTACCTCTGCTGCTTCTAACATTGCAGCAGACTTATCTGTAATACCTTCATCGGTGATAACAGTATCAATGCGCTCAAGCGCACACAGCACTAAACTTGATCGAGTTTCAAATTTTGTACTGTCCACTAATACCACCAATTCATCGGCTTGGTTAAGCAGTTTTTGTTCGGCCTGAATCAACAGCGGATCAGCCTCCATAAGCCCAATTGGCGCAAGACCTTGCGCGCCCATAAACATGCGTTTTGCGTAGAAATTGCGTGTGACATCATTATCAAACGGGGACAGGATGATGTACTGCTCGCGATAGATAACGCCGCCCGATAGCATGATGTTGTTCTTGGAATGCTTGAGAAGATGCTCGGCGATCGGGAACGAATTGGTGAACACCTGACAGCGCCGCAAAGCGAGCGGGTGCACCATTTGGAAAGTCGTGGTGCCGCCATTAATGATAATTGAATCGCCATCCTCACAAAGATCAACAGCGCACCGCGCGATGGCCTGTTTCTGCTTGATTTGCCGCGTCTCGTTAACCGAGAAAGGGCGACCAGCAAGGCCGACAATTTGTGGCGGGTTTACAGCTTCTGCACCGCCGCGTACGCGGCGCAATTTTTTTTGCATGTGCAGTGCTGCTATGTCTCTGCGTATTGTTGCTTCCGATACTTGTGTCAGATTGCACAGATCAGCCACGGTTGCCACTGGTCGATCTTCTATGGCAGAAAGAATGATTGTATGACGTTCTTTTTCGTGCATCAGATTCCCCCGTGGAAAATCATATTGGCCTGATTTTTTTGCAGTGTCAATCAAAATAACTCAACATCAACCAAATAATCAATTTTAATGATTGAAAATGACGGCTAATGATTGACATTTTGATGTGATCAGCGCATTGTTTGTCATTGATTAGTGGCAGTGTTGGTACCTATGACAGGAGATGTCCGTTTGAAAAATGCAGAATCTGATCTGCTGGTTAACCGTTGGAACAGCGACCAGGTGCGAGGGATGAACGAGCCTGAGCTGTTGTTGTACCGTTCCAATATCCTTGGCGCCGACAAACGAGTAACCAACTACGGTGGCGGCAATACGTCAGCCAAAGTGATGGAGAAAGACCCACTTAGTGGAAACCCTGTTGAGGTGCTTTGGGTAAAAGGATCTGGCGGCGACATTGGTTCGATCAATATGGATGGGTTTGCCACGCTATACATGCAAAAGCTTGAGGCACTCAAGTCGCTTTATCGTGGCGATCAGTATGAAGACGAAATGGTTGCGTACTTGTCTCACTGCACATTTAATTTGAATTCGCGTGCTGCGTCTATTGATACGCCACTGCATGCCTATGTCCCGAAAAAACACGTTGATCATGTTCATGCTGATGCCATTATCGCTATAGCTGCGTCCAGCAACTCGAAAGAATTAACTCAAGAAATATTTGGCGAACGCATTGGATGGTTACCGTGGAAGAGGCCCGGTTACGAGTTAGGGCTGTGGTTGGAGAAGTTTTGTCACGACAATCCGCAGGCCGATGGTGTGGTGCTTGCCAGTCACGGTTTATTTACCTGGGCTGATACCGCGAAAGAGTGTTACGACATAACAATTGATGTCATCAATACCGCAACTGCATGGCTTGCAAACAAAACTGATGGCAAAGCGGCGTTTGGCGGGCCAAGGTACGAAAGCCTCGATGCGGACTCTCGCCGAGCGGTCGCAGCACAGTTAATGCCAGCTATACGAGGTTTTGTCTCGGACAATCAGCATATGGTTGGGCACTTCATGGATAGCGAAGCTGTGTTGGAGTTTGTGAATGCACAGCAAATGGAGCCGCTCGCAGCTTTAGGCACGTCGTGCCCCGATCATTTTCTACGCACCAAGATTCGTCCGTTGGTGGTGCCGTTCGATCCCGTTGCCAATAATATCGATGCTGTCTTGCAGGAGCTTCCTGCAAAAATAGAAGCCTACCGCGAAGACTATGCGGCTTACTACAATCGATGCAAACACGGAAACTCCCCGGCAATTCGCGATCCGAACGCCGTTGTCTATCTTGTGCCCGGTGTCGGCATGATTACGTTTGCCAAAGATAAAGCCACAGCGCGAATCTCCGGTGAATTCTATGTCAACGCCATCAACGTGATGCGCGGTGCATCTGGCGTTAGCGAGTATGTCGGGCTGCCTGAACAGGAAGCCTTTGATATCGAGTATTGGCTTTTGGAAGAGGCCAAACTGCAGCGCATGCCCAAACCTAAATCACTCGCCGGTCGTGTCGCGCTGGTTACCGGTGGCGCCGGGGGTATTGGATCATCTACAGCGGAACGATTGCTCGCAGAAGGTTGCTGCGTGATGTTGGCTGACATTAATGAGGACGGTCTGCAGCAAACAGCCGAGAATCTGGCAGCGCGTTCAGGTGCTGATGTAGTGCGCACGGTGCAGATGAATGTGACCGATGAACAGGCTGTGGCAGCAGCGATGGCTGACACGGCTGTCGAATTCGGTGGAGTTGATATTCTGATATCCAATGCAGGTATTGCGTCCTCGGCGCCGATTGAAGACACGACGCTTGAGCTTTGGAACAAGAATATGGATATATTGAGCACCGGCTACTTTTTGGCTTCGCGTGAGACATTCAAATTAATGCGAGCACAAAATCTGGGCGGTTCAATTATTTTCATTGGCTCCAAAAATGCATTAGCGGCGAGCCCGAATGCTGCGGCTTATTGCACAGCCAAAGCTGCGGAGATACACCTTGCGCGCTGTCTTGCACTTGAAGGGGCAGATGTTGGCGTGCGTGTTAACGTGGTTAATCCGGACGCCGTCTTGCGAGGATCTAAAATCTGGGAAGGTGAGTGGTTGGATCAACGAGCTGATACCTATGGTACCGACAAAGAAGGCCTTGAGGAGATGTACCGACAACGTTCCATGCTGAAGCGCTCGGTATATCCCGAAGATATAGCCGAGGCCGTTTATTTTTTTGCAGCCGATACGTCTGCGAAGTCAACCGGCAACATCATCAACGTAGATGCGGGCAATAAGGAAGCCTTCACTCGATGACAATGACAGGAGAACGTCTTTGACGACTAAACAGTATTCACTGGCACGTGAGATGTTCTCAGAGTGGCAAATTGATACCGAAGCGGCTATTGCAGCGTTAAGTGATATCTCAATTTCGATGCATTGCTGGCAAGGTGATGATGTCGTAGGATTTGAGAAAAATTCGGGTACATCCGGTGGCGGGATACAGGCAACTGGTAATCATCCGGGTAGGGCGCGCACACCGGATGAATTGCGCGCAGACTTGGAGAGTGCATTTTCGTTGATTCCTGGTTCCCATCGTCTCAACCTACATGCAATGTACTTTGATACGGATGAATCACCGGACCGGGATGCGATTGAATATCACCATTTTGAACCCTGGGTTGATTGGGCCAGGGAGCAGAAGATTGGCCTGGACTTCAACCCGACGTTTTTCGCGCACGCCAAAGCCGACGATAACCTGACTTTGTCTCATCCTGATAAGGGCATTCGGGATTTCTGGATTGAGCATGGCAAACGTTCTCGTGAAATAGCTGCGCGTTTCGGTGCTGAATTGCAGTCGCCTTGCATTAACAATATCTGGGTACCCGACGGCTATAAGGATATTCCGATCGATCGGATGGCAGCCCGCGAACGTCTCGAAGACTCATTAAACGAGATGCTAACACCGCTGCATGATAAGTCTCATATGCTCGATGCGGTGGAAAGCAAACTCTTTGGTATCGGTGTTGAAGCATGCACGGTTGGTAGTCACGAATTCTATTTTGGCTATGCCATTAGAAAAGGCACGTTATTGTGTCTGGACATGGGGCACTTCCATCCCACCGAAAACATCGCCGATAAATTGTCCGCCTGTGCATTGTCACTAGATGAAATTCTGTTGCATGTGTCACGCCCCATGCGATGGGACAGTGACCATGTCATTTTGTTGAATGATGATATACAGGCCATGGCCAATGAATTAGTGAGCGCCAATCTGCTTGGCCGCACTCACATCGGCCTGGATTTTTT
Organism: uncultured Granulosicoccaceae bacterium; assembly: GCA_937922945.1. Taxonomy (GTDB): domain Bacteria; phylum Pseudomonadota; class Gammaproteobacteria; order Granulosicoccales; family Granulosicoccaceae; genus Granulosicoccus. The sequence continues at coordinate 77,690 of CAKZUP010000065.1, forward strand.
TGATGCAACAATCAGCCGCACAGCCGCGTGGGTTATTGGGACGCGTAATATGCAAAAGGCATTATTGCGTGCACTGTTAATGCCTCTGGACAAGCTTCGGCAGGCAGAGAACGCATTGGATTTTACGACTCGTCTAACCGTTACAGAAGAACTGAAGGATTTGCCCTACGGTTCTGTATGGAATGAGTTCTGCGCACGTTCAGATGTTCCAGCGGGTCGAGAACTAATTGCGTCACTTGATAACTATCAGCGGGGGGTATCGGTTCGAGGTTAGATGAATGATTCGTGGTTAGATAAATGAAATGATCCGATCGGGTGCGCGAGGGTCGGTTGTATGCCCTGGTAGCTATAACGCCACCTTTAGAATTTTCTGTCGTCAATTCTGATTGCGACCAGAATCGATTGCGCTCTGGATTGTCCATGTTGCCGTTTTTCGCTGGATGACTTTTGACTTGGTTTCAACACGACGTTTAGGTGACTTGGGGTTTTTGATTCTGTTGCGCGCCAAATCCACTGCTTCAAGTAGCATCACAGCCATAGGTTGTCGGACAGATGTCAGTTGATAGGCACGATACGCAGCGGTCGCTTCATCATCGAAGCCGACTACCTGAATCGTGTCAGGTACGGCAATACCTTTGCTATAACGCAATGCATCCATAACACCGAACGCCATGGTATCAGTTGCGGCAAAAATCGCATCCAGATTCGGATTCAGATCCAATAGCTCAAGTGCAGCATCGTAACCCCCTTGATACGTAAAATCACAGTAAATCTTACTGGGCTTCGCAAGGCCAGCCTGAACACAACCAGCACTGAAGCCCTGGAATCGTAATCGACTGACAAAACCAGATTCCGGGCCGTAGATATAAGCGGCGTTTTGCACACCCGTTGACGCCAGGCCGAGCGCGATTGCGAACGACACGCCTTCGTTGTCCGAAAACACTTCGTCGACCAACATAGAATCGGTTTGGCGATTGACTAGACACAAAGCCACACCAGACTTTGCGCATTGTTCAGCTGCGGTGTTGGAGAGGACACTGGAACAGATGATCGCATCAACCTGGTAGTCGAGCAGGGTAGCAATGGCCTCATCGGCCAGTGAATCTGCGTCGACCACTTGCAACAAAACACCGCCACCCGATTCACGCAGAATCTCGGTTATGCCAGTTAGTGCAGCAGCGTAACTTTGCTGCGAGTGCCGATTGATGATCATGCCGATCAGGCCTGATTGACCCTTGCCTAGCGAGCGCGCAATGGCATTCGGTCGGTATCCCAGTTCATCAGCAGCAGCACGGATTTTGTCCCGCATCTTCTGCGAGACACTACCGTCCTCACTAAATGCCCTTGATACAGCAGACTGACTCACACCAGCAAGCTGGGCGACGTCGTATGACGTTTTACGGCGTGTTGCAGACATATTTATTGGTCAAACTCCACATAACTATTACTTTAAAGCTTTTTTGCATCCGGATGCAATTTACGGTATTGTCGAATGCGTTGTACCCTACAGGAGAAATAGTATGCGTTCGATTGTCTCGCGTGGTCTCACAGCCACCTTAACAGCAGCAGCCCTGACTCTTGCAAGCTCAGCGGCCATTGCGGAAAAATATAATCTTAAAGATGGTAAACCCTTTGAGGGAACCAAGCTAAACATCTTGTCCGTGGTAACGCCACAATTTGATGGGCTGATGTTGCGTGATTCCGAGTTCACTGAACTGACCGGCATCGAAACCGAATGGACGTTCATACCGTTCGGCTCACTACAGGAAAAGATAACAGCGGAAGGTGTAGCCGCTAATGGCAGTTACGATGTCGTGAATTATCTGGACAGCTGGGGTCCACCCAATTCGCATTGGTTGGTACCGATTGATGATCGCCTGGCAGAGGACGGTATCTCAATGGATCGTTATCCAGCCGCGTTTGCAAAATCGGCGCAGTTTGAAGGCAAAACATTAGGTTTTCCATTGCGTGCGCATGCGCAACTCATGTTCTACCGCAAAGATCTCATACCGGAGCCACCCAAAACCTGGGATGACGTCATTCGCATTGGTAAGGAACTCAAGGCCAGTGGCAACGATATTGAACCCTTAGCGCTTTATTATAACAACGATGGCAATCGACAAAACTTGTTTATATGGCTGAATTTTCTTTGGGCCGCGGGTGCTGAGGTGTTTGATGATGATGGAAAACCTGCGTGGAATTCAGAGGCAGGGTTGAAGGCGACAGAAGATTACATTGCCTTACACACCACTGAAAAAGTCACCAATTCTGCATCACTGTCCTTCGTTGAACAAGACGCTCGACAATCCTTCATGCAAGGAAAATCGGCAATGATTCCGGTTTGGTGGTGGGCGTATTCATCGATGATTAACCCCGATTCATCCGTACTCACAGCAGACCAAGTGGGTTTTACCGGGATGCCATCCTATGAAGGCGAGACCGTAACCTACGCGATCTCCATGCCCTTTTCGATATCGTCCTATTCCAAAAATCAGGATGCGGCATGGGAGTTTTTGAAGTGGTTATCCAACCCGGAAATGGATAAAGCCAATGCCACAGTTCGCGAAGTTGCCGGTAAACCTATCGTCAATAATGTGGTCACCCACATCAGCAGCTTAAAAGACCCAGAGGTCAATGCCGCAAACGCGAACATTCAGCAAGCAGCCTGGGAGTCGTTGGCCAATTCAGACATCATGCCGCAAATTCCAGAGTGGCCGGAAGTCGGCGATGTACTTTCCAGCGCCATCGCTGAAGCGGCCGGTGGCGGAGATACCCGTGCGCTGATGAATGCTGCCGCAGAGCAAGCGACGAAAATACTGAAGCGCGCTGGCCGCATTGATTAGTTATCAATAAGTGACCTACAAGGTGAAACATTCGGATTCACCTTGTAGTGCCACCCAAGCCAACCATGCGTGATAAGCATCTTAAGTATGTTCTTGTGGCCCCAGCCGTGCTGGTGGTTTTCGCGACGGCCATTTGGCCATTACTGGAATCACTCCGCTATTCGTTTTATGCCGGGCGATTGTCGCGCCCTGATTTTCCGCAAGCATTTATTGGTCTCGAGAATTACACCTGGGCATTTTTAGAAGAGCCTGCTTTTTGGAATTCCTTGTGGGTAACGCTGCTATTTACACTGATTACTGTGTTCCTGACCACGTTCTTTGCGTTGGCGTTTGCTTTGTTGTTAGCACCTGGTGGGCGATTCCGAGTGGGAATCCAATCATTACTTATTTTACCCTTCGCCATGAGCCCTGCACTGATCGGCGTCTCTTTTCGGTTTATGTTTAATCCAGAGTTTGGATTGTTTGACGCGTTTTTTGGCGCGATTATTCCAGGCGTTGCCGACATTGCCTGGTTGTCAGATCCCACATTGGCATTCTGGGTCATCGTCATGGCAGATGTCTGGGGTTGGATTCCGTTCCTAACATTGGTGCTTATTGGCGGGTTGGCATCCATACCGCGGGAGACGTTGGAAGCAGGGCAGGTTGATGGTGCATCGGGGCTAAGGATTCTGTGCGATATCACGATACCGCAACTAAAGCCAGTACTCGCAGTGGTCATCATTCTAAAAGCGATCTTTTCTTTGAAGACGTTCGACTTGGTTTATATGTTGACTAATGGTGGCCCGGGCGACGCCACGCAGACCTTGTCTCACTACGTTTATTTCAATGGTTTCAAGTATTCGAATATTGGTTATTCAGCGGCCGTTGCGTGGCTAATGGTTATCCCGATGGTTCTGCTGACCTACGCGTATGCGCGTCTCGTGTTTGCAAAGGAGTCGTCGGACTGATGGCTCTGACAGGCAGGCAGAAAAAACTTATCTGGAATAGTATTCAGATTGTGCTGATTCTGATTTTTACATTAATCATGCTTGTCCCGATTGCATGGATTGCACTTGCCGCATTCAAGCAGCACGTCGATGTTTATCAACTGAAATTGTTTTTCACACCAACGTGGGAAAATTTTAGAATCGTATTCGAAAAGCCTTATGAGCTGGGTGAAAAGTTGAAAAATTCGACAATAGTGGCAACCGCCACTGTATTGATAGCCATCCCCATAGCTACATGCGCTGCCTATTCATTCTCGCGTTTTGAATTACGTGGTCGTACGCTATTGCTTGTGCTCATTCTGGCTACCCAGTTCGTACCCGCAGTTGTCATCGTACTGCCCTTTTTTGTCATGTTCCGCGATCTTGGGTTACTCGATACCTTACAAGGACTCGTGCTCATCAACACAGCCATCGTCATGCCATTTGCCATCTGGATGATCAAAGGATTTATTGATGGCATACCCATCGATACCGAAGAGGCGGCCCTTGTTGATGGCTCTACCAGAATGCAGGTTATTCGTAATATCGTGCTGCCAATGGCCGCCCCAGGGTTGGTTACTGCCGGTATCTTTTGTTTTATTATTGCCTGGAACGAATTTTTGTTTGCGTTGATATTGACTAACAGAGAAGCTGTGACCTTACCAGTCGGGTTAGCATTGTTTAAAGCTGAAGAAGGCGATCTTTGGAATCTGCTGGCAGCGGCAGGGATAATAATCATGGTACCCATGTTCATATTGGCGTTGATTATTCGCAAGCATTTTGTACAGGGCATGACCATGGGAGCGGTGCGCTGATGGCAGGTATATCGTTGGTCAACATCACCAAGCGGTGGGGCAGTTTTATCGGTGTTGATGATCAGTCTCTAGCTATTGAAGATAAGGAGTTTCTGGTTTTGCTGGGACCCTCCGGATGCGGCAAAACCACCACCATGCGCATGATTGCCGGGTTGGAAGAGCCAACTAGCGGAGATATTTATATTGGTGATCGACGCGTCAACGACGACTTACCAAAAGATCGTGATGTTGCAATGGTGTTCCAGAACTATGGTCTTTATCCGCACATGTCGGTGGCTGATAATATCGCGTACCCACTCAAAGTGCGAGGCGTTGCCAAGACAGACATTCCTGAGCTAGTAAAAACCGCAGCACGGCAAGTAGAGTTGTTGGATTTTCTGGACAGAAAACCCAAAGCCTTATCCGGCGGTCAGCGTCAACGTGTGGCCTTGGCCCGCGCGATTGTGCGTACGCCACAGGTTTTTTTAATGGATGAACCCCTGTCGAATCTGGATGCCAAGTTGCGTGTCACGATGCGCGCTGAATTAAAGAACCTCTCTCACCGTCTACAGATTACGACAGTTTATGTCACACACGATCAGATCGAGGCTATGACCCTAGCTGATCGTGTTGCCGTTATGCATCAGGGTAGAATTCTTCAGCTAGGTACGCCTACGCAAATTTACAACGATCCGCAAAGTTTATTTGTTGCCGGTTTTATCGGGTCACCCGCCATGAACCTGATCGACGGAGAGATTCATGAAGGTGCGTTTTTTGCCAATGGCGTTCGCGTGGTAAACACGGCTATGCAGACGCAATCAAATGTCATTCTGGGCGTACGCCCTGAAGACATACAAGTTGTGCCTCAGGGTCAGGGTGACTTTGATGCTCCAGTGTTTGCATCAGAGAATACTGGAGAAAGTGTATTGATGACGGTACATGCCGGCAATCAGAAACTGACCGCAAAAGCCGATCGGTACGCTAATGCAAAAATCGATGAAATCATCGGCCTGAAGATCGATGGGTCACATATTTATCTGTTTGATAAAAAAACAGAAGCCAGAATAGACAACTGAATCATGACCGTATTATCGCGACAACGAAGCCTTGGCAAATCTCCATGACCCCGCTCGCTTTTGAAAAACGCATTGTGCGCTATGGCGATCTGATACCTTGCAAAACAGCGTTTATTGACGCGCACACGCCCGGATCGGATAAGAAGGAGAATTTCACCATAATTGGTGGTGGCGTATCCGAAAGCCCCGATCAGCATGTGCATATAAAAGAGACCCCGGGTTTTAATATCGGTGCAGCAGGGCAACCGCCGGGTTGCAGGAATTCACTGCATTCACATCACACTGCCGAGGTGTTTTTTGTACTCAAAGGAACCTGGCGTTTCTTCTGGGGGCGTTACGGCACCGCAGGTGAAGTTGTACTAGAGGAGGGTGATCTATTCAATATTCCGACAGACATGTTCCGAGGCTTTGAGAACATTGGCAGCGACTACGGCATGATCATGGCAATACTCGGTGGCGACGATGCGGGTGGTGGCGTTGTATGGGCTCCCGAAGTTATTCGTGATGCCAGTAATCATGGTCTGGTGCTTGCCTCAACCGGCGTACTCTACGATACAAAAAAAGGTGAGCAATTGCCTGCAGACGTTGCACCGATGGAACCGTTGAATGACATAGAGTTGGATAAGCTGGGTAACCCGACAACCGATGACGTGGTTCCGCATTACGTCGCGCGTTACCGGCAACTGTGTCAAGCATCTGTTGATGCATCTGTTTCTGTTATTGGAATTAATGGATTGATAAAAGACCGACCAGGATTCGAAATCGATTTCGTATCCCAGCTTTCCACAATTCCACAGAACTACACCACTGCACGTCATGAAATATTGATGCCGTTTCGCGGGCACTGGCGGATCGATTGGGATGGCGGCAGCGCGGTAATCAACCCGGGCGATACTTGCGCCGTTCCACCAGGTATGTCACGCAGCCTTTATCCTGCAATGCCGGGAGAATCGGGGCTCTATCGCGTTCGCAATACGGATGATCCCGCAGGCCCGACACAATTGCCGCTTGACTAGCTCAATGCACCCTGTTGTGTTTTTGCCGGGCATGATGTGCGACGCGCGCTTGTTCCGCCATCAAGTGTCAGTGTTCTCAAAAGAGCGAGCAGTACAAGTAGGTTGCCTCACCGGCGCGGACAACATCCAGCAATTAGCCCACAACGTGCTTTGTACTGCACCGAATGAATTCGCGCTCGCAGGCCTATCCATGGGGGGCATTGTAGCGATGGAAATTATTCGTCAGGCTCCAGAACGAGTAACACATCTGGCCTTGATGGATACCAACCCGTTACCGGAACCAGATGACGTTAGAATAACCAGAGCCGAGCAAGTTATACGTGTGAACGCAGAAGGGCTCGAGCATGTAATGCGTGACGAACTCAAACCAAATTATCTCGCCGATGGTCCTCACCATGCCGAGGTACTTGAGCTGTGTATGGCCATGGCGATCGATTTAGGCGCTAAAACGTTTACAAAGCAGTCGCACGCTATTACCAACAGGCATGATCAGCGGACGACACTTCAGCAAGTAGAGGTGCCAACACTTATTTTAACGGGTGACTGTGATCGTCTTTGTCCGATGGATCGGCATACTCTTATGCATAATCTGATTCCTGATTCAACATTGGTTGTTATACCCAACGCCGGACATTTGCCCACATTGGAACAACCCTCTCTTACAACTAATGCGATGCAAAAATGGTTGCAGGAAGCTTAAGCGAGAGCAAGATGACGGAGCGCGTATCGAACTATTGGGACAATTGCCGCTTGTTCGTGATATGAAGTGACGACGGCAGGCTCAAGTTCGATACTGTCTTATAGTTGCAGCTACAACACTCCCGCAGGAGCCATCAATCCAATAAGTCGACTAGTTCTGAGAAATTGGTAGCGATTAAATCTGCGCCTGTTGATAGTAACGAATGCGCATGATTAGATGGACAATGACTGCCACCGGTAAAACCTATTACTTGCATTCCGGCACGCTTACCAGCCATTACACCATTGGCACTGTCCTCGACCACTACGCAGTCACTTGGTGATACGTCCAGTTGGAGAGCCGCGTGTAGAAAAAGATCCGGAGCAGGCTTACCGTGCTCGACTAGTTCGGTTGAAAAGATATGTGGGTTGAATAGCTCAAATAAACCGGTGCTTTTGAGTTTCGATCTAAGCGATTGAGCTGATGAACTTGATGCCACGCATTTTGCATATTTTAAATAGCTCAGCGCTTCGAATCCACCGGCAACCGCTTGGAGTTCCTTTTCGATTCTCCGGCTTATTGTTGCCTCCAAAGGTTTGAAAAAATCGTCGGGAATTGGTTTTCCTTTTATATCGACAAGCAATGCAGTTGTTTGTGCCTTCCAATCAGAAATTGGGATACCCATGAATTTAGCCACATAGCATTCGGTCGTACATTCAAGACCATGTTGCTTCAAGAATGCCATCTCTGAATCGATGAGCAATGCCTCGCTATCTACCAGTACTCCGTCGCAGTCAAATATAACTAACGTCATTGTTTTATTTCTGAGCTCTCAGGCCTTTTATAGGGATCATTCAGTCTCCGATGACTTTGCCCAGAGATTGATACCTTGATCTGTTGCATGTTGATCAATCTCTTGTAGTTCTGCTTCGGTGAAATCCAAATTGCTAACTGCTCCAGCGCACTCGATGATCTGTTCTGGTTTGGAAGCACCAATTAGCGCAGTTGTTATTCCGTTATCTCTTAACACCCACGCTATGGCCATTTGCGCAAGTGTTTGTCCACGTTTTTCAGCGATCGTGTTAAGCGAGCGTAATGATGCCAGTGATTGTTCATTGAGAAATTCAGGGCGCAATGATTTTCCTTGTGAAGCGCGACTGCCTTGCGGCACACCATCAAGGTATTTACTGGTTAACATACCTTGCGCTAGTGGCGTGAATGCAATAGAGCCGACGCCAAGCTCCGCCAGAGTTTGTTTCAAGCCATCGGTTTCTACCCAGCGATTGAGCATATTGTAGCTTGGCTGATGAATGAGGCAGGGTGTACCCAGTTCTTTTAGTATTGATACGGCTTCCCGTGTTTTCGCCGCATTGTAGGAAGAGATGCCAGCATACAAAGCTCGTCCGGAACGCACGATGGTGTCAAGTGCGCCCATGGTTTCTTCAAGTGGCGTTTCAGGATCAAACCTATGTGAGTAGAAAATATCAACGTAATCCAAGCCCATGCGTTTCAGACTTTGATCGCACGACGCTATCATATACTTACGAGAACCCATCTCTCCGTAAGGGCCTGGCCACATTAGATACCCAGCCTTAGATGAAATAATGAGTTCGTCTCGGAAGCCTGCAAACTCGGTTTTAAGCACGCGACCAAAGCTTTCTTCGGCAGAGCCGGGCGGTGGGCCATAATTGTTCGCCAGATCGAAATGCGTTATACCTTGATCAAAGGCTGTGCGACACAGTTCTCGATGCGTATTTTCGGCTACATCGTGACCAAAGTTGTGCCATAGGCCGAATGAAATAGCCGGTAATTTAAGCCCTGAATTACCACAGCGCCTGTATACCATGGATTCGTAGCGGTTTGGATTAGGCTGATATGACATTATATTTCCCTGTTTATAGCGAGCTATGTTTACTCTCAGTAAGCACTTCTATCCATTAATTTAATCACGTTCGATCGGATATTCGTGAGCTGTCTTCTATTACACCTTTAGCGCCACCTTGCCAGAAGATGGGGCAGTAGTCCTTGATAGCACACAATTTCGACTAAGCAATAAATTACAACAATAGCTCTGTGCCTATGACTCTGGCAGGCTTGCGATCAAAGGTGATCATTGGCGCGTATTCATAAACGTGTGCACTCGCTATATGAAGGCAATCAGAAAAATCAGTATTGTTCTCGGTGTAGAGACTTATAGCAATTTCAACAATATCTTCATCTTGAAACACCAATTCACGAGTATCG
>CAKZUP010000066.1 GCA_937922945.1 uncultured Granulosicoccaceae bacterium
GGGTTTTGATGAGGCAGGCCCAGGCGATGCCATGTTTGCCAGTAGCGGTATCGATGTGGTTATCGCTAAAGACCATCAGGTGTTGCTAAACGGTACAGAGCTTGATTTTGTCGAGTTGGAGGAAGGAGGTAAACATTTTATTTTTAAAAACCCCAATGACCCGAACTACATTGAACCGCAGGTAGATGATGCTAAAGCGGGCGCGAGTGCAGCGGATAAAAAGTCGCAAGCCACAATAACGGCCAGTACGCCAGCACCACGTTCAGCAGATGCAAGCAATGAATCGGCCACAGTGAAATCGAGCGAAAAGACGTCAGGCGATGATCGATAAGGCCATTGAAGAGCCAGATTATCGAGTAAGACGAGGCGAGCTGTCAGCGTACGGCAGAGCAGTTGCCTCGACAAAAAAATTGCGTCTGCTCATCATGGGCATCAGTCTCTCAACACTAATACTCCTGGGAGTTTTTCTTTATACATTCGGGCCTCACTCAGAAAATGCTGTCTTTCTACTCGTTTGCATTGCACTTGTGGTGGTTGCGGGGCTTGGTCTGGTTTATCACTTCGTCAATCGACATTTTATTGAGCCCAATCTTGCTTTCAGGCTCTGGTTGCAGAAAGTGTGTGACGGTGACTTAGACGCACGCATTGGCCTTAAGAGCACGCACCCACACTACAAAGAATTACATTTCCATACGGGAAATTTGGCCACATCGTTAGCGCGCTTGTCAGACGATATGGATAATCTGGTTGAGTCACAAACCCAGCGATTGGAACAGCAAAATAGTGTTCTGGAGCTCTTGTTTAATTTAACCGCTGATGTAGCAAGTGAGGCTGAGAACACGGCGGCGTTTGTAACGGTATGCGAACACCTGAGTAAATGGTTTGGTTCAGCCTGCGTTGGTTGTTGTCGCATTGTTGAAAATAAACACGTTCTGGAATGTGTTGCTGCAAGCACGTCGGGTGAGCACGAAGCCGCGACATTTTCGGTTGACCCATTAACAGATTCGTCGCGGGCGATTACCAGAGATCAAATTCCGCCTCACATCTTGAGCACCGGACCAAGTGAATCGCAGCCGCGTGCGCGTATTTGGGTACCTTTTTTCACTGGCGTACAATCGGTTAAATCCGGTACAACACAAGTCGAACCTGCGGGTGTGTTAATCATTGAACACGATAATCCCGCGTTATCGGAACATAGTGACACCAAACGAGTACTCACAAGTGTATCGGATCAGCTAGGTGTCTTGTGCGAACGTAAACTCATACAAAGACAAATGCTTCAGGCACGGCTCAGCAAAGATCGTAATGAGCTCGCGGCGGAAATACACGATTCGCTTGCTCAGACTCTGTTAGCTGTGCGTTATCAGGCCACGCTACTCAGCGAGAAACTAAAAGCGCATGAGGACAGTGCCACTTATCATGACGTACAGAAAATAAAAGGCTCGATAGAGGAGGCCAATGAGGAAATTCGTGGCCTTATACGCGAGTATCGTAACCCGCTAGCAGAGCATCGTACAGCCGATTCCTTGCAGGAAGTGATTGATCAGTTCAGTCAGAACAGTCATATCGATGTGTTTTTTCAAACTGACGATCCGCACATCAGGTTTACGCCACGCGAAGAGTCCGTATTGCAGCGCATTATTTCTGAAGCGTTAAACAATGCTCGAAAATATGCTCAGGCATCAATGATACGGGTATTTTTGCAATGCGATGTGCTGGGTGTGCGCCGGATTCTGGTTGAAGATGATGGCGTAGGGTTCGAACAACAAGCCGACGGCGCCGGAGCCAAACACAGGGCAGACGATGGTGGTGAGCATATAGGTTTAACTATCATGCGAGAAAGAGCCTTGAGCGTTGGTGCAAAACTAACCATCGATTCTGAGCCCGGCGAAGGCACGCGAATAAGTATTGCCATGCCGCCGTTAATTGAATCGACAGAGCACGTTAGCAAGAGCAAACGTCTATGAGTAATCAGAGTATTAGTGTTGTCATCGTTGACGATCATGCGTTGTTTCGTAATGGTTTGCATCAGTTGTTATCCAGTCGTGACGTCAACGTAGTTGGTATGACGGGCGATCCTCATAACGCTGTCAGTATGGTGGAGCAGAGCAAGCCCGACATTGTACTGCTGGACTTAAGAATGCAGGAGTTGGGTGGTCTTGATGTACTCAAACAACTGAAGAAGGCTAATCCGGATCAATGCGTTGTGATTCTGACAACGAGTGTGGAAGAGCAGGATTTAATGAATGCATTGAAGCTCGGCGCAATGGGCTACTTATTGAAAGATATGGAAATCGATGTGTTCGTGCAATTGCTGGCCCAGGCTCGCACCGGCGATACGGTGGTTGCTCCTGAGCTCACCAGTCTGTTAGCCAAGGCTGCTGTATCTCGAGATGAAAAACCAAAGCCGACTGCAAGAGAGTCCTACAATCTGACACCGAGAGAAATGGATATTCTTCGACACATAGCGCAAGGTAAAAGTAACAAAGACATAGCGGCTTCATTGGGTATTGTGGATGGCACAGTGAAGCTACACGTAAGAGCCGTTTTGAAAAAGCTGAAAGTTCAATCGCGCGTTCAGGCGGCGGTGTTGGCTATCTCTGAAAACCTGTGCGATGAAACAGAGAGTTAGCCTGTATTGCATCGCACAGGCTTATTAAGGGCTGAACTTATCTCAAGCCATGCTCATACAAGATTAACGTTATTGCAATCCAAAATGCTGATTGAAAAAATCAATCACCTCGCTGCGCATCTGTATATGAAATGCTAGCCGATCAAAACCTTCAGCATCACTACAGACTACTTCGTATTCCTGTGGGTCTTCCTGCCTGAACGCCTCCCGACAAGGCATAAGCAGAAACGCAAAATGGTTGGCGTTTTTCACAACTCTATAATCTGGCGTGCTGGGCAACTGCGCCATTAGCCATTCTGTGTTGGTCTCTGCTGGCACCGAATGATCGAACTCGGCCGACCACAGCTGCATTGGTGCAGTAACTTCCGACAACGTCTCTGAGGTATAGGCAAAACCAAATCCGGGTGCGGCGATTGCCGCCGCTTTTATCCTGGCATCTTTGCCCCAGCTCTCTGCTGGCAAATCGGCCAATCCGGCGTCCAGCATTTGATCCAGCCAGCCTTTCTCGCAAACAAACTCAGTTGGGTTGGCAGCGCAAGCTTGCGTCGCTCTGTTAAAGTCCGGTCTGCCGCCGATCAAATTCAGCGCCGTGTAGCCGCCAGCAGAGAATCCGTAGATACCAACGTGCTCTGGATTAATATGACTTTTCAAAACATCTGTATTCAGTAAGTGGTCTAGAACCCGACTGATTTGTGCAGGTCGGTCCACTGACCATTTATCCACCGATGAGCTCATGTCAGACCAAGTATTTCCCATGTGCGATGGGGCGGCAACAATAAAGCCGGCATCGGCCAACGCTACTGCCAACTTTGCGTGCCCGGCATACCAACCGCTAAAACCGTGTGAGATGACAATCAGCGCGCCATTTGGCTTGCTCACTGGTGCATCAATCGCCAGTGCCAGACCAAAGGGCGTGTTGGGCTCATCTGGCGGAGCTGTATCGCTGGGGTACCAGATGCCGACGTCGAGCGCTTTCGTCCCTGGAAAGTCCAATTGCTCAAATTTAAAGCCGGTTGCCTGTGCGTGGCTGGCTGAGAAGAGCAAAGCCGCCGTAGTGAAGAACATTTTCAGTTGTTGTTTCATGTCATATACTCTGTGGAGGGTGTGAAGCGAGTATCGACATAAACTCTTGATTTAGCGTCCTTTAACACGATTGAGTCGGTTCTCGATCACGATATAGAACCCTTTTTGCGCATAGCATTACCCATTATGGTGCCCATACCGTTTGTCATTTCGCTTTTGCTTCTGGTGTTGCTGGGTGTTCACCACTCGCGTTTACAGCAGACTCACACAGGGCGGCTGTTCGAAGTCGCTCTTGGTCTTCACGCCTTGGGTTCGTTGTTAGTCGGTTTACGCTGGTGGCTGGATTGGCCGGGTATTTTGCCGTTTGCCGCTGCTGCTGCGGTAGCCATGTGTGTGGCCACTTACCTGGCGTTTCGAAGCCTCGGAGGTAGGGAACAGGAATTCAGCCTGTCATCAGATTGGATGCATTTATTGTTGCCTCTGCTCGTGCTGGCAGCGCGGTTAGTCGAGCCCTGGTTAATCGATTTTGTTCTGGCAGGTTCCAAGCTTGTATATGTATTTTTATTGTTCAAGCTGATTCGGCGTGCACCCGAATCACTGGCGCTGGTGCGATTGGATTGGATCCCACAGGCTACTATGGCTGTTTGGGGAACGCTATTTCTGCTGCTGCTAAGTGTGGTGATCGACCTGGTCATCGCCGTCGATTTCGCGTTGAATGCGGGCCGGTTTGCGCCCCATGTGGTCAGCGTTGTGAACTCTTTAATGTTGGTGGTGCTGGCGTTTCTAATGGTCATTATCGGGCGATCGCGTTCGTTGGATAGTGAGCCTGCCTCGCTCGAAACCGGTTTTGATGCATCAAGCAATGAACCGGATCAGGCTACCGTTGAAGATGATCAAGCCGAGAACGAGAGTATCTTCGGCCAACTGGAGCTGCTGATGCTGGAGAGTCAACTGTTCAAAGATCCTGAATTGAATTTACAGCGTCTTGCCAGAAAAATGGGTGTGCCCGCGCGTAAAGTGTCGCGGGCTGTAAACGCGTGCACCGATGGCAATATTTCCCAATGGATTAATCAGGCGAGAATCGATGCTGCCTGCGAGCTATTATCCCATTCAGACATGACCATCCAGCAGGCCATGCTTGAATCCGGGTTTACCACCAAATCGAATTTTAATCGAGAATTTCGACGCATTCATAACAGCAGTCCAACGCAATGGCGTGTGCAGAACACGAATACGGGTTGACCGCATTCGCTTATCAGTTGGGCAATCCGTGCAGGTAAAGTGCTATGCGATCCTATCGTTCAACCCGAAAGTGAAAGCAATTGTTGCTGGCTGAACGAGCGTGAATATAAGCCACATTCGGTTCTTCAAACAACTCGGCCACCCTGGGTTCGAATTGACTCATTGGTGTCACCATACCGGTGCCATAGATGATTCGATCATCGGCCGTGTAGGCCCTGAGAATCATCTCTCTTGCTGAGTATATTTCAGGTAGTTCGGTGGTTTGGTCGTAGCGATCACACTCGTTTTCATGCATGAGTATGGGGCCAAGCTCTGCGAACGCTTGAATGTTTTCAAACGGCCTGTGAGCGAACAATAGCATGGGCTCGTCTTTTTCAATAAAGCGCATGCAATGGCGGCACTCGTTGCCGTTGCCGTCGGATTTCATGTGTTCTGCGCTCTGGTTGTTTGCATCCGGTTCACCCCGTCGAATTGCTGTTGCTGTGCTGGATGCCAAGGTAATGATCTTCATACATACTCCTGATTGCTGTGTTTCAATTAGATTACGGCCGTTGTGGAAACAGGACTATCCGAATCCTGTGTGTGAATTAAAAATGGCTGAATGAGGGCTTAAAAATCAAATATGCGGTTGGATATCACTGGCTCTGGGCTCGAGTATCCCATTAGATATATGGCACGATTGGGCTACAACGCATACCCTAACGGGAAGACGTGAAGAGTGCATTTTCTTGGGATACTACATTTTTGAAATCAACGCGTTTCGGCAACTAACGCATCTGGAAACTGCGGCAGATTACCGCTCTGCGAAAAAGCGGGTGAATGAGTATCGGCGAAAGCCGAATCTGGTTGCTGGTACCACATTTCGTATGATGTTCGCTGAAAACCAAATGCAAGCTGAAAGATTACTGATGGAAAAGCGCGAACCACGCCCCATGGGTGAACATGATTGAATACGCCCACTTGTATTAAAATACCCCATACTGACGTTAACCCTAATGACTTTATCTGCAGTTTTTATAGAGAAACCAGAGCATGAGCGAAATAACCAAAGAACTTGATACCAGTGGTCTTAATTGTCCTATGCCGATCTTGCGAGCAAAAAAGGCACTAAAAGATTTACAGCCCGGCGAAATTTTGCGAGTCACCTCAACCGACCCCGGATCGGTAAAAGATTTTGAAGCGTTTGCCAAACAAACCGGTAATGAGTTATTGGAATCAACCACTGAAGGCGATGCGTTTATTTACCAATTAAAAAAATCGTAAAGCCGCTGTAAGTACTTCCATTTAGAAGTGTTTCCAATTAGAAAATCATAAACCAACTAACGACACACTATGGACGAAATAGCCAATATTCATGTAGTGGCAAGCCTCGGGTTTGTGCTTGCATTTGTCTTTGGTGCAGTAGCGAATAAAACCAATTTTTGCACCATGGGCGCCATCAGCGATTGGGTGAATATGGGGCTGAAAGGTCGCTTTGGCGCATGGATTCTAGCCATGGGGGTTGCTATCGCAGGAGCTCAAATGTTGGAGTTAACCGGTCAGATCGATTTAACGCAAAGTATCTACCGCACAACCAACTTCGGATTAGTCGGGTTTATCCTTGGCGGCTTAATGTTTGGGGTAGGTATGACGCTAGGCGGCGGATGTGGACAGCGAACGTTAGTACGAGTCGGCAGCGGCAACCTGAAATCGCTGGTGGTATTTCTGGTTTTGGGGCTCAGCGCTTACATGACTTTACGAGGGATTATTGGCGTAGCGCGGGTTGAACTCATTGAGCCTCTTGCAATCGACCTGTCTGAAAAAGGCCTGGAAGAGCAGGGCATAGCCACCGTGGTGCTGAGCTGGTTCAATGTGGAAGTGTCTAACGGTGCCCGATGGCTGTTCGCGATTGTTATATCCGCTTTACTTATCGGTGCCGCTTTACGCATCGATGATTTACGCACCAATTTTGATAACCTGCTCGGCGGTATTGTGGTGGGATTAGCTATTGTTGGTGCATGGGTAATCACCGGAATAATCGGCTATGACGACTTCGACCCTGTGCCATTGGAAGGCATGAGTTTTGTCGCACCTATCGGTAACTCGATTAGCTACCTGATGACCTACACTGGCGCAACGATAAGTTTTGCCATTGCGGTTGTGTTCGGACTTATTGCCGGGTCATTTGGCTATGCACTAGTAACCCGAACCTTCCGCATTGAAACCTTCAGTCATAAGGGCGATATGATCAACCACCTTGTGGGAGGCGTGCTTATGGGGGTTGGTGGCGTATTGTCGCTCGGATGCACCGTTGGGCAAGGCGTTACCGGTTTGTCAACGCTTGCGTTAGGTTCTGTTATCGCAACGTTATCGATTATGCTTGGCTGTGCGGTTACGCTGCGTGTGGCTTATCATCGAATGGATGAAAAAGGTCGAATAGCAGCGCTTGCAGCCGGTATTGCAGACTTTTTATTCCCGTGGCGTGAATGGGAATAGTTGATTCTGAATGTCTGAAAACAAGATTCATTTCTACAAGACAGCATCTGATGCAAGCATTGTAACGCCTGCGGAAGAAACACAAAGGCTTGAACCCTCTACCTGTGTGGAAGCTGAAACATTTGCGCTGCGGGTTCTCGATGACAGTATGGAGCCCGAATTTCGTACTAATTGCATTATCGTTATCGACCCCACAGGGCATGCGAGAGATGGCAGCTACGTCCTTGCCAATAAAGCAACCCATAAAGCGACCAATACTTCGGATACAAAACACCCCTCAACGACCACGTCAGAAATAACGATAGATGAAGCGGAAGAGGCGCTTGAACCTGTGGTCTTTCGTCAGCTTCGGCGCGTTAACGATGGTGAGTGGCAGCTATGCCCGCTGAATGAAAATTATGCCAGCGAACCCACGGCTGCTGATTTAAGTGACATTATCGGCGTCATTGTGCAACGTGCCGGTATTCGACGGCGGTACCACAAACACTACAACTAAGCGTTTGGCGGGGTGTTTACTTTTCAGCCGTTCACGCGCGTTACACATCCGCCCACATGCGAAGCAGGTTCGCATACACTTGCTCAACCTTCGTTGTGACTTTGGCATTGGGCGTCGATAAAAGAAGGGCGCGGCGCGCTTCATCCAGCTCATGCAGAAGCTCCCTTTGATGTGCATCGCGAATCATGCTTTGCGCCCACAGCGCACAAACAATGCGCTCACCTTCTGTAACCGGTGTGACTTCGTGCAGGCTTGAGGCTGGATACACTACTGCTGCGCCCGCTGCAAGCTTTACCGCCATTGGGCCAAACGTTGAGTGAATAGTCAGTTCTCCACCTTCGTAAGACTCGGGTGAACTTAAAAAAACCGTAATGGCCAAATCACTTCTATAACGCGCTCCCTGATTGCCCATAATCGGGTTATCAATGTGTTCACCGTAGTACATGCCCGGCGAACAACGTGAGATGAAAGCTGCTGAAACTTTGGATGGCATCGCCATACTTTGAAAGCTTGGGTGGGCATACAGTTTCGGTATTACCAGTTGATTAATCGCGGCCCAGCTCTGACACGATTGGCTCATCTCTTGGTTTTGTTTTAAGTCTTGCGCTTGAGCGCCAGCACTCAGTTTTCCCGTTTGCCATTCAGCACGTGCCAATTGCGAATGAACATCAGCCAGATCGGTTTGACTTAACAGGTTAGGGATCTCACTGAGCATGCTTGTTATTCCAATTAAGAATGTATTTGCGAGTAAGTATCAGGCAAACAATATCCAGGTTGTAGCGATGTATTTGACGCCGGCTTCTAAAGTGACACCCCGATGTTCGTGGGTCCAGAATGGTGGAAACAACAATAGTTTTCCCACTTCAGGCTGAATTTTTATCGATTGATGTTTGAATTCGGTTTCGCCACCTGGGCCTTTTACATCATTCAGATACCAGATAGCCACTAGCTGTCTGTCTGCGAACGAGTGACTGCCACCATCGACATGCCAGTGAAAGTACTCACCGGGTAAGGTACGTTGAATGGCGTAACCGAAATCCTTAAACCGGCCATGAAAAAAAGCATGTTGCGAGCGCATAACGCTCAGCGCACCTGCGAGTGATGAAAACAGCGTGCGATCAACGTCCTGCCAATGCGGCTTGCCACTAATCACTAAATCTGTTGAACGTTTTACCTCAACGTTTTCAACTTCAGTTTGGCCCACACGACCCTGATAGTGTTCATCGCTTGCTTTTTCGAATCGATCAATAACATCAGCGCAAAAGCCCGCGTCGAGAACACCGTTAGCGGTGTAAATATGTGAGCCAGGTGGCGCTTCAAGAAGCGTGTGAGTTGTCTTGTTGTTATTCGCCATCAAAGTAATAAACGGTTGGTTCTACGGTTATTGTCGCTGTTCAATGTAACGCGAAAGGGTAGAATAGCATGCACACAAGCGCAATTTCATCGTAAGAAGTGCTGGCCCTGCGGCATCGGCAGAGCCTGTATTTTTGAAAATGCACGCGTTGTGAAAAAATGCTTGGAGAGAAAAGATGGTTGTACGTCGCATAAAGGATCGCTGGCATAATTCGACACCCGAAGATTCAGCTCGAGAAGTGCTTGGCGAGAAAACCTTACTCGATCAAGCCAGCGCTTTGGCATTTATACAATGGCGCACTGCCCTGAATAGCGCAATCGATTTGCACGCCGAGGATTTTCGTTACGATAATGATCAACAACGCGTGGGTGTGATTACAGAATACCTTGCATTTCAGATACAGCTCGTAGATCGATTAAGCGCAGAATTTTTGGATACGACAGAGCGCGAAGTGCTTGTTTCAGAAATCTGCGCCAAAGCTGCTGACCAGATTCAGGATAACCTTACTGATATTGCTGGGCCCGGAAATTACCGCCCGCCGTTTATCAGCCTGTTAAACCAACGATTCAGCGAGTATGCGACTTTCAAATTCAAGGATGATCGCCCGGGCTATGAAGCCATGCGCTTTATCGGACATTGTGTTTTAGAATTACTCGGAGACGATCAAACCAACCGTTGGGTCATCGACCAAGTTATGGAAATAGACGCACCGGCCATGGTGGACCAGAATGTAAAATCGCTGAACAGGTTGTTTGAGCGAAGTTAATCCGCGCCGACCGAGTCAACCACAGTTCACAGCTACATCATTTAGTAGGAGGCTGCCTTATTACCAAAGGCATATTTTAGCAATCAGCAAATTCCACTAAAATAATCGCATGGATAAATCAGTCTACCATTCAACTCTCAAAGCCATGCATGAGGCAGGTGTCAGTAAAGCGTATTATCACGGATGGGCAACGGGTGCACTGGATAACCCCGAGCTGGAAGAGCAGCGGGTTACAGAAGACTATTCAGCAGGTTATGAGCACGGCCAGAATGGTGTGCTTGATGGCTATAAGGATTGGATAAAACAAACCTGACAATTCTGACTCTCTACTAAGTGCCAGTCTGAACCTATCAGGCTGAGCCTGTCAGTTTATTAAGAGGCACTTTGAGTACCGCGTTGCCTTGGTCGTCTGTTGGAATAACACCAGCGCGCATGTTCACTTGTAATGACGGAATAATGAGCTTTGGGGCTGATAGTGTCGCATCTCGAGTCTCGCGCAAGGCAACGTATTCATCTTCGTTCTTACACTGCTGAAGGTGAACATTAGATGTGCGCTCTTCACCAATGGTTGTTTCCCACGCAATGTCTCGACCGTTAGGCCCATAGTCGTGACAGACAAACACCCGCACCTCATCAGGTAGTGTCAGAACGCGTTGCATAGAACGATACAGCTCGCGAGCATCACCGCCGGGGAAGTCTGCTCTGCCAGTACCGCCGTCGGGCATAAAAAACGTATCGCCGACAAATGCGGCATCGCCTATTAGGTGGGTGGTGCAAGCTGGCGTGTGGCCGGGGGTGTGGACGACCGTTGCGACCAGAGCGCCTATGTTGTAAGTATCTCCGTCGGCAAACAATTGGTCGAATTGGGAGCCGTCGCGTTGAAACTCTGTGCCCTCATTAAATATTTTTCCAAAGGTTTCCTGTACGCGGGTTATTTGATCGCTTATCCCGAGATTGCCACCGAGCTTTTCCTGTAAATAGGGTGCCGCTGAGAGGTGGTCGGCATGCACATGCGTTTCAACTATCCATTGGACATCTAACTGCATGGCATTCACTTTGTCGATAATCTCATCTGCGCTTTCGTAATCAATGTTCCCCGCTGCGTAGTCAATGTCGAGCACACTATCTACAATTGCGCAGGCATTGCTTTCCGGGTCTTTTACAATGTAGGAAACCGTATTGGTCGCCGCATCAAAAAATGGGTAAACCACAGGGGCAGGACTGAGTTTCAAATCGGGTAGGGCTTTGATATTCATTCGCATTTCGAGTAGTGATACTGGTATGGTTAGATTATAAGCTGCCGCACAGCAAATACTAGCGAAGAGATAGCCAAATGGGACACTCTCATAGCCTGGACGATAAATACACCGCACAAAGCGGTGCTGCTTTTATGAGCGGCACGCAGGCGCTGGTTCGCTTGCCTATGGTACAAATGCGCCGCGACAAGGCAGCGGGTCTGGATACTGCCTCGTTTATTACCGGGTATCGTGGTTCGCCCATGGGCACTTACGATCAACAGCTACTAAAAGCTCAGAAGCATCTCGACCCGCATCGCATTCGATTCCAGCCAGGCGTTAATGAAGACTTGGCCGCCACTGCCATTTGGGGAACGCAACAAGTGCCATTGCACAAAGATGCAACGGTGCAAGGGGTGTTGGGTATCTGGTATGGCAAGGGCCCCGGTGTCGATCGTAGCGGCGATGTGTTTCGACACGGCAATGCCGCCGGGTCCTCTTTGTTGGGTGGCGTGTTGTGTATCGCTGGCGATGACCATTCCGCAAAATCCTCCACAGTTCAACATCAGTCAGATCATGCGTTTATGTCAGCGCGAATGCCCATGCTGTACCCATCATCGGTTCATGAATTTGTTGAAGTCGGCTTGTTAGGGGTGGCATTGTCGCGCTATTCCGGTTGCTGGGTGGGTATGAAAGTTATCTCCGACACGGTTGAAACCAGTGCCGTTGTGTCTCTCGATAACGAGATGTTTCCTATCCACATACCGACCGACTTCGATCTTCCCGAAGATGGACTTAATCTTCGTTGGCCAGATGCATTTGCAGTTCAGGATGTGCGCTTACATGACGTGAAAGAGAAAGCGGTGCACGCATTTGCGCGTGCCAATGGCATCGATCAATGGATTATAAAATCGGCACACAAACGTTTTGGTGTTATCGGTTCTGGCAAAGCATTTGAAGATGCGCGCCAGGCCTTAGCGATGTTGGGGCTGGATAAAGCGGCGTGTGAAGCCATCGGTTTGCACTTGTATAAAGTCCGTATGCCTTACCCGCTTGAGCCTCAAGGCGTATCAGCGTTTGTTGAAGGACTCGAAGAAGTGCTGGTGCTGGAGGAGCGCCGTGAAATTATCGAGGCGCAACTCAAAACCATTTTATATCACCAGCAGTCAGGCGTGCGTATTGTGGGTAAGCTGGATGAGCATGGCAACAGCTACTTGCCAACAGCAGCCACATTATCGGTAGCGATCTGCATGCGTGCTATCGCCGAGCGTGTGTTACGTCTGAACATCGATGAGTCATTAAAATCTCAAATACAAGAACGCGTCGGCGTGTTGAACAATACGCTGCAAAAGCAACTTGTGCATAGCACACCGGTTGAGCGTCGGCCCTGGTTTTGTTCCGGGTGTCCGCATAACACCTCAACGCGCGTGCCTGAAGGCTCTAAAGCACTGGCTGGCATCGGCTGTCATTTTATGGTGTTGTGGATGGACAGAGACACAGAAACCTTTACTCATATGGGTGCAGAAGGTGTGCCCTGGACTGCTATCTCGCACTATGTAGAAGATAAACACCGGTTCGTTAACATTGGTGATGGAACCTATTTCCATTCAGGATTACTGGCCATACGTGCATCCGTTGCCTCGGGTGCAAACTTAACCTACAAGGTGTTGTACAACGATGCGGTCGCCATGACAGGTGGACAGTCGATCGATGGTGGCCTTACGCCGCAACAAATTACCCATCAATTAAAAGCAGAAGGGGTATGGCCGGTTTATCTTGTCAGTGATGAACCCGAGCAATACACAAAGAATGAGTTGGCTGAAGGTGTAGAGGTGCTGCATCGCGATTACCTCGATGAGGTTATGCGCAAACTCAGAGAGCTGAACGGTTGCAACGCCATTGTGTATGTTCAAACCTGTGCAGCGGAGAAACGCAGGCGTCGTAAACGTGGGTTATTGGAAGACCCGGACAAACGATTGTTTATCAACGCCGATGTTTGCGAAGGTTGTGGCGATTGTTCAACGCAATCGAACTGTGTGTCAATAGAGCCGCTGGAAACCGAGTTTGGTCGAAAGCGTCGCATCAATCAATCGAGCTGTAACAAAGACTATTCATGTATCAATGGTTTTTGTCCATCATTTGTCACTCTCACCGGCGCTTCGCTCAAACGCAATCAGGCGCAGCAGCTAGATCAATCCTCCACACTACCCGAGCCCGTGTTACCCAACTTATCCGCGGAAGCTGAGCAGAGTTGGAATATTCTTATCACTGGCGTGGGCGGCACTGGGGTACTGACAATCGGTTCAATATTGGGTATGGCCGCACATATCGATGGCAATGCTGCCATGATTCTGGATATGGCTGGCCTTGCGCAAAAGGGCGGCGCAGTACTGAGCCACATCCGTATCGCAGCATCACCAGATCAGGTCACCAGTGCGCATATCGTGCCAGCAGGGTGCGACTTATTATTTGCAGCCGATGCCGTAGTAGCGTCTTCAAAAGATACATCTGCACTATTGGATAGTCATAGAACAAACGCGCTCGTGAACACATCCAGTGCACCAATTGCCGATTTCGTATTGCACCGCGATATCGACTTTGGTCAGGACAATGTCGCCAGCGCCATTAAAAAGCAGGTGAAAAACGCCGATCACTTCAATGCGTATTCGCGTATAGCTGAAAAACTAACCGGGGACACCATTAGCGCCAACATGCTGATGCTGGGTTATGCGTGGCAGCAAGGGCTATTGCCGGTTAGCCTTGATGCATTGCAACAGGCAATCAAGCTGAACGGCGTAGCCGTTGACGCAAACATAACTGCGTTAATGTGGGGGCGGCAATTGGCAGCTGAACCTGAGCAGGTGAATAAATTGCTATTGGATAGCGCGTCTGTTTCAGTGCACGAAAAGCAACAGCATCAAAAGCAGTCGGTTGATGATCTGATCCAGCATCGTGCGGCGCATTTGAAAGCCTATCAAAGTCAGTCATTGGCCAACAAATACCGGGCAACCATCGATTCGTTTAAAACTGCTTTACATGATAGAGGTATTGCATCGGCGCAAGTAGACATGCTCGTTCAGGCACTGGCACATAATTATTCGCGTGTATTGAGTTATAAAGATGAATACGAAGTATCCCGTCTGTTCAGCTTGCCATCGTTTCAACAACAACTCAGCGATCAGTTCGACGGCAACTACACGTTGGAATTTAACTTAAGCCCACCCTTGCCAGGCGGCCCTGCACCAAACGGGCGTCCGAAAAAACGGCGCATGGGGCCGTGGGTGATGACCTTGTTTAAATGGTTGCAACACGGTAAAAAGCTTCGCGGTACGCCGCTCGACCCATTTGGTTACTCCACTGAGAGGCGCGCAGAACGGGAGTGGATAAAACGCTTTGAAAGCGATATTGCCAGGCTAGAGCAAAGTATTCAGGAACAACATGTTGAAATTGCACATCAGCTGCTGTCGATTCCCGATTCGATACGCGGGTTTGGGCCAATAAAGCGCGAGGCGATGGAGAAAGCAGAACGTCAACGTGAGCAGCTATGGCGAGACTTTGACGCACCTAAACCAATTGATTTAACCGTCGCGGCTTAAGTCGGCATCACATTTGTATTGACGTTTACGTTAACGTCAACTTATCCTAAGGCACAAATCCAGCATCAATATGCTGGGTGGTATCCACTTGAAACCGGTTTGTTGAACTAACCCCGTTTGGGCTGAGAAGAGGCTGTGCACTATGTTTGATACTGGAATGAACTTCGGTCTTGGCGATGAGATTGACGCGCTTCGAGAGACGGTATCCCGTTTTGCACGTGACGAAATTGCGCCGATTGCCGCTGAAATAGATAGCTCCAATGAGTTTCCGTCAGCGCTGTGGGAGAAGATGGGTGAAGTAGGCTTGCTTGGTATTACCGTGCCCGAGCAATACGGTGGTGCCGGTATGGGATACCTTGCGCATTGCGTGGCGGTAGAAGAGATCAGTCGTGCGTCCGCGTCGGTTGGGTTGTCCTATGGAGCGCACTCTAACTTGTGCGTAAATCAAATCAATCGAAATGGCACAGAAGAACAGAAAGCCAAGTACCTGCCGAAGCTGATCAGCGGCGAGCACGTAGGCTCACTTGCCATGTCAGAACCCGGCTCGGGTTCTGACGTTGTGTCAATGAAGCTGCGCGCAGACAAAGTCGGAAATCATTATGTGTTAAATGGCAACAAAATGTGGATAACCAATGGACCAGATGCAAATACGTTGGTGGTCTATGCAAAAACCGATATGGCAGCAGATGCTCGTGGCATAACAGCGTTTTTGATTGAGCGCGATATGCCGGGTTTTTCGCGCGCTCAAAAACTCGATAAGTTAGGTATGCGCGGCTCCAATACGTGCGAGCTGATATTTGAAGATTGCAAAGTGCCGCCGAGCCACATACTGGGTGCAGAAGGAAAAGGTGTGAATGTATTAATGTCTGGTCTTGACTACGAACGGGTTGTTCTATCAGGTGGTCCGGTCGGTATCATGGCTGCCTGTCTTGATGTGGTTATGCCCTATGTCCACGAACGAAAACAATTTGGGCAGCCCATTGGTGAGTTTCAGCTGATGCAAGGCAAGCTTGCTGATATGTACAGCACCTGTAGTGCCGTACGTGCTTATGTGTATGCAGTGGCAGCAGCCTGCGATCGTGGTGAGACAACCCGTAAAGATGCTGCGGGTTGTATTTTGTATTCAGCGGAAAAAGCCACATGGTGCGCACTGGAAGCCATTCAGGCGCTCGGTGGCAATGGTTACACGAACGATTATCCAACCGGTCGACTATTGCGCGATGCCAAGCTATATGAGATTGGTGCTGGCACCAGTGAAGTGCGACGCATGTTGATTGGTCGCGAGTTGTTTAAAGAAACAGCTTAGCGATTAGGCTCAACTATTAGAAAAGTGATTAGAAGAGTGATCAGAACAGTGATTAGAAGAGTCTTCAGCAGCCGTATTTTCGCCTTCACAGTAGGCACGCCGAACAGCAAGCGCGCTTATTGGGTCACATAAGTACCATGAAAATAAACAGCACCATTAACACGAACGACCCAGCCTACGAGCAAAATCGTGCGGCCATGCAACAGTGCGTCGATGCGATAGATACCGCCGCTACCAGTATTCTACGCGGCGGTAGTGAGAAGTCGCGCAACAGACACGTTGCACGCGGCAAGTTGCTACCACGTGATCGTATCAATGCGCTTATCGATCCGGGTTCTGCGTTTCTGGAGGTGGGGTTGTTCGCAGCCTGGGGTCACTACGATAGCGAAGTGCCCTGTGCAGGTGTTGTTGCAGGCATCGGGCTTGTGCATTCGCGTGAATGCATGATTGTCTGTAACGATGCTACTGTTAAAGGCGGTACGTATTTTCCGTTAACCGTGAAAAAACATTTGCGGGCGCAGGCCATAGCCGAAGAAAACCATTTACCGTGCATCTATCTGGTAGACAGTGGCGGTGCTAATTTACCGAATCAGGATGAAGTGTTCCCCGACCGTGATCATTTCGGCCGCATTTTTTTCAATCAAGCTTCTATGTCGGCCAAAGGCATTGCGCAAATTGCCGTGGTTATGGGCTCATGTACTGCTGGCGGTGCTTATGTTCCTGCGATGTCCGATCAAACCATTATTGTGCGCGAGCAAGGCACGATCTTTCTGGCCGGTCCACCGCTGGTTAAAGCAGCCACCGGCGAAGAAGTGAGTGCAGAAGAACTGGGCGGGGGAGATACACATACGCGTTTATCTGGTGTGGCTGACCATCTGGCTGAAAATGATGCGCATGCGCTGCAGATGGCGCGCGATATTGTTGCTGGCCTGAATGCAGAAAAGCCGAAAACGGTGATACACAAAACTGTGCAGGAACCTGCGTTTGCAACAGAAGAGATTTATGGCATCGTCCCGGCTGATGCGCGCGTGCCTTACGATGTAAGAGAAATAATCGCTCGCGTCGTCGACGCATCTGAGTTCGATGAATTTAAACCCCGGTTTGGCACCACACTAATCACAGGCTTTGCACACATTCATGGCATACCGGTTGGCATCATTGCGAATAATGGTGTGTTGTTCTCCGATAGCGCCACGAAAGGTGCGCACTTCGTTGAGCTGTGTTGTCAGCGACATATACCGTTGGTGTTTTTGCAAAACATTACAGGCTTTATGGTTGGCAAAGCGGCCGAAGCCGGTGGTATTGCGAAACACGGCGCCAAACTGGTTATGGCGGTCAGTAACGCAAAAGTGCCTAAGCACACCGTTATTATCGGTGGGTCCTATGGCGCTGGGAACTACGGCATGTGTGGTCGATCTTACGATCCGCGATTTTTATGGATGTGGCCCAATGCACGAATTGCCGTTATGGGTGGAGAACAAGCTGCAGGAGTATTAGCAACGGTTAAACGTGCCGGTATCGAGCGTAGCGGTCAGCGATGGAGCGAGCAGGAAGAACTCGATTTTAAACAACCGCTCATCGATCAGTTTGATGAACAATCTTCGGCATTATATGCATCGTCACGTTTATGGGACGATGGCATCATCAATCCGGCTGATACGCGTGACGTGCTTGGTTTGAGTTTGTCGGCAAGTTTGAATGCGCCTATACCGGATACACGCTTTGGCGTGTTCAGGATGTAATCGCTCATGAGCTTAAACACAACAGTGCCGGACAATAACTCAACAGAATCTCTAACGCCCATTCGAACATTGTTAGTTGCGAACAGAGGTGAAATTGCCTGCCGAGTGATGGCTACCGCTCAACGATTGGGCATGCGCACAGTAGCAATTTACTCAGAAGCTGATGCCGATGCGTTGCATGTGCGCTTGGCTGATACGGCTATATGTGTTGGTCCAGCCTTAGCCAGCGAGAGTTACTTGAACATCGATGCGGTTATCGATGCGGCCCGACAATCGGGTGCCGATGCGATTCATCCAGGTTATGGTTTTCTATCGGAGAATCCCGATTTTGTTGAAGCTTGCGTTGATGCCGGTTTGTTATTTGTTGGCCCGGATGCAAACGCCATGCGTTCAATGGGATTAAAAGATGCGGCCAAGGCACTCATGGAATCAGCCGGGGTGCCGGTTGTACCGGGTTATCATGGCGAAAACCAGCAAGCCGATTTTCTTGCTGAGCAAGCCGCTGAAATAGGTTATCCGGTGTTAATTAAAGCGCGCGCTGGCGGCGGTGGAAAGGGCATGCGCAAAGTAGATGGCGCTAGCGAATTTTTAGCCGCATTACAGGCTGCACAGCGTGAAGCCGGTGCGAGCTTTGGTGATTCGGCCGTACTAATCGAGAAATACATAGAACAACCCAGGCACATAGAAGTGCAGGTGTTTGGTGATCGTCATGGGAACACAGTGCATTTGTTTGAACGTGATTGTTCACTGCAACGTCGTCATCAAAAAGTCATAGAAGAAGCACCAGCACCAGCCATGACCGATGCTGTGCGCGATGCGATGACTGCATCAGCAATCCGCACAGCGCAGTCCATTAACTATGTTGGCGCAGGTACAGTTGAATTCATTGTTGATGCTAGTGGGCCGCTTCGCACCGATGGGTTCTGGTTTATGGAAATGAACACCCGCTTGCAAGTGGAGCATCCGGTTACTGAAGCGGTAACGGGTTACGATCTTGTCGAGTGGCAATTGATGGTTGCCGCGGGCCATCCATTACCCGTGCAACAAGCTGATATAACGCTTAACGGCCATGCGGTTGAAGCAAGGCTGTATGCAGAAGATGTCGATGCAGGTTTTCTTCCGGCAACCGGCACCTTGAAACGATTTGCTCTAGGTGACCCAGGGCGCGTAGACACCGGTGTTGTTGAGCGTGATGTGGTACAGCCTTATTACGATCCTATGCTTGCAAAGCTGATCGCGCACGCACCTAACCGTCAGCAAGCATTTCAACAGCTACAACGTGCTTTGGATACCACTGTTGTGTTGGGTACGACCACTAATCGTGCGTTTCTGGCTCGGTTGTGTGGTCATGGTGATGTGCTTGCCGGTGCTGTTCACACTGGCCTGATCGAAGACGGTATGCCAGACAATCTTCTGCCAGCTAATAACGCAACCAATAACGCGACTAATAACGTAACGAGTCAAGCCAGTAGTGAGCTCATGCCAAACCTGTCTTTCGAATACGAATGTAACCTTGCATTGGCCGCGATTGCGTGCGTGCAGGGCAATTCGATCTTAGCGCCAACGATGTTTAAACGATTGGGCACCTGGCAAATGTGGGGTGAACCAGTGCGATCAGTCGCGCTAGCGGTGGGGCAACAGGTCGTGGATTTCACGGTTCACTCATCTGCCGACTCATCATCTTCGGCAAACTGTAACGCAGTTGCGCAATGGACTGTAAAACTTGACGCATTCTTTGCTGCTGATTCTGAAAACGCAGAACGGGTTGCGCAACTTGATGCTTTAGCCAATGCAGGTATAACCGTTCAGCTGCCCAAGAGCGGCAATTTGGGTGATGGCCTATCCGCACGTTTTAACGATCAGACCTTGTTCGCGATTGCGCTCAGTGAGGACGAAGCCATTTTTACACGCGTAGGTCAGTCAGAGGTACGTGTTGAACTACCGCAAGTGGCTCTCGGTGATAACACGTCAGGTAATACGTCTCAACTAATTGCACCTATGCCTGGTCGTATCATTGCTGTTGCGGTAAACCAGGGCGACGCTGTTAATCGTGGCGACCTGTTAGTCACGCTTGAGGCGATGAAGATGGAACACAACCTGATAGCACACGCTGATACCACTATCGATTCAGTACTGGTGAGTGAAGGCGATCAAGTTGAGCAGGGGGCGCGGCTGGTCCTGTTTGACGCCTCTGAATAGTTAAACTGTCTAACTATTTAAGTTTTTGTGTACAACGTAACGCACTTAAAAAACCAGAACTATCCGGCTCTTCGTTTTGCGTATGTGACCGATGCGCAAGAGGCAAGCCTTTTGCGCATCGGCTTCGAGCCATTACCGCATTTTTTTATCGACCGGAGATAGCCAAATACCGATTCGCAAATCGGCTACCCAGTGTTCGCATCGACGAAGCGTTGAAATGCACATTGCCGCAGCCAACGGTGGCTTCCGATTCAGCCGCTATCCAGTTTGTGGACGAGTCGCCATCATTATTCATGGCAGATCGAATAATGCTGTTGAAATCAGATGCTGACACGAAACTCCCGGTTTTTTCAGAACAACTGGGAGTCACAGGTTTGGCTTTGTCAATTTCTTTTGATATCTCTTGAGCAACAAAATACGAGTTTTGCAAATACCGATTTCCATTTATCTGTAGGTTGCGAAAACGCGTAACCAGTTGGGATAAATCCGACCCATAGCTATTGCGACCCACGTCAGCCTCACCTTGTGCCCAGGCAATTAAATCAACGCGCTTGTTACTAAAACCTGCTAGCGCGCCGCTGACTGCATTTTTTATCTCATTCATGCCACGACTGTTGTCGGAATCCCATTGAGTGATACTTTGACCATGCAACCCGGTTGAAATAATGGCGATTTTTCCGCCTCTTGCACTGCGTAAGCGTTTGGCAATATGAAAAATGGTTTTGTTGGCACATAGACCACCTCTGGCCGGGTAATAGCTTGATTCA
Source organism: uncultured Granulosicoccaceae bacterium (assembly GCA_937922945.1). Classification (GTDB taxonomy): domain Bacteria; phylum Pseudomonadota; class Gammaproteobacteria; order Granulosicoccales; family Granulosicoccaceae; genus Granulosicoccus. Next base: position 20,834 of record CAKZUP010000066.1, read on the forward strand.
GTTGACCAGCTTTGCGTGCATAGATTGGCTGGTTGCCATTGCCCACTGCCGGGCAGCCACACAATGATATTGGAGTCGACGGCATCAGCACCTCTTGGCGTTTTGTTAGGCGAGCTGCCAGAGGCGTCGACAAAACTTTCATAGGAGTTAACGGCGTTTGATTGCCCGGCCATAAGAACCACGTGCGTGACATCGTCGAACGTGGTGACCCCAGTGTCCGGGCCACCTGAGCCTTGGTACGCAGGATCGCTTAATCGACAGGATATGAAATTGGTCTCATCCCAACCCCAATCATCATTAAATGGTGGGGTGTCTGTACACACCAACCCACCACTAGTAGGTGTGGCAGGAGTCGTTGTTGAGCCGACCACACAGGATGCGCCATTTTCCCATCCCCAACCATCGCCGTCCGAGTCGCTACCAGCCTGCGTGCAAACCGGGGTACCGGTTGAACCAGTTGCCTGAGTCGTAGCAGGGGTCGTAGCAGGGGGCGTAGTAGGGGTCGTTGGTGATGATGGTCCGGAGAAGGGAATAGTGTAAGTACATGATGCGCCGTTCTCCCATCCCCATAAATCGGAATCCCCCCACTGGGGATGTGTATCTCTCTCGTACTCGTCGAACGAGCATTCAGGATAAGCCTGAGCAACCGCTGAGGTAAATGGCAGAACAAACAAACTGCATAGCAAGATGTATTTAAGATTCAGTTTAAGCACTTTATGACTCCATATCAGGTGTTGAGTCACTGAGATTAGCCCAGCTTTAAATGAACAAAGTGTTAAATTTGTCGGTAATATTACGGGTCTGTTGAGGTTGGAATCTAAACCGCTCAACTACCGCCAACCCGCACAGTCAATGCAACGCAAATCGGGCTCTTGGCACCGGCTCAATCAACGTAACCGCGGTTAACCATAGCCATTTTCAGAGTCGCCAGACGCATTACTGTGCTTTCGGGTCAGCCAAAAAGCGCCAGGCAGCCAGCGCTTTGGCGGCCATGTTCAAGCAGTTTTTTGTCATTAGTTTGAAAAGCGTTACGCCTGGCCTGGGTTGCAAGGTTCAGTTTTGGCCATAAGTATCCTGCGGTGCGTTTTCGGTTTTGATTGGGCCACCCGGCACCTAACTTGCATTTTTACTCCTATATTGCGGACGCGTTTGCTGAGTCCGTACTTAGCCTGTTATACTTAGCGGCTGAGTGTGCGAACTCCCTCATTGAGATAGCAACGCGCACGGAGAGCACAAGGTGTGTTTGGCAGATTGGCCGCACCTTGACAATCAGAATTAGAGAAAGAGGCTCCCATTGGAGCCTTTTTTATTGGTTTTTTTTGAGCTGAGCTGAGCGGCGCTGACGTTAACGCACGTATCGGTCGGTGAACAGGACAGAACATTATGCGACGCGTTTCGCGGGGCATTGAAGACGTTATTGAGCCGGTTGTATCCGGGTTGGGCTATGAGTTCGTCGGCGCCCAGTTTGGACAGGCTGAGAATGGTCAAACACTGCGTGTGTTTATCGATACCGAGAACGGTGTGGTTGTCGAAGATTGCGTGGCAGTGAGTCGCCAGCTCAGCGCGGTGCTGGATGTGGAAGACACGATCAAGAGTGCTTATCAACTTGAAGTGTCATCTCCAGGCATTGACAGGCCTTTGTTTACGGCACAGCAGTTTGCCTTGCAAGTGAATGAAGACATAAAAGTTAAAATGGCCTCGGCAGTTGATGGTCGCAGAAATTTTAAAGGTCGACTCGTAGAAGTTAAAAACGACAATGTATTGGTGGAAGTTGATGGCATCGATTACGAATTGCCAGTAGACAATATTGAAGAAGCCCATCTGGTGGCCAACTTCAAAAAAGCCAAAACAAAAAAATAGCAGGAGAATGCACTATGAATAATACACATTTTTTTGGAGAGCGCGGCAGCGCATCCTGGCTATGAGGTCAGCTCATCATGAGTAAAGATATTCTTCTTGTTGCAGAGACGGTGTCCAATGAGAAAGGCGTAGACGAAGTCATTATCTTCGAAGCGCTTGAAGCCGCTCTGGCATCAGCAACTCGCAAACGGCACGGACAAGACATTGAAGTTCGTGTATCAATCGATCGCGAAACTGGCGACTACACCACGTACAGACGTTGGGAAGTGGTTGCTGACGATCAAGAGCAGGAATTCCCGTTTCGACAAATTACGCTGTCGGCAGCGCAAGTTGAAGAGCCGGAGTTGCAGCTCGGTGATTACACCGAAGAAGAAATCGACTCTGTGGATTTCGGGCGCATTGCTGCGCAAACGGCCAAGCAGGTTATCGTGCAGAAAGTACGCGAAGCCGAACGCGAACGTGTGGTCGACGCTTACCGAGAGCGTATTGGTGAGCTGGTGATGGGTATTGTCAAACGTCTTGAAAGAGGCGGTGTGTATCTGGACCTTGGTGCGAATGCAGAAGCCTATATTTCTCGCGAAGACATGATTCCGCGCGAAGCGGTTCGCCCCGGCGATCGCTTACGCGGTTATTTGAAAGATGTTCGAAGCGAACCTCGCGGCCCGCAATTATTTGTGTCGCGCACGGCGCCTGAGTTTCTAATTGAGTTGTTCAAGCTGGAAGTACCCGAAGTCGGGCAAGGCGTTATTGTGATCAATGGCGCTGCTCGCGACCCGAGCGCCAGAGCGAAAATCGCTGTCTCATCGCTCGACCCAAGGCTCGACCCGGTCGGTGCGTGTGTTGGTATGCGCGGTTCTCGTGTGCAGACGGTCTCGAACGAGCTGGCTGGCGAACGCATCGATATTATCTTGCATAATGACGACCCGGCGCAGTTTGTTATCAATGCAATGGCACCAGCAGAAGTCAAAGGCATTGTCGTCGACGAAGATAAGAAGTCGATGGACATTGCAGTAGAGAACGAAAAGCTATCGCTGGCCATTGGTCGTGGTGGCCAGAACGTACGACTGGCCTCCGAGCTAACCGGTTGGGAGCTCAATGTCATGGATGAAGCGGCTGCTGATGAGAAGAGTGAAGCCGAGTCGAAAGTGACAGTGCAGGTGTTCGTTGATGCGCTCGATGTCGATGAAGAAGTCGCACTTATACTGGTCCAGGAAGGTTTTACATCGGTAGAAGAAGTTGCCTACGTTCCAAGACAGGAACTATTGGATATCGATGAGTTTGAAGAAGACATCGTTGACGAATTGCGTAGCCGTGCTCACGATGCACTGCTAACGAAAGCAATTGCAACGGAAGAGAAGCTCGATGGTAATACACCATCGGCAGAACTGATTGCCATGGAAGGTATGAATGAAGAGCTGGCACTTGATATGGCCAGTCATGGTATTCAGACAGTTGACGATCTCGCCGATCAGTCCATCGACGACCTTATGGTTGTGCAGGATATGAACGAAGAGCTCGCTGGCACACTGATAATGAAAGCACGCGAAAGCTGGTTTGCAGAGGAAGAGGCAAGCGAGTAAGCAACAGCGACTAAAGTAGAGATTAAATGGCCGAAGTTACCGTAAAACAGCTCGCTCAAGTAGTCGGCACGCCCGTCGAGAAGTTGCTCGTGCAACTCAAAGATGCAGGCGTGGAGAAGACTGGCGAATCAGATATGATTTCTGATGCAGAGAAGCTTATCTTGCTATCGCATTTGCGCGAATCGCGCGGCGAGGCTGCGAGCAGTACTGGCGCGTCCAAGAAAATCACTCTACGACGTAAGCGTGTTAGTGAACTCAAGACAGATGCGTCAGGTCGACGCAAAGTCAATGTAGAGGTGCGCGGTCGACGTACGATCGTTAAACGAGAAACACCGGAAGCTGCTGCAGAAGATGTTGCGCCAGCCGATGCACCCGTCGCAGACGCTGCTCCTGCCGAGACGCCAGCGGTTGAGGCGAATGTAGCTGACTCATCTGCAACACCTGCAGAGCCTTCAGCACCGGTCGACGCAGTTGCTAGTGAACCGGTAGCTGCTGCAACCGATACACCTCCAGCAGACGCAGCGCAAACTGAAGCTGCCAGTGATACCGCCCAGCGAGCCGCTGAGCAAGCCGCTGGACAGGTCGCTGATCAAGTCGATGCGGTTGACAGCGCTGCTGCGCAAAGCGCAGAAGAAGCGGCAGCTAATGCCGTTGCAGCTGAAGTTGCCCGAGCGGCCGAACAGGCAGCAGCTGGCGCGGCAGCGGCGGCAACGCCTCCACCGGCTGAGCCGCAAGCCCCCGCTGAATCCGCACCGCCAGCAGCGCAAAGCGCCAGCGACAGAATGCGGGCACAGGCAGAAGAACAAGCCAGAGCCGCAGCTGAACGTCAGGCTGAAAAGCAGGTTGCGGCGGAACGTCGTCGTGAAAGTGAAGAAACACAAAAGCGTGAAGCTGAGCTTCGCGAACAACAACGCGTTCAGGAAGAAGCGCAGCGCCGAGCGACCATTGAAGCGCAGCAAGCTGCTAGCGGTAACGAGCGCGGTGGTGGCAGACCAGACAAGAAAAGCCGTAAAGGCAAAGGTGGCGGTAACGACAACGACACGCGTTACGGTCGTAACCAGTTGCACGTGGCTAAAGGGAAGTCGGGTCGGCGCAAAGGCAAACCACGCCGGGCACTGCCGCAGAATTTCGAATCGAAGCATGGCTTCGAGCGTCCTACTGCACCGGTTATACGTGATGTAGAAGTACCGGAAACCATTACGGTAGCCGAGTTGGGTAATCGCATGGCGGTTAAAGCCAACGAGGTGATCAAAACCATGATGGGCATGGGTGTTATGGCCACCATCAACCAGATACTCGATCAGGATACGGCTATCCTGGTGGTTGAAGAAATGGGCCACAAGGCCATTCCAATGAGTGCTGATGATATAGAAGCAGCGCTGGCGGAACGCATTGCCGGAATCGCTGCGGGCGACGCAGAACCTCGACCACCGGTCGTAACGGTTATGGGGCACGTTGATCACGGTAAAACCTCTTTGCTCGATTACATTCGAACCTCCCGCGTGGCTTCTGGCGAAGCCGGTGGTATCACGCAGCACATCGGTGCGTATCAGACTGAAACCGATAATGGCGTGATTACGTTTCTTGATACACCGGGACACGCAGCGTTTACGTCTATGCGTCAACGCGGTGCCCAAGCGACAGATATTGTTGTGTTGGTAGTTGCTGCTGATGATGGCGTGATGCCGCAAACCATCGAAGCCATCGAGCACTCCAAGGCGTCAAACGTGCCGTTGATTGTTGCGATTAACAAAATGGATAAAGAAGGTGCCGACCCAGAACGTGTGCGCAATGAATTGTCGCAACACGAAGTTATTTCTGAAGAATGGGGCGGTGAAACACAGTTCATCCCTCTCTCTGCTTTAACCGGTGAGGGTGTCGATAAACTTCTCGATGCGATTACATTGCAATCTGAAGTACTCGAACTTCAAGCTGTGCATGAAGGCAGTGCCAGCGGTATTGTTATCGAAGCTGCGTTGGATAAAGGGCGTGGTCCGGTGGCAACCGTGCTGGTACAGCAAGGTGTGCTGAAACGCGGTGACATCCTTATATGTGGAGCGGTCACCGGTCGTGTTCGAGCCATGTTCGATGAAGACGGTTCAGCGGTTGAGGAGGCGGGTCCTTCTGCACCGGTTCAGGTACTTGGCTTGTCGGCGACACCGAATGCCGGTGATGAAATGCTGGTTGCGGCCGACGATAAAATTGCGCGTGAACTGGCAAGCTTACGGGAAGATAAAAGCCGTGACGCGAGACTGGCTGGTCGTAAGCCAACCAAACTTGAAGATGTATTCTCGCAGTACAACAGTGGTGTTCCAACCTTGAATCTGGTTGTTAAAACCGATGTGAAAGGTAGCTTTGAGGCAATACGCGATTCACTTGAGCGACTATCAACTGAAGAAGTCAGTATCAGTGTGGTTGGCGGCGGTGTTGGTGGTATCACCGAATCTGATGCGAACCTTGCTGCAACATCCAACGCCATTTTGGTGGGCTTTAATGTTCGTGCAGACGGTGCAGCGCGTCGAATAGTGCAAGAGATGGATATCGATCTACGCTATTACAGCGTTATTTATGAACTTATCGATCTTGCCAAATCGGTTGCCGGCGGCATGCTCGCGCCGGAAGTCAGAGAACGAATTATCGGTAACGCTGAAGTGAAGGATGTGTTTACCTCACCGAAGTTTGGTCAAATTGCGGGCTGCATGGTGATCGATGGTGTTGTGCGTAAAGATGAGCCTATCCGTGTACTTCGAGACAGCATCGTGATCTATGAAGGCGAACTCGAATCGCTTCGACGCTTTAAAGACGATGTTAAAGATGTTCATATGGGAACCGAGTGCGGTATTGGTGTGAAGAACTACACCGATGTTCAGCCGGGCGATGTTATCGAAGTGTTCGAGCGAACAGAGGTTGCTCGGTCGCTTTAATGCCAAACGATTTTCCAAGAAGCCATCGCGTTGCTGATTTTATACAACGCGAAATCTCTGAGCTTATTCGCACAGAGGTAAAAGATCCGCGAGTCTCTGAAATGCTCACAGTATCCTCTGTGGAAGTCTCGCGCGATCTGGGTACGGCCAAGATTCATTACACCATCATGAATCCTGAGCCGGGTGAGCGCGAAGGCACCGAAAAAGCCTTGAAAAACGCGGCTGGTTTTTTACGCAAGAAGCTGGCAACCCGCCTGAACACTCGCTCGGTTCCGCACCTGCGCTTTTACTATGACGATTCAATTGAACGCGGTGCGCACATGTCAGCGTTAATCGACAACGCCGTGGCATCCAATACCACCAGCGATGATGACGCTACGACTGCTAATCCCGATCCAGGCGATAACGGGTTGAAGGATTGATAGGTTAAATGCCCCGTCGTAAACGCGGACGTAATCTGCACGGCATATTGTTGTTTGATAAACCCGCTGGTGGTAGTTCCAATCAGGTACTGCAGCGCGTCCGACGTTTATACAACGCCAATAAAGCCGGGCACACGGGAAGCCTCGACCCGTTAGCTACTGGCATGTTGCCCATCTGTTTTGGTGAAGCCACTAAATTATCCCGTTTCTTGATCGATGCATCCAAGGGTTACGAAACCACGCTGAAGCTCGGTGTCACCACCGATTCTTACGATGCAGATGGTGAAGTTATCCAGCGGCGCGACGTGCCCGCTGACTTCAATGCAGATCAACTGGAGGCAATTTGCGCCGGATTTTTAGGCGACCAGTTTCAAGTCCCACCCATGGTATCGGCGATAAAGATTGATGGTCAGCGCCTGTACAAGCTTGCGCGTGAGGGTATAGAAGTAGAGCGGGAGCCTCGGGCGGTCAGTTTTCACCACATTGCCGTGTTGGGATTCTCGGGTGACGAAGCGACGCTGTCGGTTAGTTGCTCAAAAGGCACGTATATACGTTCTTTGGTCAGTGATATTGGTGAGAAAATTGGCTGTGGTGCGCACGTGAAAACATTGCGGCGCACATTTGTTTCCCCGTTCGACTCGCTGCCGATGTGGAATGAGTCGCAATTGAACGAGCGGCTATCAGACGACTTTGCTGATCTTGATGCGTTGTTAATGCCGTTGGATGCCGGCCTTGAGCATCTGCCACAGCGCCACTTAACCGAGGCAGAAACGCAGGCTTTTATGCATGGCCAAACGGTGCCTGCCGGCGATGTTACGGATGAAAATGTGGGTCTGAATCGGGCGATTGGTGAGATCTGCCGGATTTATGGCTCAGATCAGCGGATGTTGGGCCTCGGAGCCTTCTCAGAACACGACAAGATAGCCCCAAAACGTGTGTTGCAGATGGGCTGAAGTGTTACAATTGGGGGTTACGCAAATTCGTTGTTAAACCCTTTTTTGGAGCATATTGCTTAATGTCTTGTCTCAGCGCTGAAACCAAGGCGGAAATTGTCAAAGAACACCAGATCGACTCTACGGACACAGGGTCACCGGAAGTTCAAGTTGCATTACTGTCCGCACGAATCACACACCTTACCGATCACTTTAAAGCTCACAAGCACGACCACCATTCTCGTCGTGGCTTATTGCGCATGGTTAACCAACGTCGCAAATTGCTGGATTACCTGCATCGTAAAGATGCCACTCGCTACCAGAATCTGATTAAGCGCCTCGGCCTACGCCGCTAGTCGCCCAACCTAACGCTCAAGGAAATCCAGTGACTGCATATTCGAAAACTTTTGAGTACGGTGCCGACACCGTCACTCTGCAAACGGGCGAAATCGCCCGACAGGCAACATCAGCCATCGTTGCCAGCATGGGTGACACGGTTGTGTTGGTCACCGTTGTGGGCCGTAAAGAAGCCAATCCACATCAAAGCTTCTTTCCACTAACGATCAATTATCAGGAAAAAACCTACGCTGCCGGTAAGATTCCTGGTGGATTTTTCAAACGAGAAGGTCGGCCGGCAGAAAGCGAAACGCTTATCTCTCGTCTTATCGATCGTCCGCTTCGCCCACTGTTTCCAAAAGGGTTCATGAACGAAGTGCAGGTCATAGCGACCGTCATGTCTCTTGACCCGCAAATCTCTGCCGACATCCCGGCAATGTTGGGCGCCTCTGCTGCATTGTCCTGTTCCGGTATTCCGTTTGCTGGTCCTATCGGTGCTGCGCGAGTTGCTTACATCGACAACAACTACGTGTTGAACCCCACCCTTGAACAGCTTGAAGCCTCTGAGCTCGACTTGGTTGTAGCCGGTACCGACGATGCAGTACTTATGGTTGAGTCAGAAGCCAATATTTTGTCTGAAGATGTCATGCTCGATGCGGTTATGTTTGGTCATGAACAAATGCAAACGGCTATCACGGCAATCAAGCAACTTGCTGACGAAGTGGGTACACCAGCATGGGATTGGCAAGCACCTGCTACCGATGAATCATTGGCGGGCAAAGTTGCCGACGCTATCAGCAGTGATCTAACCGCCGCCTATACCATTGCCGATAAGATGGACCGTCAAACCGCTGTGGGTGCTGCACGCGACAAAGTCGTTGACGCTCTGGCTGTTGAAGACGGTGAAGATGGTTACTCGAAAGACGATGTAAAGAAAGCTTTCGGTTCATTGGAAAAGTCCATCGTTCGCAGTCGCGTGATTGCTGGCGAGCCGCGTATCGATGGTCGTGACAACTCAACGGTTCGTCAAATTACCTGTCACACCAGTGTATTACCTCGAACTCACGGCTCTGCTGTGTTTACTCGCGGTGAAACACAAGCCATTGTCACAGCTACTTTGGGCACCACGCGCGATGCACAGATAATCGATGCGTTGTCGGGCGAAACCCGTATGGCGTTCATGCTTCACTACAACTTTCCTCCGTACAGTGTGGGTGAAACCGGTTTTGTTGGTTCACCAAAGCGTCGTGAAATTGGTCATGGTAAGTTGGCAAAACGTGGTGTTCAAGCGGTTATGCCTAACGATGAAGATTTCCCGTACACCATTCGCGTGGTATCGGAGATCACTGAATCGAATGGTTCAAGCTCAATGGCATCCGTTTGCGGTACCAGTCTGGCATTAATGGATGCAGGTGTTCCATTAAAAGCGCCGGTTGCGGGTATTGCTATGGGTTTGATTAAAGAAGATAACGGTCATGCTGTTTTATCCGACATCCTTGGCGATGAAGATCACCTTGGCGACATGGACTTCAAAGTAGCCGGTACGTCAGAGGGTATTACTGCGCTGCAGATGGATATCAAGATCACCGGTATTACACGCGACATTATGGAAACCGCATTGGCGCAAGCCAAAGACGGTCGCATGTTTATTCTGGGCGAAATGGCCAAAACACTGGCTGAAGCTCGCAGCGATCTATCGCAACACGCACCGCGTTTTATTACCGTAAAAATCGATCCAGAGAAAATTGCGGCGGTTATCGGTAAAGGTGGTGCTGTGATTCGAGCGCTTACCGAAGAAACCGGTGCCACCATCGATATTGGTGATGACGGTTTAATCAAAATCGCATCCAGCGATCGGGCTGCTGGCGAAGAAGCCCGCCGCCGTATTGAGCTGATTACGGCTGATGTTGAAGTTGGCACCATTTACGAAGGCCGGGTACAGAAGATTATGGACTTCGGTGCATTCGTTAATATCCTGCCGGGTAAAGATGGTCTTGTGCATATTTCGCAAATTTCTGAAGAACGTGTGCAGAACGTTGCTGATGCGCTCAGTGAAGGCCAGATGGTTACCGTAAAGGTATTGGAAGTCGACAAGCAAGGTCGCATTCGTTTGAGTATGAAAGCGGTTGAAGCCGGCGAAGTTGCAGCGCCAGCATAAGCTTATTGGTAAAAGTAACGCTGCCTTGCCGTTACAGCAAGGCAGCGTCTGTTGCCAGTCTCTGTTGTTTTCCTCGTTAGTGTTTTGTCCCTCCAGTTGTTCTTTTTTGTCAGTTTGTTTTCCTGATATTGACGCGCGCTTTGCGCCTAGGTCGTCTGTGCCTGTTAGCAGTAGCGGCGTAAGCGTTGGGCCGTGATAACAAAAACCCATCAACAAAAAGCCGACGAAGCGTATATGCGTGAAGCGTTAACGTTGGCTAACAAGGCGGCGAATGCAGGTGAAGTACCCGTCGGCGCGGTTGTCGTGTTGGACGGTGAAGTCATTGGCTCTGGGTTTAATCGTTCCAGTACAGACTGTGATCCCAGCGCGCATGCAGAAGTTGTTGCGCTGCGGGGTGCTGCAAAGCGTGTGGGTAACTACCGATTGTTGAACGCAACCCTCTATGTAACGCTTGAGCCTTGTGTGATGTGTTGTGGGTGCCTACAACATGCACGTGTTAAACGATTGGTGTTTGGTGCTCGCGAATCGCGCACAGGCGCGGTGGTAAGCGTGAATGAGGTGCTGGCTGATCCGCATGCTTTGCATGCGGTTAGTGTCACTGAAGGGGTCTTGGTAGAAGAATGTCTGGTGCCACTGCGCGCTTTTTTTGCGGCCAAAAGGCATGGAGATTAAATGTCGCAACGGATGTTGATGATCCTCATCGCGCTGTTGTTGAGCTCGTGTGCAACACAGATCGCGCGGCTAACTAACGATTTCAATCAGGCTGAAATTGATCCGCGTAGGCGCTATTAACCCGCAGCAGAAGACATGCTCCAAAGCCTTTCATCTTTATGTATGCGTCTGAATGCAAAGTAACCAGCGAGTTGAATCTTATGCAAGCAGCTATTCTCAGAGAAATTAACAAACCGCTCGGTATAGAAGAGGTGAGCATTGATAATCCCCGCGACCGCGAAGTACTTGTACGTACGGCAGCAGCAGGTGTTTGTCACAGCGATTATCATTTTATGAATGGTAGTTATGCAACCGCTTTACCCAGCGTTATGGGTCATGAGTCATCGGGGATTGTTGAAAAAGTGGGTAAAGCGGTAACTTATCTGAAGCCGGGCGATCATGTTATTAGTTGTATGTCCATGTTTTGCGGAAGCTGTTATTACTGCCTCACTGGAAAATCCTATGGCTGCGATAACCTCGACGATATGGCAAGGGAGGGGCGGATAACCAAAGACGGGGAAGTGGTGCAGCAAGGATACAATCTGGGTTCGTTCGCAGAGCAAATGCTGCTGCACGAACATGCGTTGGTGAAAATTACAAAAGATATGCCACTTGATCGCGCTGCGCTTATCGGCTGCGCTGTAACCACTGGCGTTGGTGCAGTTATTCATACCGCGAAAGTCGAGCCCGGCACAACGGTTGCGGTGCTCGGCTGTGGCGGCGTGGGCTTGTCTGCCATCAATGGCGCCACCATCGCAGGTGCAGTTCGTATCATCGCTATCGATGTGCTGGATGAAAAACTTGAGCTGGCAAAGTCGTTCGGCGCAACCGACGCCATTAACGCCAGTAAAGTTGATGTGGTAGAGGCTATCCTGGAGATAACCAAAGGAGGGGTCGATTATGCGTTTGAAGCCTTGGGTTTAAAGCAAACCTGCGAACAGGCTTTCGATATGATTCGACCATCTGGTACGGCATGCATTGTTGGTATGGTTCCCGAAGAGCAAAAAATAGAGATTAACGCAGCCAACCTTATTTCAGATCGGCGTTTAATAGGGTCTAACATGGGTTCCAATGCATTCAGAATCGATATGCCCCGGTTTGTCGACTTTTATATGCAAGGTCGTCTGAACCTGGATGACTTGATATCGAAACGTGTACCTCTGCAGAGTGTCAATGAGGCTTATGCAGAGATGTTAAGCGGCCAAGTGGCTCGAAGTGTCATTGTGTTCAATGATTAGTGCCAGTTTATTAGTGCCAGTTTATTAGTATCAGTTGATTAATAATGGTTGATTAACACCAGATGACTAACACAATAATGTTGGTTCCGATTCAATACAGCCTGTGCTGCATCGTTAAACGGGAATGTATCAGATGCCTGAATTGACTACCATCGGGTTATTCGCTTTAGCCTGCCTTGCGCTAGCCTCTACACCCGGCCCAGACATGTTGCTCATAGCAACAAGGAGCGCAACGCAGGGTAAGCTTGCCGGGCTGGCAACGTATTTGGGTATAGCCGCTGGTGCGTATTGTCATGCGCTTATTTTGGCGTTGGGTTTATCGCAGTTGTTTCTAGCGATTCCGATGGCTTACGATGGCGTGCGCTTTGCTGGCGCGCTGTATCTGCTTTTTCTGGCTTGGCAGGCATTTACCTCCCATCGCCCTTTGAGTATCGATGACACTGGTGTGTCATCCTATAGCGCGTGGCAATTGTTTCGACAGGGACTTTTTACTAATCTGCTTAATCCCAAAGTTGCGCTGTTTTTTCTGGCTTTATTCCCGCAGTTTATTGATCCAGCGCCAAGTTCAGTAGCGATGCAAGTGCTGGTATTGGCAACGGTGCTGAATATCATCGGTTTTATCATTAACGGTTTGGTGATACTGATTGCCGCGAAAGCACGATCGGCCATGACCGCCAACGGTCGATTGAAGCAGTTCGCACAATATTTCACAGGCGTTGTATTTGTCGCTCTGGCGGCAAGGCTTGTGGTTGACGACCCAATATAGCCATGGTTTCTACGCTAACGATGGTGTAGCACACACCCGTATGGGTGATGTTTTATTAGTATTCACTCACCATACTCATGCACCATAAGTCGTGTATTCTCAGCGTCGTGTATTGTCAGCTGCAAAGCTTGTGAGCGCGTGAAATTACAAAAATTCGATTGATTTACCAGATCGATTGCGTAACTAGATTGAGTGTATACGACGAATATACACATCGAATGAAATATTAAAGGAGGCGGTCTTGAAATTTATTCAAAACGCATGCTTGTCGGCACTCATCAGTGTCAGCTGTTGTGTGTGTGTTAGTGGTAGCTTGTTTGCTGCCGATACTCCCGAAACCGTCGATAAAACAGACAATGGCGATGCGATAGAAGAGGTCAAGTTCGTTAAAAAAGGCGGCCCTGATGACAGACGGTTTATACCACTTGAGCCCAGTTTTTTGTTGCTACCACAGCATTCGCAAACGTACGCTGGTGAAGAAGATCAACGAGCTTTGGAGGCACGTTTCTCATTTCAATACATTATTTTCAATTGCGAATTCACGTTTTTTCCATCCCGTAAATGTAAGACAACACAAGATACGGTTGTGACGTCTCTGTCCTATACCGGCGAATTCGATTTCTACATGGGAACGCGCGAGTCAGGCCCGGTTATAAACAGGATTAGTAATCCAGCACTTAATCTTACTTACGAAACCAAAGAGGAAAAATGGAAAACAGATTTTATTTCTGTCAATCATTTTGGGGTCAGTCTTGAGCATCGTTCCAACGGGCAGGTAATTGATGTTAACAAGAGATTAACCGACCCTACGTCTCCTGATAATGGAAAGTTCTTAACGCAAATAGCCTACGAGAGTGGTGATATCGAATACTTTGACGAATTAAGCAGAGGGGCGGATTACTTAAATTTCAAATCCAAATTCCAGATTGGAAAGGGCAGTACTGAAGAACGTGACTGCGATTCCACCATCTGGTGTGTTGATATGCAGCTTCACTTCAAGCATTATTTCAGAAGCGATTCTAATATTACATGGGGTGAGCTTGCGGGTTCGAGTCTCAGAATTTGGGATTACGATCGATTGCGTTTAATTTTAACGAATGAATTCGAGTTTCCGATGACTGAACACCCTGTACAAGTTGATGTTGACTATACAATGGGTGATCGCTTATCTGAAACAGACTCTGTCGATATCAACATCATAACGCCTTTACTTTGGCGTGGTTTGAATTTCCCACTATTAATAAGGTATCACTCTGGGCCAATGGATAGATTATCAGACTACACACGAGGTTATAAATCTATTGGGATCGGTATTTATTTATCTGATTAAAAACGTCTTGCGATTGAGTTTGGCTGTGGCAACGCTTGCGACAATTGGCTCAGCAGCGTCGCTAGCGACTGCTAGACTTTAGGGCGGTTATTTGCGAAAAACAGATTTATGACAACCATTACCCGGATCTCCGTATACACCCACTGTAATGATCTTGGCGGCAAAGTCTGGAACCCTGCCATACGGTGGAGCCATAAATATGCTGTTTTTGTGGAGCTCGAAAGCAGCAGTGGCACCGTCGGTGTAGGAGAATGCTGGTGTTTCGATAACTCGCCGGACTCTCTCGTCGCATTTTTGCGAACAGAAGTGGCACCTCACGTCTTGGGTATGCAGCTTAAAGAACATTCAACGCTACTTGCCAATCTTCGTTCACGGGCGACGTTAAGCGCAAGACATGGCATATTGGCGTCTGCATTATCCGGAGTGGATATCGCACTTTGGGATATACGCAGTCGTCAAGCCGGTATGCCGTTGTGGCGGTATTTAAAATCACACGGATGCCGCTCATCTATGCCGGAGGGGTGTGTGTACTTGTATGGCAGTGGTGGTCTTTACGGTGAAGGAAAATCCACTGATGATCTTGTTGATGAACTATCCGGCATTTGCTCAAAGGGCTTTGACACAGTAAAAATGAAAATCGGTGCGCTGTCTATCGATGAAGACATTGAGCGCGTGAGTGCTGTGTTAAAAGGTTTGGATGAACGAGCCAAGCTCATTATAGATGGCGTGTATTCCTACACCCAAGCACAAGCGCTGCAGGTATTTTCGGCGATCGAATCTCAGCGAGTTATCGCGTTTCAATCTCCATTACCGTCATCAGACATTGCAGGTATGCGTGAACTGGTCAAGGCAGGCATTCCGGTTATGGCCACTGAAGCGGAGTACCGTGAAGAAGTGCATGCCCAACTGATCAATCGTGACACGGTAAAGTACTTACAAACCGCACCTATAGCACTGGGTGGTCTATCGCCATTGATCGACCTGGTGCAAGTTGAAGACGCTATCGTGCCCATGCTATCGCTGGAGGTTTCCTCAACAGCCTTGGCGATGATGGCGGCTTGTCATTTTGCAGTAGCAAGTGATTCTGTTGCACATACGGAGTACCATTTTTTGCATCAGGTGTTTTTTGAGCAGCTCGATTTGCGCCCTATAAAAGGTAATCCAGGTTGGTTTCAGTTGCCAGCAAGCATGGGTTTAGGTTTTTCTCTACCAACGGAACAAGTCGAGCTGGCTTTCCAACAATCGAGTACCAAAAAAAATGGATAACCCAGGGAACTTTGGCGTACAGCTAAACCCGATTCGACAGTCTTATCAGTCTAATGCATCACTAATAGCATAAGCCGTTTCCAACAGCGTGTTGTCTGCATTCGATGCCATTAATACTTGTAGCCCGGTTGGCAGCCCGTCTTTGTGCATCGGCAGAGAAACGCCACACAAGCCGAGCATGTTGCCAGGCTGTGTATTACGCGAGGCAAGTAACGCGCGTTCGTGCAGCTTACCGGAGACAATATCTGACAATGCGATGGGTTCAAATGGGCAAGTTGGTGTTAGCCAGCAATCTAGCTCGTGAAAACTCTGATGTGCTTTTGCAGCTAGTTCAACGCTGCGTTTTTTTGCCGCTACGTATTCAACCGCGCTAACGCTGAGCCCATGTGCGGCGCGTTGTGCCGATACTGTATCCATCCCATCGCGTATTTCATTGAATAACTGAGGAGTTAGATTAGTGATAACTTCTGCACCCAATATATCCGCCATGATGTAAGCCCGCTCCACGGCTTCGGGAAAATCGAAATCATAGCGAATGGCACCGGCCGCCACCAATGCATCGCAGGCCCGGCTGAAATCATCTTGTACCTTCTTATCCAGCTCGTCCATGAACAGGGTGTCCGGGACTCCGAAGCGTAAACCAGCAAGCGATTTTTTTGGTGTAATGCTTTCGCCTGTCATGAGCGTATGCAGCAGTGCTGCATCGTCTATCGTTCTCACTAACGGCCCGACAGAATCAAACGTTTGGGAAAGCGGGAATATCCCATCGGTTGGCCATCGTCCCATGCTGGTTTTATGCCCGACAATACCCGTGAAACAGGCGGGTATACGAACCGAGCCTCCAGTGTCTGTACCTAGTGCCAGTCCGACTATTCCCGCGGAAACTGCAACAGCGGACCCACTTGAAGAGCCCCCGGGAATTCGATGAACGTTTCGGTCAACCGGGTTCCATGGTGTGCCTCGTGCTTCATTGACACCGGTCGCACCAAATGCAAACTCAACAGTTTTGGTTTTACCCAACACGATCGCACCAGCGGCTTTCAGGGTTTTCATCACCGAGCCTTCGCTGCCCGATAGATGTGCTGTATTTGCATTTGAACCATTGGTGGTGGGTAGGCCGTCAACCGATATGATGTCTTTGACGCCGATTGGTAAGCCCATTAGGGGGCCTAGATCTCGGCGACTGGCCAGCAAGGCATCCATGGCCTCGGCGGTCGCAAGCGCACGTTCATCGTCCAGACATTCAAACGCACCGAGATCTTCATTTTGCCGCGCGCGTTCAAGGCAATAGCGCACTGTGTCAGTGAAGCTGAATTCCCCGTTGCGCACCCGAGTAGACCACGCGGCTACACCGTTGGCAAAAAGATCATCGTCGGTGGACGGTGTATTCGAGCTGCTGTTTGGCGACATACTGGTGAGTTCCGCTAATGAATTCTCTCGTTGTACTGGCTATTAAAGCACCGTGTTGCGTTCTGTTGTTGAAAAATATACGTTGGCTCGATAAAACACATCAGCTAAACGAACTGCTATCAGTTTAGTGCCGACTATGCGCCGATACTTTTTTCTGTTGTGCTTTTTTCCGAAAACACCGGAAGCACACATTCTGGCCCAACGATGAATAGCTGGTCGCGTTTCTTTGGCTTCACGGTGTAGCCGCCGGTGAACTGACCGAATGCGGGCAAAACGGAATAGTCAGAACCAAACCAGAACACAGGCGCTCTGACGCTTTCTTTTCTGCTGGCAACAATCCGGTAGCAAGGATGTACATGTCCACAGAGCACATGCCCACGATGATCTGAACCTGGTTCGTGCTGGAACACAAACGGTGTTTCAACCAGTGGATTGGCATACCACGTTATCCGGCTATCGAGCCGATCTTGTCCTGCTGGCTTATCGTGGTTGCCAGCCACCACTTCAACCGTGAGCGCGGCATGTCGATCAAGGAAAGCACTGAATGAACCAAGCCAGCTCTCGCTCAGTGAGGGCATGGAGTGGATTAAATCACCGAGCACAAGCAAGCGCTCGGCACCACTGGCGTTGATCAGTCTGGAAAGACGGTCGATATCAGCGTTGCTGGGCCCTGCAGGAACAGGGGATCCGGCGCGACCAAACACGTACTCCTTGCCCAGATGCACATCGGCTACCAGCAGGGTACGAGTGCTTGGCCAATAAGCGACTTTTTCCGGGTGCAGCAGTAATTGTGTGCCTGCACAGGTCGCTGCGCAACAGCGTTTCTGGAACTCAGGATTCACGCGATTCGTCCATAACGGATTCGAGTTGTTTCAGCATGCGCTCTATTCGACTTTGAAACGTTTCCGATGAAATGGTTTGAGTCTGGCTTTGAAGCGACTCGGCCCAGAGCGGAAATGACAACGGCGTTAGTTGCTCAGTGACGTTCAGCATCCAGTTCTGTGATTGTATCCGATTAAGCGTCGCTTCAATTCGTTTAAATTCCAGTTGCGCCTGCAGCACCTCGCGTCTGGCTTGATCCAGCAGCTGATTCTCTGCGTCATGAGTTTCCAGAACATCGTAGATAAGCGAGCTACTGGCTTGAACCTGCTTTGACGATTTTCCACGTCCCGGGTATCCGTCGAAAACCAAGCCCGATATTCTGGCTATGTCGCGAAACTGGCGTTTTGTGATCTCGCTGGTGTTGATGGATTTCAGAATGTCTTCGCTAAGTTTCTCAATACTGAAAACAGATTTCAGTAAATCAACATCGACATCGATAGGCTGCTGACTTTGTAATTCGAATCCATAGTCGTTTACGGTAAGCGTGTAAGTCGCGCTGTTCTGTTCGCTTAGGCGTGAGGCTGCCAGCATGGCAATTCCTTCATGCGCCAACCGGCCCGCGAACGGAAAACAGAATAAACTATAGGTGTTTTTGGTGTGCGTCAGTTCGATAAGAAAGTCGTTGACGGTCGGCAGGCTCGACCAGTTATTCTGAGCGTTCAGTAAACCGTCAATGGATTGCAGCTCGAATTCATCTGCTTTGTTGTCTTTCCACAGTTGCAGGGTTTCGAGCAAGCTGGTGGATAGCTGGGTGGATAAGGGGAGGTATGTTCCATTCCAGCGTGGTACCCAACGACTGCGCTTGGTGGCGTTTTTAACGTAGGCCACCATATCCCGAATAGAGAGCAGTTCGAGTTGCCGACCCGAAAATTGGAATACATCGCCAGGCTTCAGGCGTGACATAAACGATTCCTCAATGGTGCCCAAACGTTTGCCCCCGCGAAACGCAACGAACATGGTGGCGTCGCTACTGATGGTGCCAATACTCATGCGGTGTTTCTTGCTTATTTGTTCGTTCATGACTCGATAAACGCCGGTCACTTGCACCACTTTGTGATATTGCGGATAGCCTTGCAATGCCTGGCCACCGCGCGTAATAAAATCCAGCACCCATTGCCACTGTGTATCGGTGAGCTCAGCGAATGCATGGGTTGAACGAACTTCTTCCAACATGGCAGAGTCTATAAAGCCCTCACCCAGGGCGATGGTGACTAAATGCTGGCAGAGCACGTCCAGGGAAAGCGTGAGTGGTTCTCTTGATTCAATTTGGTTGGCATGCAGGGCGCGACGTGCAGCAGCAATTTCCACTAATTCGAATGCGTGTGCCGGTACGCAGAGTATCCGTGACACGGCGCCGGGTCGGTGACCACTGCGTCCAGCACGCTGCATAAGTCGAGCAACCCCCTTGGGACTTCCGACTTGTATCACTTGATCGACCGGAGAAAAATCGACACCGAGATCGAGTGAAGAGGTACAAACGACGCAATTGAGTTCGCCGTTTCGCAATCGCGATTCAATTGATTGTCTTAACTCGCGATCGATAGAGCCATGATGCAGCGCCAAACTCATTAGCCAGTCAGGCCGCTCTTCCAGAATGGCTTGAAACCAGAGTTCTGCCTGTGACCGAGTGTTCGTGAACAGTAACGTTGTGCCGGCTTTTTCTATAACGTTAATCACAGGCTTTACCAACGTTAAACCTAAATGCCCAGACCATGGAAACTGTGCCAAGTCATCGGGTAGCAAAGTCGTGATTTCTATATCGCGTGGTTGAATGCCCTGAATGAGTGTGCCGGCTTTGTTCGGGCCGAGTAGGGTGCTCATAGCGGTGTCAAGATTACCGAGCGTGGCCGATAGGCCCCATATGCGCATGTCTTTGTGTTTTGCTCTTAAGCGTGCAAGACATAATTCGAGTTGCACGCCGCGTTTGCTACCCATCAGCTCGTGCCATTCGTCAACGATAACGGTGTGCAAGTCGTTGAATGTTTTTGCACTGTCGGCGTAACTTAATAGCAGCGACAGGCTCTCTGGTGTTGTGACCAACGCATAAGGTGGTTTTTCGCGTTGCTTTCGGCGAACACTTGCACTGGTATCGCCAGTGCGGATTTGAACTTCAAGCGTCAGCCCGTGCGCATCACTTGCGTGTTGAAGATTTTCACAGGTGTCGTTGGCCAGTGCGCGTAATGGCGTTATCCACAAAACCCGTAGCTTCTGTTCTCGTGCCTGTTCGTGAACCGCCGCTTGAATCGGGCCAAGCCACGCTGCCAAGGTTTTTCCGCTGCCAGTGGGTGAGTGAATCAGGCCGGATTCGCCGTTATGCCATGCTTGCCATGCTTGACGTTGAAAATCGAATACTTGCCATTTTTCCTGCTCGAACCAAGCAATGGATTTGGCTGCATCAGACATGGTTACAGTACACAAAAAAATTCGTCAGTGCGTCACAAAACCTGGGGCATAGTTCTTTGCCGGTGCTTGAGCAGGCATTGTACTTTATGGATAGTTCGTTCGATGCAGTCGTCATTTGTCGCTGGTGATAAGCCTGATTCGAGAGCCAGTGTCCGAAAAGTGTGTCTGCTGGTCAACATTTTGTTACGTGCAGCTTAACAGTGTAACCAGATTAGCCGAAACATAGGTTAACAATTAATTAGCATGGATATGCTGTGAAACACAATGGGTTAAGTAAGGTCAGCTCGGTAAGAACGGCTGATAAAAAGCTGTATCGTGCTTTTGCGCATCTGGCCGCTGACTGGATTTGGGAGCTGGATGAAACTCTTCGATACGTGTTTCACGATGGCAAAGCGGGTTCTTCTGCAGGCTTGCCGGGTGAGCATCTGGTAGGGCTTAGTCGGATCGATGTATTAAGCGCTCATTTCCCCCCAAGCGCTGAGCTCGCTGAACATCACCAGCGTATGCTGCGGCGTGAAAAAGTTGATATCGTTTTGCCTGTCACTACCGACTCCGGTCATCGCTACGTTCATGTTATTGCTGAGCCTCAGTTTGAAGGCGATGGTGTTTTTAAAGGGTATCGAGGTTGTGGCAGAGATGTCACGCGGCGCGTGGAGCTGGAATCGAAGCTTGCGCATCTAGCCACGCACGATGATTTAACCGGTGTGATAAATCGCCGCGAATTTGAACGAAAGCTTGCCGAGCTACACGAGAGAGCCAAGCGCACAAACGATACATACTCCTTGTGTTTTATTGATCTGGATAAATTCAAGCACGTTAATGATACCGGTGGACATCATGCAGGAGATCAGCTTCTGCGTGAGCTTGTAGGCGTGATACACAAGCATGTTCAGCCCGGAGAAACCCTTGCTCGTTTAGGTGGGGATGAGTTCGGCTTGCTATTGCTATCCAATACGGCTGATGCGCGCGTTGAAGTAGAAAAAATCATTGACGAAATATCGCGATATAAATTTTTCTGGGAAGGAAAGGAATTTAAAGTAGGGGCGAGTATTGGGATAACCCCTATATCCAGTCAAAGTCGATCGATAGATAGTTTGATGGTGAAGGCCGACAACGCTTGTTATGCGGCGAAGCACAACGGTCGAAATCAGTCTCATGTATCAGATGAGGAAATTTTGATTGAATCTGCCGGTGCAAATCGCATTGCCATGATTCGACAATCGATGGAAAATAATCAGTACAAGTTGCTCATGCAGCCCATTGTTTGCTTAAGTGAGGTCGAATCGTTCTCGCGCTACGAGCTGCTGATTCGATTGGCATGTGAAAACGGAGAATTACTGGAACCAGGAGCATTTATGCCACTGGCGAAAAAGTATTCGTTAATGCAGGAGTTGGATCGCTGGGTGGTTGAAAATGCGCTGCTTGCACTGACATCGCTGCATGCTTCAGGTGAGGATGTTGGTGTCAGTATTAATCTGTCGGTGAGTACTCTGGCTGATACCAATGCGCTCAAGCGTATCGCTGATATTTTTAAACAGCATAAATTACCAAGAAACCGGATTTGCTTTGACATCACCGAAACACACGCTATTCGAAATATTGATGGTGTGTCAGAGTTTATGGAATCGCTAAGGTCTGAAGGAGTGGAGTTTGCGCTCGATGATTTCGGCAATGGCTTATGTTCCTTCAGCTACCTACAACACTTCCCGATTGACTACTTAAAGATAGATGGTGAGTTAATCCGACGACTGTCAACGGATGAAACCGCCCGCTGTATAACCAGTTCGCTGCACGATCTAAGTATAAAATTGGGTATAAAGACAGTAGCTGAGTCAGTTGAAGATGATGAGACAGTAAGCCATATCCAGGCGATAGGCATCGACTACATGCAGGGTTTCGGCGTTGCACATCTGGTTGAACTTGAAGCGCCAACGGTGTTGAACCCGGAGTTCAGTATTCTGAAATAAGTGTGAACGCCGATCTATGGGTGTTGACGAACCCATGCAGGAATCAGGAATCAATTAGCAGTTCGAATTGTTCTTTTAATTTATTCAGGTGCAGTGGTTGCGATAGACGATGGTCCGCACCCTGTATCAGGGTCAGTGATGCATCTGGCGAGTGCGTGAATGTGTCCAATAAGCGCTGAGAATACTCCCAGGGCACATCGGCGTCTGCGGTACCATGAAGCATTCTAACTGGCACTGTTATATCAAGGCTTGTATCGTTCTCAAGCAAGCAGAGCGCCTTGCCGCTATTGAAAAGCCCAATTCGTAAGCGCCAGTCTGGTCCTTCATATGGCGTTGGTTTTGTTATGCATTCTCCTTTGGTGAGTCTGTCCTGCTCGTTGGAACTCAGCGCTGGCCACAATAATCTCTGGGTAAAATCGGGCGCCGCGGCAATGGTTATCAGTGCCTGAATTTGCGCCGGTCTCTGCAGTAGCGCATGCGTTGCAAGCCATGCACCCATTGACGAGCCACAAAGCACCGCTTTATGAGGCAAGTGATCAAGTACTGCAATCGTGTCGGTGAGCCAGTCGTGCAACGTTAAGTATTCAGGCTCGCCATCAGACTCCCCGTGACCGCGATAATCAAAACGGGTAAAGCCCCAACCGTTCTTTTGACATAAATCGGCTAAAAATTCTGCTTTAATGCCGCGCATGGAAGAATGAAATCCACCACAGAACAACACGTGCGCATTGTCGGGTTGACGTGCCGGAGTTGTTTCGATCGAGATAGTCGCGCTTGAGGCGGCGGCTGGCTGTAATTTGTACTGTGAAGTGGTATTTTGCATCGGTGTATTATAGAAGTCGCTGATGGTATGACCACAGAAAGGTTTAGATACTGCGGCCCACCTACGTACCACTATTAGCCCGTACTCATTTGTTTGATCAGCATCGCTGCGCATCTGCGCACTTTCGAACAAGTAGGATAGTTCCGATAGAAAAGTTCGGATAAACTAATGAGATAATCTGCTTCAGATAAAAATAATAAATGAATAAAGCAAATACACGGCAAACGGCGTTGCAGGGCATTCGTGCAGTGTCGTTCGATCTCGATGATACTTTCTGGGACTGTGATCCTGTCATTGTTCACGCTGAGAATAAACTAAACCAGTGGCTGGATACGCATCATCCTGACGTTATGGCAGCGCACACAGCAGACGCTGTTAGGGAGGTACGATCGGCTCTTTATCAAACCCATGCACATCTGGCCACCGATGTTACGCTCATGCGAAAAGCCCTACTAACACAGTTAGTGGGTGAAAGAACCGATGCGGAAATTATTGTTGACCAGGCGTTCGATGTTTTTTATAGGGCTCGCAGTGAAGTGACGCTGTACGACGGTACACTTGAGATGCTCAAGGCTTTAAAACCGAGGTATAAACTTGCGGCTATCACCAATGGCAATGCTGATCTGGGTCTAATCGGTCTGGCGGAATACTTCCATGATATTCGTCGTGCAGATTTGGCGAATCCGCCTAAACCGGCGGTCGATATGTTTCATTCCTGCTGCACAGCACTCAATATTGCCGCAAACGAGCTGCTGCATGTCGGTGATAATCCGCACACCGACGTAATGGGCGGTCATAATGCTGGTGTGAAGACAGTCTGGTTTAATCGAGCCCGAGAGGTATGGCCACAAGAGCTGCCTCGCGCAACAATTGAAGTGCAATCAATAGCGCAGTTGCATCAACTTCTGATTGACCCTGATTAGGCGGCAACGCGAACGAGCGTTATCCAGCTTCTCAGGCCGCGCTATGGATTTGCATAGATCAGGCTTGAACCATCGGGGTGTATCGTATTTTGGCTGTGTATTTTTATGATGAGTGGAAAAAATTATGAGTAGGCTTGTTTATGTGAACGGTGATTTTGTTGCTGAAGAAGATGCGAAAATCTCTGTATTTGATCGTGGTTTTCTCTTTGCCGATGCAGTTTATGAAGTGTCGACTGTGCTTGACGGCAAACTCATCGATAACAATGCTCATCTTCGCCGCCTGTCCAGATCGCTTTCAGAACTATCGATGGCAGCACCGTGTTCCGATGAAGAGCTGGTTGCGGCTCAGCACAAACTGGTCGAGCTAAACGGGGTTGATCAGGGATTACTTTACTTGCAAGTGAGTCGGGGTGTTGCCGATCGCGACTTTTTTTATCCAAGCCACAACGACTCTTCTCTGGTTATGTTCACTCAGAAGAAAAGCTTGCTGGATAATCCGAAAGTGCTAACGGGTTTGCGTATTATTTCGGTACCGGATATACGTTGGCAACGGCGCGACATTAAAACGGTTGGCTTACTGGCACCTTGCATGAGCAAGCAAGCGGCTATCGATGCAAACGCAGATGATGCGTGGATGGTAGAAGACGGATACGTCACCGAAGGAACATCAAACAATGCGTATATTGTTACTGCCGATAATAAAATCAAAACGCGTCATTTGGGCAATGAAATTCTTTCGGGAATTACGCGCACAGCTGTGTTGAAATTCGCGCGCGAGGCTAACTATGAAGTGGTCGAAGAACCTTTCACGTTAAAAGAGGTCGAATCTGCACAAGAGGCTTTTATTACCAGTGCTTCTCTGTTTGTCATGCCAGTGGTCAATGTGGACGGAAAGGACATCGGGAGCGGAAAGCCCGGTCCAGTCAGTCTGGAAATGCGCAAGATATACATAGAAACAGCGCGTGAAAGGGCTGATTTATAATTTGTTTGCACATCGACGACGCAATTGTTTCTGATTCGGAATCTTTGGCGCAAGAGTTTAGGTCTACAATGGTCCAAACGTTAGTCTCTTCTGAACATTGGAGTCGATTTTTTAGATGGTGGCGCATCGTTACAACCTGAGTCGGCCTAACTGGGTATTTATCCGGTTGCGTGCGCTTGTCTGCGTTGTACTGTCTGTTTTATTAAGTGCCTGTAATGTGTCTGACGACAATCTGGCCACAACAGATTCCTCTTCAGGTCCAGATTCTCCGCTAACGGAAGACGCTGCCGATGATCCCGGCAACAGGGCGGACGCTGTGATCATTCCCGCGTCAGCGCAGCCTGTTGCAATAGAGCTCTCCACAGTGGAAGAGACACCAGTAAGCGGTTTTTTTGCAACGATCGGGCTCAGCGTATCAAGTTCCGCTAATGCAAGCCTGCAGGAGCCGCCGTATTACATTGTTTCTCAACCCCTGCACGGCACCATCGTGCAGGAAGGCAACTCCCGACTTTTCACCTATGTTCCCGACCGTGATTTCTTTGGCACCGACACCTTTGAGTACAGCATAGCGGAAGGCAAAAACGCGCCGGTGTCGATTATCGTTAGTAATGTCAACGACGCCCCGGTCTTGTTCACAGACCTATTGCGAGTAGTGGAGGCGGGCAGTGAGTACAAAACGTCACTTGTGGCGTCCGATCCGGATAATGATGCGCTTATTTATACAGCCAGCAATCTGCCCTCATGGTTATCCTTGAACCAGAACACCGGTGAGCTATCAGGTACGCCTACGCGCTTCGACATTGGTGTGTTCCAGAATCTGACCTTTAGCGTCACTGATGTTCGTGGCCTTAGCCAGACCGTTAGCGACGTGGTTATCGAAGTCATCGCCGCAAACGACGCTCCGTTTATTAACGTCGACCAAATTCCCAGCGATCTGGATGCCGGCGAGATGATCGTAGTGCCATTGTTTCCTGATGATTCGAACGGTGACCCGGTCGCCGTGACTTACGAGCCAAATGAGCTTCTTGATATTAATGTCTCGCTTGGTGTTATCGAAATTGTGGCTGCAGAGGTCGAAGAGGTCACCAAAGTTGAAATGGTGTTGCGTGCCACCGATATCCGTGGTGGTGTCACGGTCACCACCGTGCCCTTCATCCTTCACCCTATGAACGCCAGTGGTCGGGGTCGTACTTTGTATGGTCGGGGCGCTGGTGGTGCGGGTGTTCATCTGGTTGTGTTAGGTGATGGATATCGTGAAGATCAGCAAGCGGTTTTCCGCGAACATGTTGAAACTCTGGTTGAAAAAATGCGTGCCGATGTCGGCATGAGTACGCACTTTTCCGCTTGGAATATTCACATGGTTGAAACACCGTCCGTCGACTCGGGTATCGATGATAATCTCTCTGTCGACATACGCGATACAGTATTCGGCACCGGTTATTTCTGCAAATCTGTGCGCAGACTCATTTGTGGTGATCAGTCAGCCATGTTCAGTGTCGCTATCGATGAATACCCTAATTTCGATCAAATTCTGGTGTTGGTTAACGATTCACGCTACGGCGGTGGTGGTGGCAACATTGCTATTTCTTCCACCGAAAGTATCGAAATCGCGTTGCATGAAATGGGGCATACCATAGCCGGACTGGCTGACGAATACGTCGATCAATACATCCCGGAAAGCAGCATGCCTTCTTTCGTGGAAGGGCAGTATCCGAACGTATCCAGCAGAAGTGAACCGTCAGACGTACCCTGGAGCCATTTCTTTGCACCGGAGGACGGTTTCTCGGCGTTCAGCCCGGACTTGGAAGTTGGCGTTTATGAAGGGGCTTTCTATCGTGCCAATGGTTTTTATAGACCCACTCCCGATAGCTTGATGCGCAGCTACGATGGCACGCTTGGACCGATCAACAGTGAACAATGGGCGCTGGCCGTCTATTCACGCGCCACACCCATTTTGGATATTGCGCCGGTTACCCGCTTATTGACGTTGCCTGCGGGTGCGGCACAGGAGTTTCGTGTAGAGCCTATGTTTGGCTCAGATCTGCAATCTGTTGAATGGCGGTTAGACTCGAGAGTCATTCCCGATTCAGGTTTGGATAGGTCGAGTGTCAACCTCAGCTTTCCAGCGGGTGAATACAAGGTGTCTGTTAGTGTCAAAGACATAAGTGGGCTGATACGCAAACCCGAACCTCACAATGGCGTTTTTAATTGGGAGTGGACGGTTGTCAGTCAGTAGTCGCCCTCACTTCCTAAGCTTGAAAAATTTTGCTGTGAAAATTGTTGCTGTGAAAATTGGTGTTGTAAAAATCAAGTGCAGCGTAAATTAAGTTGGAGTCGTCGTTTTATGTTCAGTCAAACGTTCACGCGAACGATTTTCGCGCATCTACTATGTGTGGCTTTAGGCATAGTGAGCTGCGTTGCCCAAGCCGAGTTACGCGTCATAGTGCAATATGATGACAGTGGGCACAATCTGTTGCGAGCCGTTGAGTTGCCAGAGACCAATGCACTGCCTACCGAGCTTTCGACTGAGCTGCTCAAAAACGCATTAACCCGTGTGACATTGAAATGGTATGACTCTGACGGCCGTTTGATGCATGCCGGTAGCATTACCGACCCCCGACTGGTCCATGCACCCTTAACATCCACCACCGAAGCGCCAGAGGTTGTCGGGCTCAATACTGGGGCTTATATGGTCTCGGGGCCGATTGGGAGCGCGGTGCTGGAAGTGCAGTTACCAGCCAATCCCACCCTGGGGCTCGATGCACATACATACCGAATCGATCTGCTGAACTGATTTTTCGCCTTTGCTCATTTGGGTAATCTTACCCAAATTCGCGTAATTCGCGACTCGATAAGCAGATAACGCGAGCTAAATCCAGTAAGCTTATGAAAATTATAGGTTTGCTGAAATCGTGCTTTGGTCGATGTTGTTCGAAAAACCTTGTGTAAACAAACGACTACTGCCCGTTTTGCTACCGCCAATGGGATATCATGCCCAAAGGATGGGCTTGGCCTATCTGTAAAGCGAAATAATGCACGAAAGTGCCTCCCAAAATAAGAGTGTCGAAGGCTTAATGTCCACGCCTGATTTTGACAAACCGAAAGCTGATGCCGATGGCATGTTCGACTTTCTCGAAGAGGAAGCCGCCAACCGCCCCTCGCGCGAAAAAAAGGCTCGTCGAACCGATGAGCTGGTTATGCCGATTATTCGCAAACCGGTACCGATTTCTGAATCGGGCCCGGCACGCGTAGGTTCGTCAGATACGGTTTCGATCAATGTATCTGACGATGACTTCGACTTTCTCGGTGATCAGCCCTCGCCAAAACCCCGCCCAGTAGCACAGGAAGAAGCGTGGAATGAGGGTATTCATGTTGAGAGCGAACCACGTGGAAAGTTATTTGGTGGAAAGTCGTTAGCGTTGCTTGTAGGCGCTGTGTTGATCGCCGGGGGGGGGCTTGGCTTTATGCTGCTGCGTGATTCATCCTCACAGGACGCGGCAACGACCACCGGCACCGTAAACGACGAAACAGTTGTTGGCGTTACCAATTCGTCTGACGTAGGCGATTCGTCTGAAGCTGCACCGTCTGACGTTATCCAGACCACTGGGCAGTCATCGCTGTATCAACAGTTCAGTGAGCAGCTGCAAATCATCGAAGGACTTGTCGCAGAAGGGTTGCTCGATGAGGCGGAGAGTGCGCTGACGCGGATGGATAGATCTGTTTATGGTTATGGCGCGCCAGAATTTGGTGAGATTGAAAATCAGATCGCCCGTTTGCGAACTGTCGATGTTGGTTCTGCTTCTGATACAGAAACCGTGGAAGAAGCCAGAAGAGCAGCCGAATTGGCGCGCATCAATGCCGCTGATCGTTTGGCGGAAGATCAGCGAATAGCCGAGGAAGCGCGACTGGCAGATGAAGCACTTGCTGAAGAGTCCCGTGTCGCAGAAGAGGCGCGTTTAGCAGAACAAGTGCGACTGGCAGAGGAAGCACGATTAGCTGAACAAGCTCTCGCTGCGGAACAGGCCCGGCTGGCAGAGGAAACCCGTATAGCCGAAGAAGCACGATTAGCAGAACAAGCTCTCGCTGCAGAACGGGCTCGACTGGCAGAGGAAACCCGTTTAGCCGAAGAAGCACGTTTAGCTGAAGAAGCTCGCGCTGCGGAACAGGCGCGCTTTGAAGAGGAAGCACGTTTAGCCGAGGAAGCTCGATTAGCTGAAGAAGCTCTCGCTGCGGAACAGGCCCGCTTGGCAGAGGAAGCACGATTAGCTGAAGAGGCTCGCGCTGCGGAACAGGTGCGATTAGCACAGGAAGCACGTCTAGCTGAACAAGCACGCGTTGCGGAACAGGCTCGACTGGCAGAGGAAACCCGTTTAGCCGAAGAAGCACGTATAGCTGAAGAAGCTCGCGCTGCCGAACAGGCACGTTTGGCGGAGGCAGCGCGCTTGGCGGAGGCGGCTCGTTTGCTTGAAGCGGCCAAATTGGAAGAAGCGGCTCGGGTGGCGGAAGAAGCGCGCGTCGCAGCGCTTGCCGCAAGAGCGGCAGCCGAACTGCAAGCAGCGCAGGAGCGCGCTGCAGCTGATCAGGCAGCGCAGCAGGAGTCACTTGAGCAGGAACAATTAGCCTTGGCAACCGACAAAGCGCAGGAGCGGATTCAACAGGAACGCGCGGCGCAGATAGAAACAGAGCGTCGTATAGCTGAGCGTAATCGCTTGAATAATGAAAGAGCAAGGGCTGCTGAGTTTGACCGTCAGCAAGCTCTGCAACGCCAAGCGGCACAGCAGAGAGAGGCTGCTGAGCAAGCGCAAGCTAACCTACAAATTACCCCTAAACCTGTCAACATCAGCGATGATGATTTTAATTATGTGGCGGGTAAGTTTGTTGAGCTCAAGCAGGCAGTCACTGAGCGAAACATTCAGAAAGTGATTGAACTAACGCAACCGTCTGGTCGACGTATTCAGCAGATGTTACAGATATTTGAAAACCACGATGAGGTGCAGGCACGAATCAGCAACGTGGCTTCACGAAACGCCGACGGTGTCATTGTCGGACAGTTGCGAATTCAAAAACTCGTGCGAAAATCGGGCGCGGTTACATCCGCACCGGATAATTTGTCATCCATCACCCTAACCAGTAAGCGAAGCCCCACGGGTTGGTCTGAAATAGTCTGGTAGCCCGGAGATAACTATGTGCCGTACACGATTCAAGAAAATTGCCGCAACGTTTGTGGCGGTTATGCATGTGTTATTCAGCGTGTTGTTGGTTGTTCCCGGATATGCGAACGCGCAAGCTGTCGATGTTGAACCACCAACCATAGAACATGAAAGTGTTGATCAGGGTGTGCGTGGAGAAACGCAGGTATTTTCAGCAACTGTTGCCGATAATAATGCAATCTCTTCAATGACGTTGCATTATCGCTTCGGTTCGACAACAGGGTACATCACGGTTCCTATGTCGCCAATCTCAGGCACGTCCATTTATACAGCATCTGTAGATACCGCGAATGCATCCAGCGACCTCATTCAATATTATATGGAAGCGCGGGACACCGGAGGCAACCGGACGGTTCAGGGTTTCGCATTTGATCCGTTCGAACGCGTGTTGGTTGATGACGACGCAGCTATCGTGACTGATACAACCTCGGCTAATCCGACGGTTGTAGCGGCAGCCCCTCGTGAACGAATGTCCACACAACGAAAAATTATTTACGGTTTGTTGGGTGTGTTGGTTGTGGGTGGTCTGGCCGCTGCCAGCAGTAGTGGAGGTTCCTCAGGCGGATCGTCCGAAGAGCAAGTTGATCTGACGATATTCGTCCCCCAGTTTCAGTGAAGCATTACGCCAATCTCAGCTCTGGCCGGTATTTTCTGACTGACTTTTTATGAATTATCAATTCTAATTTGATGGTTCATTACTGATGGAGTTGCCGATGCGATTCTTTACAACCGATTTAACTAATTTCAGTCTATTCATCCTGCATCGACTGTGCACGGTTCTGCGACTATCGCTTCTGCTAACGGTTGCGATAGGACTAAGCGCCTGTGAATCTGAAAGTACCGGTGGCGCAAGCGTCTCACCGAATAAAGGGTCGGTTTTTCAGATGTCTCCTCCAGCTGAATTGCTGCAGACCAAAGCTGTTGACCCGACCGCGCTGATTCTGGACGTGACGGTGAACGGCGACACCGTCGACATGATCGCAGACCCGGTAACAGGGGTTCGCTCGGGTACGATTCGGCTAGTCGCGGGAACGCAATCCGTTATCGACATTGTCTGGTCGGAAAGTTTTCAGGGAGAAAAGTTGGTTTTGGGTGAGGCGACGCGCAATGTCGATGTCACGCTTAACCCCGATAGAACACAAGAGGTTCGTTTTCTGGAAAGTGACTTCGATTACAGCATGGATGCTGACGATGATGAACGTTCCAATTTGCAGGAGCGTCGAGAAAATTCAGATCCGTTTGATGCAGGCAGTCCGGGTGTACCCCCCGTGCAGGTTCCGGTGGTGCTTCGATTTTTAGTACCGGATGAGCGAGTTCTACAAAACGCAGACATTTTGCAGAACCTGACACCCATTGCCATGTTTAACGGCGATGTGTTGCCACTTAATCGAACGGGTAACACCTGGATTGCGGAAACCACTACTGCAGAAGACAGCAACGGTTTTGCCTCCGTCAATTTCTATCAAAATCCAGATCAACGCATACTGCTTGCTACAGCGCAGCGTAATCAAGCCATTGGAAGTGGTGCCGAATTCAACTTTGCAAGCGATGAATATGAAACGGCTGATCTTGACGAAGATAATGATGAGCTTTCAAACCTAGAGGAAATTATTCAAGGCTTTAATCCACTGGACTCCAATAGCCCCGCCAAAAATCCGTGCGATACCAGTCAGTTTACATTGGGTTGCACCATTGACACAGACGGTGATGGCGATGCTGATAGTTTGGAAACTGCAACTACCGATACCGATGGGGATGGTACGCCTAATTATCTTGAGTCTTCTAACCAGGACGATGATGAGGATGGACGAGATGCCGAGCGGGATGCTGATGACAACGATCCCTGTGCGCCGTCGGCCAACAATGTTGCTTGTCAGAATCTTCGCAACGATACCGATGGCGATGGTAAAACCGATATAGAAGAGGGCGATGGTGATACTGACGGTGATGGGATTCCTGATGTCAGAGAATCGTCTTTGCTTGATGCTGATAATGACGGTGAAAAAGATGAGGCAGATCCTGCTAACACCGACCCATGTGTACCTCGTACAAGTGCGCAAGCATGTCTGGTAACCACTAACGATTCCGATGGTGATGGAAAACCCGATATTGAGGAAACAACTACTCGCGATACAGACGGTGATGGTAAGCCAGACTATCTTGAATCTGCCCTACAGGATAGCGATTCAGATAATCGCGTAGACGAATCAGATAGCGACGACAATGATCCCTGTGTGCCAAGCACAGGCAACACCGCATGTGCCGATCAACTGCGTGACACCGATGGTGACAATAAAACCGATATTACGGAAACCCTGACGGCTGATAAAGATGGTGATGGAACGCCTGATTATCGTGAGTCATCGATCAATGATGCTGATAACGATGGGGTTGATGATGAGAACGATCCGGAAAATAACAATCCGTGTGTGCCAGGCACCAATAACTCAGCCTGCGAAGATCAAACACGGGATAGTGATGGCGATAACAAAACGGATGTTGTGGAGACGCTTACCACTGATGGCGACGGTGACGGCATATTCGACTATCTGGATTCAGCTATTCTCGATACCGATGGCGACGGTGTGTTTGATGAGCTCGACAGTGACAATACCGATGCGTGTATACCATCGACAAATAACGCGGCATGTCAAAATGAGATCGATCCCGATGGTGATGGTTTGGTCGGCGCAGACGATAACTGCCCGGCGATTGCAAACCCTGCTCAAACCAACTCTGATAGCGATGCTCAAGGCGATGCTTGCGATACCGACGACGACAACGACAACGTGCTGGACAGCGCACCCGACAATTGCCCCATAGTGGCCAACCCATCACAACTGGATACCGACAACGATGGCATGGGCAACGCGTGCGATACAGATGATGACAACGACAACGTACTGGATGACGAGCCTGATAATTGCCCTCTGATAGCCAACACGACACAAGACGATGCCGACAATGACGGCATTGGTGATCTATGTGATTTAAGCACCGATACAGATGCTGATGGCGTGCTCGATGATTTTCCGGACAATTGCCCCATGGTTCCTAACGCTGATCAGCAGGACACTGATTTAGACGGCGATGGCGATGCCTGTGACATCGATGATGACAACGATCTTATTCTTGATTCAGCGCCGGACAATTGCCAATTTGTGGCAAACGCTTCTCAGCTTGACACAGATTTAGATGGCGAAGGCAATGCGTGCGATGATGACGACGACAACGACCTGGTGTTGGATGATTTTCCGGACAATTGTCCAATAGTGCCCAACGCATCTCAGCTTGACACAGACTTAGATGGCGATGGCAATGCGTGCGATGATGACGATGACAACGACCTCGTGCCAGATGATGCTCCAGACAATTGTCCATTGGTAGCCAACGCATCTCAGGCTGACTCAGACTTGGATGGCGTAGGTGACGCCTGCGAAACAACGCCTTAGTTAGCGTACACGCATTAAAAGATAGCAACCGCACATTTCGTGCGGTTGGTCACATCAACATCTCGATTAATCGTCATAATCCTTACGTTCTAATCACCGCATTTCGTTAGTTTGCGAGACTGTACTCGGCATGCGATCGGCTGGTTGCGCGACAATCAGCGAATGAAACGAAAACCAATAATGACTCTGAGCGCAGCTTGCCTTTGCTCTGCTGTATTGAGCTTCTCTGTGCAAAGCCTAAGTACTGAGCGTGACCTGCCGGTTGAATCTCCAGACGCAAGGCTTCAACCGATACAGCGTATCGTGCCTTATACGGACGAAGACTATGGCTTTAAATTAGCCGTGCCAGAACATTGGTCACGTGTGTTCGCCGTTGAGGATGATAGTGAGGTTAACGCGCTTGAGCCAGGCTATGCGATTGGTTTTGAATCGCCTCGCAGCGGTTTGCACGATCATTTCGCCGATTACCTGATGATAGAAGTACTTCCTGGATCGCATTCAGGTGCGTTTGACAGTGACGGTAGTCAACAAGGCGTGGTTATGGTTGACGGAAGAATGGCGGTAACAGACGTGGTGTATCTCGATGGCTATGAAGTCGATGGCACATCACTCGACTTAGTTGTCTATCAAGCTGAAATAATCGAACTCGGATTTACGTTAACCGTATTTGCCATTGGCGAGAAACGCGAAGCTGCTGTTCTGGTTGATGCGTTCGAGCTCGCCCTTAAAACACTGAAAGTACCAGACGACCCCTTCTCTGTGAGTTAAGTCTCAGTGAGATAGGTGCCGCCCGGTTATTCGTGAATTACTTAGTTAGTCGCTCGTTCGGGATAGCCTTCTGGCCACAGCTCGAACGGAGGCAGATGACTTGGTGATGCGCCTGGTACATCGTCCCATTGCAGCAACTTCGACTCCAGACCTTCTGTAGGATCGCTCTGCGGTACACCGCCGGCTTTTTGATAAGCGCGTATGTAATCGATCTTGTACTGAGCCGGGAAATTGGTCGTGCTATCTGGTGAGCCTGGCCACCAGCCACCCAAAGCGGTATTGGCAATAATGTACATTTCCTGCTGAGATACTTTGGCATCGACAACGCGATGCTTTTCGATACCATTGACATAAAAAATCAATACACCGGGTAACCACTCAACGCCAAACGTGTGCCAACCGTTCGTGAAATCGACACCTGATGACGGTGCTGATTCTGTTGAGCGCAAAGTGCCGTCACTATCGTGGTAGTGATACGTGTGATAAACCACGTCCTGATTGTCACCGATGAACTCCATGATATCGATCTCGGGCTTATCGTCAACATAGTAGGCATTCAGTAACCAGAACGCTGGCCATAGACCTTGGCCGAACGGTAGTTGCACACGAGCTTCAACATAGCCATAGGTGAATTTAAACGAATCGTAGCTGGTGAACATGCCAGACAGATACTTCTGCCCATAAGCTTTTTCCGCCAAATCATCCGGGGTTTCAATAGAGTTAATAGTGATTGACTCACCGTCAAACGTAAACGGGTTGTAGCCGAAGTCGGGTTTGTTCTGAATATCAACGTAATGCTGCTCTTCACTGTTAATGACGAGTGCATCGCCCCACAAGTATTGCGTTACCCATTTGCTGCTATCCAGTTCTGTACCGTTGAATTCATCCGAGAAAACCAACTCATATCCGTCGAGAATATTTTCGTTTGGCGTTGGTGAGTCGGGATTGACTCGTCCGGTACCAGTGACGTCAACGGTTAGTCCTCTGGCAACATAGTTGTAGTTTTCATCGAAGTCGAATGCCTGAATTTCGTAGTAGTAACTTTCATCAAACGTATCTGTATCGATATATTCTTCTGTAAATACAGTAGCGATATATTCCGCTTGTCGATAGACGTTGTAACCGCGAGCCGTCGGATCTTCTAACCAGCTGACTTTAATCGCACCATCGTCAAGCACCTCACCGACAAAACCGTCAGTATTGGTTGCAGTGAATGTTGTTTCTGATGGCTCGTCGGCTTCATTAGCCTCACCTGCATCCGGGGTTTGTTCCGGTGTGTTGCTATCAACGTCTACCATGTTTGTTGGTTCAGCTTCGACTGCGGGCTGTTCTTCTGCATCGGTTGTTGGCTCGGCGACGACAGGTTGTGCTTCAACCGGCACTGGTGCGGGCTCAACCGTTTCTGATTCTGTTTCGTCCGTAACCGGTATTGGGGTAACGCTGCCTTCACCGCCATTTTCCGGAAATGAATCCGCGTCGGCTTCGTTTGCTTCAACCTCGTTAGTGTCAGCTTCATTAGCCTCAGCGAGCTCGGGTTGGTTCCCGGATTGCTGGCTGGCTTCGATAGCTTCACCAACGCCCGAGTCGGCATCGCTATCGGTGCTGGTTGACGTTTCCACTGTTTCCACGGGCACGAGTCCCGCCGCTGCTGCCTGAGCAACACTCAATGATGTGGTGTCGTCTGAGGCCAACTGTGCTGCACTGATTGAGCTACTGCCACTCGCCGTAGGCGAATCTGTTGCAGTGTCCGTATTACCGCTACCACAAGCGCTTAGTAATACGGCGAGCGATACGCTGCATGCTGAAGTAAGAGCATGTCGATACAACGGTGTTGATTTGTACCGTGGGTTTCTCATAATTTTGCCGTTTGTTACCAAGTTTGAAAAGACTGTGCGCCCGTTCACGAATAAGCGTGCAATGACTACCTTGCAAGCCTTAGACCCGACGCATTTCTGTAGTTATCGGATCGCGGAGGAAACGCTAAAGAGGCTGGTGGGGAACTGTTCGGCAATTGCCGAAGGTGTTGGCACAAATCCTGTAGATACTCCACTGATACCTAGAGTGGATTTGACATGCCGAAACGAAGATTAACGATTCATGCCTGTGTAGCCGGTGTGTTGCTTGCGGGAACAGCGGTTGCCAAAGCGGATGTGGCCCCATGGAGTGGGAGTTTCGCTGCTGATGGACAGTGCTTTTGCACAGGTTCAGTGGGACGGGAAATTGACTCGAGAATAGTACCAACGCCGGTAGGTGGTCAGTCAGTCGCGCAAGTGTGTGAGCGGGTGGGCGAAGGACCTCGGTTACAAAAGGTTAATGGTAAATTTAATTACACCGTTTTCGAAGATCGTCAGTGTGGTCATGGTCCGATACTCGATACCAAGGCAGACCAGCAATGTCTGGGACATCTTGGCGTCGCGGGTGAAGATTGTGCTGCAAAAGGGCCGCGATGGGATCTGGACACCGCGTATTCATCCACAGAGACACCCAAGCCGGGTATCTCAGTAGCAAGCTCAGATACCAGTGGTCCTCGTTATATACAGCCTCAGGTCAAAGCGTCGGGTTCGCAACTAACGCAATCCAACAAACAGCCTGAAGTCGATACCAAGGATTTTGGTGCATCTGCCTATATATCAGTCGAAGAAATTGCCGCGATTCGAAAAGACGCGCAACCATTGGCAAAAGTCTCCACACCTGAGGTTAAACCGCAGGTTATAACCAAACCGATCATAAAGAAGCCTGTACCGGAAACGCGTGAACAATTGCGCGCAAGGCAGCAACTTCATTTGGTGGAAGCGCGTGAGCGCGCTCGCATGCGTGCTGTCGCAGAAGCAGTTGCA
Source organism: uncultured Granulosicoccaceae bacterium (assembly GCA_937922945.1). GTDB lineage: Bacteria > Pseudomonadota > Gammaproteobacteria > Granulosicoccales > Granulosicoccaceae > Granulosicoccus. Next base: position 58,014 of record CAKZUP010000066.1, read on the forward strand.
ACAGATACCCAAGCCCCGATTGCATCCACTGTTTTACCAGCGCCCCCAATCGCCGCTGCGAAATCGGAGGAAGTGAAACCTGAACTGGTTGACACCGATATAAACAGTGCAGATGAGACGGCTATGTCAACGGCTGCAGAACTGAGCTCTGATGCAGCCCCAGCACCAACTCTGTTATCTGCACTGCAATTTCCGTTATCGCTAAATCGAGGGTCGAAAGATTTCGATTTTATAGAAGCTGCACCCGTTAATTATGACTTTGGTGGTGCTGGTATGAGGTTGACGGCCAGTAAATCCTCAATGGATCAATTGCAGTATTTTTTACGAGCGTCCCTGGCGGAAAGCTATCAGGAAGTTGCTTTGGGTTTGGGGTACTTCATCTCACCACAACGATTGCCAAGATTAACCTTTATGGCAAGCTCTGGTTTCGAGACAGGACGACTTGAATTTCGTGACGACTCGCTTGAGGCAGAGCTTACGGATACGGGTGTTTTTATGGAAGTCGCTTCACGATTTGCCGTGTCATCGCAATTCAAATTGCAGGGCGGGGTGAGCTATAGCAGCTTTTTTGAAGGCGATTTTATCGGCTTTGGTGAAGCGCTTTTCAATCTGACATCTGACATTGATTTAAGTGCACGCGTTGAAGCCGGCGATAACGACATGCTTGGCTTCGGTGTTCGATACCACTACTAACCATCAGCATTGAGCATGAACATGAAAACAAGATTCATCCCTCGAATTATCATTGGCGTTTCTGCGTCGTTGTTGCTGAGTGCTTGTGGTGATAGCGACCTTGCCGACATAGAAGACAGAGAGCTGGATACAGCCCGACGTGTTCAATTGGCCGAACAACTTGAACAAGCCTCTGAGCCTGAGCAGGGCGCTGCACAAACAGGTGTAGAGCTGGAAGATTATGACTTGGTATTCAGTGACGAATTCAACGGCGACACAATCAACAGCACAAAATGGGTAACCGCTCAGCAGTGGGGGCCTGATCTTGTGATAAACGATGAGCAGCAGTACTACATCGATACTCAATCGAATGCCGACTTTGGCTATAACCCGTTTTCCTTCGATGGAGAATCCTTGATTATCAGTGCTATTGAGACACCTGAAAACCTTAGCGCTGTGGCCAACGCACAGCCTTATCTTTCTGGCGTGCTGAGCACGGCTGGCAATTTTGATCTGACCTATGGTTACATAGAGGCACGGATGGATTTGCCTGAAGGTACGGGTTTATGGCCGGCGTTCTGGATGTTAAGTACTGAGTTTGAAGCGCTAAAACCACAATTATTTATTGTTGAAGGCAACGGTGCAAAACCCGAGAGCGTGTTCCACAACTATAACTACCACGATGAACAGGGTAATCTGAGATCACCCGGTCAATGGGAAGTGACGCAGGAAAGTTTTGCTGAAGGTTTTCATACTTTTGGTTTGAGCTGGAGCGCAGAGGAGCTGTTGTTCTATATCGATGGCATCCCACGCTATCGAATTATTGGTGAGAACGTGTCTCAACAGGCAATGTACTTAATTGTGAATCTTGCAGTGGGTGGTGTGTGGACGGGAAGTCCGGATGCCAGCACCGAGTTCCCCGCCGAGTTGAAGATAGATTACATTCGCGCTTACAAGCGAAAAGCATCTTAGGTTGCGATAAATAATCTAGCGCTCAAGCGTCTATTGAACAGAAGCTTTATCCGCGGCCCATTTCTCTGGGCCGCGACAAATCTATCACCCGCTTTAACTTTTTTCTGCCTTTATCTCGCCCAACCTGAATACCGTTAGTTCAACGGCTTGAAAGTGATTGGCTGTGATGCATCTGTTGCATTGTGAAACTGGGTGATGCCCACCGTCTTTAATGACTCAAGCTGCTGCTTGATGTTCTTTTGCCTGATTTCCAATGACACGTCGTGCCGATCGGTTCGCAATGCATTAGCGTTGATAAACAGGGTTTGCAGATTGGTGTCATCAGGGTTGTAAAGAATTGCTGAACGAGCAGGTGACTCGTGTATTTTCTCACCACGCTCCTGCAGGATATACAGGATACGTTCAAAGCCGATGGAGAATCCACACGCCGGTACGCTGGTTGACTTTAAAAACTTGCCGATCATATTGTCGTAACGTCCACCACCGGCTAGTGATGAACCAAACTCATTAGACGAGACCTCGAAAATAGGGCCGGTGTAATAACCCATTCCACGTACCAGAGACAAATCGAACTCAACGCTATAGTGACCATCCGCAACAGCGGTTGCGGTTTGAATAATCTGTTGCAGTTGCGCAAGGACTGCTTCATCCAGACTATCGATGTGATTGGAAATGGTGTCGAGACGAATTTCATCGTTCATATAGGCGTGCAAAAAGGCGGTGAGCTTATCGATACTTTGTTGATCAACCGATCGTCCCTGTAGTTCTTTTACAATGCCTTCAACGCCAATTTTATCCAGCTTGTCTAGCGTTACCAATACACCAGCGACGTCTTTGTCGGCGATACCACAGTGCGTTGCCAACGTTTCGAGTATCCGCCGATCGTTGACTCTGACAGTAAAATCCTTGAAACCAAGTTTGGTTAGCGTGCTGGCGGATGCGTTGATTAATTCGATTTCTGCTGTGTGAGCAGCGGTACCAAGGTAGTCGATGTCGCATTGGAAAAATTGTCGATAACGCCCTTTTTGTGATCGTTCGGCTCGCCATACATAGCCCATTTGAATGGTTTTAAACGGGCGTGGCAGCTTGGTGTGGTTGTTTGCATAGAAGCGCGCCAGTGGCAAGGTAAGGTCGAATCTCAGGCCGTAATCAACCAGGTCGTTTTCATGCTGTACAGGCGTATCGAGCTTTAGCTTCTCACCCCGCTTGAGCACTTTAAAAAGCATGCTCAGATTTTCTCCGCCTTCGGCGTTTTGCAGAATATCGATGTTTTCCATGACTGGCGTTTCGATTTGATTGAATCCAAAACTTCGATAACTTTGCAGAATGATGCTCTTCACGTGCTCGCGCAAAGCGGTATCGGCTGGATCAAAATCGCGAGTACCTTTGACAGGTTTGGTGGATACTGGCATAGGGCTGTTACTCTGGTTTAGGTTGCCGGTGTTCGTGAATGCCCAGTTTGCGAAACTGTGCTGACGCGTCAGGATAAATCTGATTATAGGAGCTTGCGAGCTCTGCTGGAACCCGTTGTTGTATAAATAAAGCTGATTTGCGGCACAAAGCAGGCGGAAAAATTGTTCGAGCCTGCAGCCTGTTATTTGATTGACAATATCGAAACACGTGCGGGCGTTATGCTAATTGTTGCGTGGACACCATGGCCAGGCGCATTTGCACAAAGCTGAAATCGGTGGGTGGAACACTGTCGCGCCAGATCACAGCAAATCGCGTTGCACCTTTATCAGGTTTTATCGCAACTACAACGAGTAACTGACTACGATAACTGCCGCTGGCAAGCCTGCCCCTGGTGCAGTTGGTGTTTTCCTGCAAACACCAGACTGGATTGTCGATTGAATTGGTCCCGGCCTGTTGGTTACTTGCCTGATCATCCCAAGTTCGATCAGCTAAAGCCTTGCCTGTCTGAGTTACATCAGATCGAGTTTGAGCCGCCAGTAGTTGATTATCCAAAAGTTGTAACGTGAACGATGGGCGAGAACGAACAAAGTTTAGTATTCCACCCACACCGGTAATGCCGATGAGCAGCAGTCGGATGGTTGTCTCGACGGGGCATTGCCATAACGCGGCCAAAGCGACGAAGAGTGTAAAACCGTATACACCGGCAAACAGATTAGAAGGTTGGGGCGTTGCCTGCCAGAGTAGCGGCGATTTTGTCGATAATGTATTGGTAGCGAGCATCCTTGTCCTTGCCACAAACGAGCCGGTAAAGCTCGGGTTCTTGCCAGTCGAGCAGCGATTCGAAGTCTGAGCGTTCCTGCTCAGACGCCGAATCGTAGTGATTATCCAGATAGCCTAGCATGGCCTTGTCGAGCTCGCGCATGCCGCGCCGACAACGCCACCTTAATCGGGCTTTATCGCTCACTTGATTGATCCTGATGTATCGCCTTTCACCCTATTAGCCGCGCGCTGAGCTTGCATTCGTTTAGCCGCGCCGTTCTACCAGCATTTTTTTGGTTTCAGCGATGGCCTTAGCCGGGTTCAATCCTTTTGGGCACACCTGAGCACAGTTCATGATGGTGTGACAGCGATACAGCTTGAATGGATCTTCCAGATCATCAAGTCGGTCACCGGTTGCATCGTCTCGAGAATCTGCCAGCCACCGGTAGCTTGCCAGTAGCGCGGCAGGGCCAAGGTAGCGATCACTGTTCCACCAGTAACTTGGACAGCTAGTCGAGCAACAGGCGCAGAGGATACATTCGTATGCGCCGTCGAGCTTTTCCCGATCTTCGGGTGACTGCAGTCGTTCTCTATCAGGTGGTGCAGGTGAATCGGATTTCAACCACGGTTCCACCGATGCGTATTGCGCATAGAAATTGGTTAAGTCAGATACCAGATCTTTGATAACGGATTGGTGCGGTAACGGATAAATGGTGATATCGCCTTCGATATCCGCCAGCGCCATGGTACAGGCGAGTGTGTTACTGCCATCGATGTTCATCGCACACGAGCCACATATACCTTCTCGGCATGAGCGCCGGAACGTCAGGGTGGAGTCCATTTCATTTTTAATTTTTATAATGGCATCGAGTACCATCGGGCCACAGCTGTCCATGTCGACATCGTAGGTGTCGATATGAGGATTCTTGCCACTGTCCGGATCGTAGCGATAGATTTTTATGGTGCGTGTGTTGGTTGCACCTTCCGGGGCAGGGTAGTGCTTACCCGGGCCGACTATCGAATTCTTTGGCAGTCTGAATTCCGCCATGATGCTCTCCGCTTGTTGTTACCGGGCGGGGCCCGGTGTGTTCATTCTGTTGTTAGCGGCTGCTGTCGTAAAACATGTGCCCGAAGCGCCACTGAGATCTTATCCAATATACTGAGACTGATATTGGCTAAGTTAAAAGCCATCCATAACCGACTTAATACACACGGTCTTTCGGTGGTATTACCTCACACTCGTCTGTCAGGGTGTACATGTGAACCGGTCTGTAGTCGACTGTCACGTTGGCTTTCTCATCGGTCCACGCAAGCGTGTGTTTCATCCAGTTCTCGTCGTCGCGATCTTCATAATCGTCGCGAGCGTGAGCGCCCCGACTTTCGGGCCGGTTGTTCGCACCATAGATGATGGTTTGCGCCTGACACAACAGATTTTCCAATTCCAGTGTTTCTATCAGGTCGGTGTTCCAGATGAGATTAGGATCGTCTACGCGCACGTCCTCGAAACTGTCGACGATTTCGCGCATTTTAACCAAACCTTCCTCCAGTGATTCTCCGGTTCGAAATACCGCTGCGTGTTTTTGCATCGTACGCTGCATGTTGTCGCGTATCTGTGCCGTGCCGGTTGAGCCCTTGGCCTGTCGAATGCGATCAAGATGATCGAGCACGGGTGCGCTATCGTCATTGGTCAATGGCTTGTGCGGGCTGCCGGGTTTAATCAGTTCTGCAGCTCTGAGTGCCGCTGCTCGACCAAAAACAACGATATCGAGCAAGGAATTACTGCCAAGGCGATTTGCACCGTGTACCGAAACACACGCCGCTTCACCAATTGCCATTAAACCGGGTACAACCGAATCAGGATCGCCGTCTTTCAATGTGACTACTTCACCGTGATAGTTGGTGGGTATACCGCCCATGTTGTAGTGAACCGTTGGGATAACGGGTATGGGTTCTTTGTTCACGTCAACACCTGCAAATATGCGTGCAGACTCAGAGATACCCGGTAAGCGTTTTTCGATAACATCGTTACCCAGATGCATCAGATTCAAATGGATATGATCGTTCTCTGCACCGATACCGCGACCTTCATTAATTTCCATAGTCATTGATCGACTGACAACATCACGCGAGGCAAGATCTTTTGCGCTCGGCGCGTAGCGTTCCATAAATCGCTCCCCGTCTTTGTTGGTCAGGTACCCACCTTCACCACGCACACCTTCAGTAATTAAAACGCCCGCACCGTAAATGCCGGTTGGGTGAAATTGTACGAACTCCATATCCTGAAGCGGCAAGCCTGCGCGCAACACCATGGCGTTGCCATCACCGGTGCAGGTATGGGCCGATGTGGCAGAGAAGTAGGTTCGACCACAACCTCCGGTGGCGAGCACTACCATGTGGGCTTGGTATCGATGTAGTTCACCGGTTGCAAGATCGAGTGAGATAACGCCTTTGCATTCGCCATCGACCATGATGAGATCGATAGCAAAATGTTCAATGTAAAACTCGGCGTGGTGTTTTATGGATTGCTGATAAAGCGTGTGCAGAATGGCATGCCCGGTACGATCAGCTGCAGCACAGGTTCTTTGCGCCGTTCCTTCACCGAAATTGGTCGTCATACCGCCAAAGGGTCGCTGGTAGATTTTGCCTTCTTCAGTACGTGAAAACGGCACACCAAAATGTTCCAGTTCAATGACCGCTGGAACAGCTTCGCGACACATATATTCAATGGCATCCTGGTCGCCCAACCAATCGGAGCCTTTTATCGTGTCGTACATGTGCCAGTTCCAATGATCTTCACCCATGTTGCCAAGCGATGCACTCATGCCACCTTGCGCTGCCACTGTGTGTGAGCGGGTCGGGAAGACTTTGGTTATACAGGCTGTGGATAGACCCTGGGCCGCCATACCAAGTGTTGCGCGTAATCCTGCGCCACCGGCTCCGACGATAACAACATCGTATGTGTGATCAATAATTTTGTAGGCGTTTGTCATAATTACCGTTAGCGGTTAATAAGTTCGTTGACAGTGGTTGCGTTATTTAGTGCTGATGTAGATCGAAGTTTCTGGCTAAGTTGCGAACGCGATGCGCAACACTGAGAACACACCGAGTATGGCCAGAAAGGCGCACAACAGCGTCATGATAATAATGGCGCCTGTCCGGATGCCATGATCGCTGACGTAATCCTCGATGATCATTTGCAAGCCAAGCTTGGCATGATAAAAACCCGTAAGGATCAACACGATCATCATCACAGCGGTAAATGATCCGCCGAGCCACTCGCGTATCTCTGCTGCACTCATGCCGGGAAGTGATGCAACGGAGAAGCATAACCACAAGACCAACGGTATCATGCCAATGGCCGTTATTCGCTGCACCCAAAAATGGCCGGTGCCTGACTTTGCCGAGCCGTGCCCTTTAACCTGTGACAATGGCGTTCTTAAATTGCTCATGATGCGCTCGCGACTATCCAAGTGATGATGGTGAGGGCTACAGCCACGCCAATACTGACCTTGGCTGTTTTGGTTGCCGTGTCGACATCGAAGCCGTGACCAACATCCCAGAACAAATGCCGGATACCGTTGCACATGTGAAAATACAGGCTGAGAGTAAAGCCAAACAAAACCAGTTTGCCGAACCATGAGTTGACCAGCCACAAAATGGTGCTGGAGTCACCGGCACCACTTGCCGCAGCAATAACGGATACCAGTAGCACCATCGCGATGCAGTTCACAACACCTGCCGCGCGATTGCCGATAGACACGTATGCCGTTAACGGTAATTTGTAGATTTGCAAATGTGGCGACAGGGGTCGCTTGTCGTTCCAGGCCATGTTAGGTTTTCTCGAATTGATCTGTACGTTAGTTAGTAATCGGGCTTTGTCGTGCAGTGTGGATACACGACGATGCTCAAACCGTGCCGCGTGGCGCGCTTGTCTGCTGATTTGTCCACACTCAGACCATTGGTATAAACCGGTATTGAAGAGGGTAGCTCAAGCATACTTAGAAGTCGGTGCAGCGACCATTTTTTTCCCAGTCGCCATATCGGGTGGGCTCAGGGCCTTTTTGGCCACCAATTTCTTTTGCGCGGGTGGTGGTCGAGCTGGCTTTTTCCACGTTTGCTTCGCTATTGCCTGAGTTATTGTCTGGTACGCAAGTGCCAGAACCCGTGTCCTTAGGCATAGAACTGGCCGGAGCGTGATCTGCGATTTTGGGCTCTGCAATTTTGGACTCTGCGGTTTCAGTTGGAGCGGCGGCAGACCGGTTATTCGTATTAGGGCCTTCGGGCGTAACCATGTATTTTCCTGAGTCGTGGCATGTCCTTTCACAGTTCGATTTCACGCTTTTAGCATCACACTTTAACCATGACGCTTTAAACCTGAGGCTTCATAATCAAACAACTGTTCCGACGGTCTGTGTTCCCAGCCCCTTTGGCTATTGGCTGGTAGGTTCATCGAACAGCATGTTCTGGGGCTTGGAATGTCCACTAATTGCCGCGATTCAAAGATGAATCACACAACTCGCAGGTTTCTCAAGCCTACAACCGGTTTCTCAAGTCCATACCTTGATTGTCTTACCCTAATACGGTTACATTCCTTTGCTGGATCTAAGTGACAATCCACAAAAAGAAGGGAACAAACAAGCGTTTCGGGCGTCCAGATTGTACCAAAATGCCTGTGAAACCGCAGCAGCTGTGATGCCGCTATGGCGGCTTTTCTTTTTAATTCTGGGCCTTAAATTAGGTTGTCTGGCATATCATCTGTGGGAGTGTTGTTTTTCCACATAACGAACTTGAAACGAACCTGCCAATGAACGCTGAATGGCGGCAAAAGCTAACCAACTTGGGATTGATGGACTTGTGTATGACTTCTGATGTAGCGAATAACGCAACTGAACAAACCCCGCCGGTTGTTGTATCGAACCTGTCCGCACCGGTGCTGGTAGAGCTCTCTTCGCTGGCCGTGGTGGAGATTGTTGGCGATGATGCACAAGAGTTTTTTCAAGCGCAGGTGTGTAACGATCTTAAATCGATGGCTGCCAATGAGATGCAGATCAACGGCTATTGCAATCCAAAGGGGCGGCTGCTCGCGTTGTTCACGGTATTTGCGCATGATGATGGTTATCGCGTGATCTTGCCTGCTGATGTTGCTCCTGCTTTTGCCAAACGTTTACAGATGTTCGTGTTAAGAGCAAAAGTCAGCGTGCAGATTCGCGATGACCTGGTCTGTTCAGGCATCGTAGTCAATGCGATCACAGATGGAAGCTCAACTGAACATGAACAGCTGACGGGCATCAACGATTTATCCGAGCTGCCTGCTGCAAAAATGAGCATGAGCGATTCCGGGTCGATGCAAATATTGCGTTGGCATGATTCTGAATCTGGCACGCCGGAGCAAAGTCTGCAAACGCGATATGTTTGCATTGGTACGCCATCGCAACTTAGTTCGTTATGGGAGGATGAACGCTTCAAGCATATGGGTTGGCACTATTGGCGGTGGTTGGATATTAATGCCGGCGTGCCGAACGTATTCGCCGCAAGCGTAGAACAGTTCATTCCGCAAATGTTGAATATGCAGCATATCAATGGCCTCAGTTTTAAAAAAGGCTGTTACCCGGGACAAGAGATTGTGGCGCGCATGCAGTACTTGGGCAAGTTGAAAAAACACATGAAGCACGTGCGCTTACCGGATGAAACACACGCACCGTCACCGGGTGATGTTTTAGCAACTGATGCGAATAACAATGCAGGGCAGGTGGTCGATGCAGTCGTTGATGAGCAAGGTGTGAACATTCTGGCCGTGGTAAACATTGAAACGCCGGTTGCCGATATCAAGTTCCGCGAGCAAAGCTTGCACGAAGCTCCGTTGCCGTATGCTCTGAACGCGCCTGGCGGCGACTGCTCTGACAATAGCGATTCGTAAACGACGATGCCTATCGTTTATCGAGCAGGCAGCATGCTGGATGCACAAATGGTGCTCGATGAATTGCTCGCCGCCGGTTTAAAAGCCCGAATCAGTGGTGCGCATCTTAGCGGCGCTGTTGGAGAGCTACCGCCAAGTGAACTACTTAGCGTGTGGATCGAATCGGAACATCATTATGATCGTGCAAGGCAGATCGTTGATGCGTTCGAGGCAACCCAGCAAATGAAGGGCGCGGATAAGCCTTGTCACCGTTGTCGGGAAATGCTGGCACCGCAATTCGGCCAATGCTGGAATTGCGGTGCTTCACAGGAAGAGAGATAGCTTAACGACGACCTAGTTGAGCAGGGTTGCCAGCTTACGTCGGTACTGACCGGTAAGCGGGTCGTCACCCAATACGTTGAAAAGTGCAAGCAACTTTTTCCGAGGCGCACCTTCGTTGTAGTCGGGGTCGGTTTTTACCAACTCCAGCAAACCATCCATGCCGCTTTGAACATCGCCCGAAAGCGCGGTAGATATCGCCAGCTGATAACGAATATCGCTGCTATCGGGCTGAGCTTCAAGCTCTTGTTGCAATGTTTGTACGGTTTTCGACGTATCTGCCTCGCGCGCAAGTTCCAGCGTGCCAGACAGTCGGTTCGCTGCGCTGGATTCTTTCTGATCGTCCGGCAAGGCACCAAGGCACGTACTCGCTGTTTCCAGGTCGCCCATGCTCACGCAGATTTGACCCAATGCGAGCAGTATTTCAGGGTTAGCTGGGTCTTCGGCCTGTGCTGCCTGTAATTGTTCTCTGGCAGTATCAACCTGGCCTTGCTCATACAGCGCCATGGCATCGGCAACCGCCGTGTTCACAGGGGCCTGCTCTTCATCATCAGCACCGTCTGCGGCAACAATATTATGCTTATCCAGAAAAGCCCGTACTTCAGTTTCCGGCAGAGCACCCATAAATTCGTCAACCAACTGCTGTTGGTGGAAAAGCTTAACGGTGGGCAAACTGCGGATGCCAAGCTGCTGCGCGATGCCTTGATGGGCTTCGGTATCGAGCTTGGCCAGCACAAACGCGCCGTTGTATTCAATAGCCAATTTCTCCAGAATCGGCATCAGGCTCTTACACGGACCGCACCAATCTGCCCAGAAATCGACCAGAACAGGGTGGTTTACCGAGCCTTCGACAACCACCTCCATGAAATTTTCTTCATCGAGGACAATAATGTGGGGTGAATCTGCCATGCTTGCGTACTATCCGGTTGAGGTCTGAGTTAATAGTGTGTCGTCTGTTGGCGCTAACTTCAAGGCTTAGCAACCTTCGGTCGCGTTGTTTTGCGCGATGATGCGCTACACTTTACCCTGTTAACAGCCATCTTTTCGCCTACGAGTACAAAAAGAAAACTATGAGCCGAGAATACGATGCTGCCTCCATTGAGGTGCTCAGCGGCCTCGACCCGGTCAGAAAACGCCCGGGCATGTATACCGACACACAACGACCCAATCATTTAGCTCAGGAAGTCATCGACAATAGCGTGGATGAGGCCCTGGCTGGCCATGCCAGTGATATTCAGGTGAAGTTGTACAAAGACGGTTCGCTTGAGGTCACCGACGATGGCCGCGGCATGCCTGTGGACATGCACCCGAAGATGAAAAAGCCAGGGGTAGAGGTGATCTTAACCACGCTGCACGCCGGTGGTAAGTTCTCCAACGACAACTATCGGTTTTCCGGTGGTTTGCACGGCGTGGGCGTATCAGTGGTAAACGCACTGTCGAAGAAACTCGAAGTGAGTATTCGGCGAAAAGGTCATGAGTTTCTGGCGACCTTCAAAAACGGCAACGTGGACAAAAAGCTTAAGCCGATTGGCAAAGTAGGGCAACGCAATACTGGAACGCGAATTCGGTTTTGGCCAGACAAAAAGTATTTCGATTCGGAAAAAATTTCGTTGCCCAAGCTTCGCCATTTGTTGCGTGCCAAAGCCGTGTTGTGTCCAAACCTGCGGGTGCGACTGCACGATGAAGCCAGTGGTGAGAAAGATGAATGGCTGTTTGAAGATGGTTTGGTTGATTATCTGAAAACGGCCGTGGAAGGTTATGAACGCTTACCGGATGCACCGCTAAGTGCCAGTATGGAAGCAAGCTCTGAAGCTGCGCAATGGGCGGTTCTTTGGTTACCCGAAGGTGGTGAACTGATACAAGAGAGTTACGTGAACCTGGTGCCCACGGCTCAGGGCGGTACGCATGTTAACGGTTTACGAACCGGGTTAACTGATGCCATTCGTGAGTTTTGTGACTTCAGAAACCTGCTTCCGCGCGGTATAAAAATCACACCCGAAGATGTCTGGGACAGGGTCAGTTTTGTTTTATCCGTAAAAATGGAAGACCCACAATTTTCTGGCCAAACTAAAGAGCGTTTATCGTCGCGTGAATCTGCCGTGTTTGTTGCAGGTGTTGTGAAAGACGATACGGCGCAGTGGCTTAATCAACATCCTGAAACCGGTGACCAACTGGCGGCCATGGTTATTGCCAGTGCGCAGCAGCGAAGCCGCGCCGGTAAGAAAGTGGTGCGCAAAAAAGTCACTACCGGGCCTGCGCTGCCGGGCAAGTTAGCTGATTGTGCGTCAACCGATCTTGATCGCACAGAACTGTTTCTGGTTGAAGGGGATTCGGCGGGTGGCTCTGCCAAGCAAGCCCGCGACCGGGAATTTCAGGC
>CAKZUP010000067.1 GCA_937922945.1 uncultured Granulosicoccaceae bacterium
TGATGCTACCGCACAAGCTTTTGCGAATCAGGAAATTGACGCGTTCGATATCGGCTCGGATCCAGATGCGTTTCAACGAGCACTGCGCGTTGAACACGCTGAGGTACGCAAAGCCGGTGGTCCGAACTTCAGGCATTTCACCTTCAATTCAAAAGCAGGCCTGTTACAGGATAAAACCATCCGGCAGGCCATCGTATATGCGCTCGACCGACAAGCCATTGCAGCCAGTGATCTTGCTGGTATCGATTGGCCTGTGGCACCGTTGAACAACCATGTGTTTCTGCAAAGTCAGGCAGGTTTTGTCGATACCGCCAAAGCTACGGGTCTGGACTTTAATTCTGAAAAAGCAAAGGCCGTCTTGGATGAGGCTGGCTGGACAGTTGGCGAAGATGGCATTCGTGAGAAGGATAACCAGAAACTGATTGTGCGCTTCTCCCAGATAGCAACCGTAAAAGCATCAGAGAATGAAGCATTGCAAGCGCAAAGCATGTTGAAGGAGGTTGGCATACAGCTGGATATTGTTACTGTTCCAGTAGCGCGCTTTGGGCCAACCCTGACCGGAAAAGAATTTGAAATTATCGCTTTTTCCTGGATAGGAACGCCTTATCCGTTTAGCAGCTTAAAGCAAATTTATGGCACGGGGTCGGAAAGTAATTTTGCGCAGCTATCCCTACCCGAGGTGGATAAACTGGCAGAACAGATTAGCGCTGAAATTGATCCGGACAAACGCATAGAGCTTGCCAACAAGGCAGATCGAATTATCTGGGAGAACGTGCATACCTTACCGTTGTATCAACGCCCAGAGTTAATTGCAACCCGCCGTGATCTTGCCAACTATGGTGCGTTTGGCATGAGTAGTATTCACTGGGAAAATGTTGGATTTACTCAATAACATGCCAGAAAAAAGATAAACATAGACGAGCCAATAAAGTGCGAATACGTTCCGAAGTCGGAGATTTGCAAAATTAAAAGGTATTCGGATCAGTATGAAAAGCCCTGTTCTAATTTCGATAGCCTTTGTTTGCGGCCTAGGTGGTGGTTGGTTCGGTAAAGCCCTGTTTGATACGCATCTGCCAAAAATAGATGCCATTATTGCCAGCGCTACAGGTGGCAATGCGCGCATTGTCACTAACCACAATGGAATTTCTACACAGCTGGATACACGGTCTGATTCAAACCAGCCAAACAACGAAAATTCATCAGTTCAAACTACACCTCGGGGCGACACCATAGCTGAGTCGGTGGCAACTGCACAGGAGGCCACAGGCGATTCGGTTATTGATACTTTTAAAGTGTTGCTTAAGGAACGTCAATACTTGGCAGCAATGAATCTGTATCAGGAGCAAATGCAGTTTAGAGAATCTGTCGCCTCCAGGTTAAAAGTTATATTGCTCGAAGAGCTTGAGTTCCTGATTGAGTCTCGCAACAATAGTGATTTCTCAGAGTTGGTCGAAAACTATTTATCTGTCTTTTACGATGATATTGATGTTTTACTCCTTCTGGCCAAATTTAACCAGGTTAACAGTAGCTATCTTGAGGTAGTTGATGTTTTCCTGCTGGCTAAAACATACGCCTATTCTGACTACGACGGTGAAAACGTAGCGAGTCGATTAAACAGTTTCGTCTCGGATGTCGATAGCTCGTACACAGCTCAAGAAGACTGGTTGTCGCTAATTAATTTTTATACGCACCTCGATGCCACTGGGTTGATGACATCTTCCTATCAATATCGGCAAGCAATTGCCCATCTGCGTAGCGGTGATGAGGCCTTCGCTATTGAGCAACTCAGACAGCTTCAGAACGATACCTTGGTTGGGGAGTCTGCAAGTAAAGCATTAGATAGCCTGTTGAATGAAACTGAAGCGCCAACCATTGTTTATGATTCATTATTCGAGGGTGCGGATAAAATTGCATTACAACAGTTTGGAAATCAATACGCCGTTAATTTGAACAACTCACGTCAGGAAAGCGTAACGTTACTCATAGATACAGGTGCATCTATGACGGCTATGTCGATGAATGCGTTTAATACGTTAAATTATAGCGGCGAGGCGATAGAACAGGATAGACGCGTTTTTCGCACTGCAAGTGGTGTTGTTCAGGGTACTGTATTTTCTATTCCAGAATTAATTCTAGGCTCATACAGATTAGAGAATACGCAAATAGCCGTTATAGATTTTGGTGATGAACGCGGTATCGAAGGTTTATTGGGAATGAATATACTGGGTCAATTCCGTTTCCAGATAGACCAAGAGCGTTCTCAATTGCTTCTTAGCGATAAGTGAAGGGCGTAGAGTCTGAACGCTGAGGTAAATTCACAAAGCCGAACACCGCTCGATGTGTCGAGCGGTGTAGTTTCATGACGGTAGATTGGTTATTAGCTAATAAGGCAAGCTAATATGGCAAGCTAATACGGTAAGAGCGCTAGTTTATATACACAGTGACTTAGAGTAATTCAACCACCAAAACGTAGGCATCAGTAGCGTCCAGGTAGTCGGGTAGATCTTCAGTACCCACGGGCAGTATAACTTGAACAGTATCGCCAAGTTTTCGGCCAAGAAGTGATTTTGCCAGGTATTCAGGCATGGGGTAATTGTCTGATATTCCCGCTTCAACCTCGTGGGCTTCCACAAATTGAGAAGATGACTCTACTAATTCTCCGCCTTCCCAGCTAAACATGTCGTACTTTAAAACCACTGGGTCGCCAAAACCGATAACAGCGCCGTTGCCATCTGAAATTGTTCTACGTGCGGCAAAGTTGGGTGCGGGATTACTGGGTATTGTCATTGATATTGCGCCGTTCATGTCATTGGTTTCAGGAAAGGCGAATTCACTATTGGTACTGGTCGGTGTTCCACCAGTCACCTTTTTTGCATCACTAACAAGGCTGGCTTGTGACACATCAATATCGTTAAGTACTTCAGGGCTATCGCCTGAGCTTCCGCCACCATCACAGCTGCTTAAAACGACGGAAATCATAATCAGGCTTGCGCCTAAGCGTATTTTATTTTGTACATTTTGCATGTTGCTTATCCTTATAATTTGGTATCGCAGCGTCCGGCACTCGTATGTGTTGTACGAAGGCCAGACGCGCGTGACAATAGAGCTTGACTATTATTTCGAAGCCTGGTTGATAGGGGCTGACGCGAACCATAAATCTCGCATAAGCATCGTGCTGCCATTTTTTAAGGTGGCACGCGCGGAGTATTTATAGTGCTCGACAGGTAGACTTTCGATAGAGTGCGACTCAACGGAGGAGATCTCTCCGTTATCAACCCTTGCGTTGCTATTGCCGTCTGTCCAGATGGCCAGATTATTCAGTTCTGCACCTGCAATTTGTCCGTCTTTGTTTGCATCTTCTAACGCAAGTTTGGCATAGCCGTTTGCGTATGTTCCGCCAACATCACCGTACATATGTTCACCTGACATTACTTTGCCAAAGTGCTTATTAACAAGAATACCGTCTGTTGGATTGAACCATTCCATTAAGGTTTCGTTGAACCCGTCACCCGATATATCAAAACTAAATGTGCCGGCGATGCTCTCTACATGACCACTGCCATCAATATCAAGTGCAATTGGCGTAACATTTCTCACCACACATTCTGTTGGTGCAGATTCGAGCCCATTTTCAAGAGCGGTAACGAAAGCGATATTCAAAGAATCAATACCATGTATGCCGTTTTTAAACGCAAGTTTAGTAGCGCGCCGTACAGCTTCACTATTAAGGCCTGTGTATTGAAGTACCATATCTGCGTCATAGAAATTAAACGCAGTTGCAAATTCCTCTAGTGGAAGCTCATCAGATTCATATAAATCAATGTGCAGTTTGTCTAAGTTACTATCAGCAGTACCAATGGATGCATAACACTGAGGTACTGGTGGTGGTGCATTAGGGGCTACTACAGGGACTTCTTCGATAGTTACTGTAACGGTAGCTGTATCGTATGAACCACAGGCTCCACGCAAGCCATACTCTATTGAGTACGTGCCACTAGCAGTTGGGGCCGAAATATTGAATGCACCGGTTGTGTTGTCATAAACTACGTTGCCTGGTACGTTATGGCCAAGAAGGTTAACTTCCCCAACTGCGTCACATGCTTCATCATTGAGTAAGATACTAACCATCAAATCTTCGCCAACCACTCCTTTTACTTCATCATCATTGGCAATGGTAGGCTCAAGCGCTACAGCAGTACGATTAAGACCAGCATTGGCCCATCCTAGCGTACACATATGGCCCTCGCGAGTATTGCCATCGGCTGGCAGCGAGAATACTTGGGACTTACCGTTTGCTCCAACAAAGCTACTGGCAGCATTTTCCGCTGTATTACCCGGAATAAAAGTATGCCCATCAGGCGCGACAACGCGAAGTTGATAATCTCCAGCAGGTAAGTCACCAAAGACGTATCGACCTGTGTCGTCTGTCCTTTTCACTATTCTGGTTAGTGTAGTTTGTTCAGTGAGTATGGCTTTCACATTAGAAAGATAAGCTCTTTGAGTTGAATCGCCATCTGTAAACCAAGTGCGACCACACACAGCGTAATCAGCAGGTTCTACTACTGGTTCAACTGCCTTAAAACCAGCGTTTTGAACTATTCGGCGGGTTGTGTCAGTAAGGCAAATATCAGCAGTTATACCCGAACTATCTGCTACGCTGTGCTGGCCGGCTACGGTAATCTCCAATGTGGCATCGGCTGGAGTGAACTGTACCTGGTAACAAGCGCCCAAATCCAGACCCCCAAAGTAATACCGCCCCTTGGCATTAGTGCTCGCTACTTCAATGACTTCACCGTTGAAAATTAGTGATGCTTGAGTCGATGGTATAACGTTCTCGCCGCTATCCCTTACGCCGTTAACATTCTCATCGAACCATGTAGTACCCACAATGCTTCCGTCAACGGGTTCGGTTGGAGGTGTGCTTAATTGCAAGGTGCAATCCTGAAAGCCAGAACCCGCTAATCCATAGATGCCAACTGCAGCCGTCGTCGTATTCGCAGGTGCAAGCAATTCTACCGAAAATGCACCGCCATCTACATTCTCGAATATTTCTTCGACCTCTTTGGCGAGCGTATCACCCGCATCGTTATGGAAGGCTAAAGTAATACTGGAATATTTCAGCGATGAGACACCGCATGTTAATTTGTACAGTTCACCTGCAATTGCTGGTGCTTCACGGTAAGCGCAGCCATTTGCTTCAAGATGTTCTGCGTCAAAATTGCCGTTTGTTTCTTCTAAAAGCGTTGACCCGTCGCATTCTTGCCACTCGGCTGGCACCTTGGAATCTGTTATTAGCGACGCGCCGTCCGTTATCAGAGCGTTTGCTATGGAACTTGCCATCAAGAGCGCGCCTCCTGATAGCAACAGTGTGTAATTGTGTTTTTTCATTCTTATGTTCCAATATGGTTGTTTGTGTTTAGAGCGCGTACGATAGAAAATGAACGAAATTTTATTCAGTCTTATATTCTGCGGCTCTGTTCAGTACTACTCATGCACCATGATGCCATTGGTCTCTGCATGGTCAGACGGAGCGGCAAGCCAGAGGAAAAACTGGGTCAGGACATTCAAAAATGACGGTTGGATCGCTATATCTTTGTAAACGTGTGTTACGTGGTGGTAGTGGCAGTGATTTTCAGGCGTGTTGCCCCTGTTTTCGGTAGCAATACCGCGCTAGTTTGATATTCGCTGATATAGCCAATGATATGAATGAAACTGAGTCACCGCTGGTAGAATCGCCAGTTGTCCCGGGATCACTGCAAATAGCAAGTAAAAAGTACGGTAACTACCCAGACGAAAGCATCGTTCTATGTGAAGAATTATTTGAAAAACTAAAGGGGATACTGCCGCCTGATGTAACGGTCGGAACCGACTGTTATGCGCACTACACTCGATTAGTCAAACACCATTATCCAGGTAGCAGGCACTTGTAGATTTTTATTATCTATTATACTTTTTGGTCATTATTTAGTTGCCTGCTAATTGAAGTAACGGTACTCCACAGTAAGTTTGGTAGTTACTGATTTTGAAGCTCGACCGTAGTAATACTGTGTTGTATCGAATCTGTGCCCGATCAGATAAACGAATGATAGATCAATCTTGCTGAGTGATCCAAAGTAATGAGATTTCTTTGATTTTTTTGTAATATTCGTTAAACATTCAAAGTTTGCATGGTTACGTGTTACCGATTGACTGTTATATTGTGGTAATCCCAAGCGGTCATAACAGTGCGTTAGCCGTTATCCCAGCAAATCAATTGCACGCAAGAAATATAACTACGGCACTAGCAAAACCTACACAATCCAAACCCTTGTCATTTAATATAGAAGGGAAGCGGTTAATATAGAAGGGAAGCGGTTAATATAGCAGGGTAACGGTGGAGCTTATGACAGTGCCGGGTTACTAAATATAATTAATTAAGCTAGGTTATTGTGCCCTTAGAATTAATTTCGCGAGCTGACATGCGAATGCCAAGGAAAGCAGGAATCGAGTCAAACATCCAATGAAATATTTTAATTCAATCAGGTTTTGGTTTTCGAATCGCTCTGCTATAAAATTGGCAGGTAATTTACAGGACAACCAGTCAAGTACAATTAAAGTCGGCCTTTATGAACATTTCAAAGGCAACCGCTATTACGTATTTGGTACAGCACGCCATTCTGAAAATGAGGAGGTAATGGTTGTGTATGCACCAGATAAAAAACGTGAAGAGCTTTGGGTCAGGCCATTGCACATGTTCGAAGAACAGGTTGAAACTGCAAGCGGAGTTGCGCCGCGCTTTGTGTATATTCCACCGCCCGATCTGTAATTCTGTCTTCGAGCTAGTTAGAAAATACAGATTTAACGCGATTAGATTCAACGAAGAAGGTACTTCATGTTTACTATAGCGCTCGTGCGATTCAGGTTTAAAATCAAATGATAGAACCCGACCAACAAGAGCACTTGCACCGTACATTTTATAATCAAGCGATTGCGCGAGTAAATGAAGTTTGTAACACGAGTGACGATCTCTGTTTTATCTATGTTCAACATGCATTTTCACCGCTGATACTGCATATCTCTTGTTTACGAAGTCGTTTAGCCGCACTTATTCCAAAAGCGAGCTCCTCCAAAAGCAACAGACACATTGTAAAACAACTGGAAAACGAGTTTCCGAGACGCATCTATGCTGATATAACCCGTGATCATTTACGAAATACAGACTTTACGCTTAATTTATTAAAGCACGTTACTGAAGGAAGGCCGTTTGCAATACTCGAATACGGTGGTTACTTTGCTCCAAGTGCCGAAGCAATTGCAAATGATCCAGCACTGGGGCCGAAACTAGTTGGCTTTGTTGAAGGTACAGAGAATGGGATTAAAGGCTCTGACGATGGGGCAACCATCGGTTATGAGCAGGTGGCTCATAAAATAAACAAACCCATAATCTCAAAATCAAAATCACGCATTAAAAAAATTATGGATCGTGATATTGGGCCTGCGATTATAGACTCCTGCAACAACATTTTGCACAATTCGAGTGGAAACAACAAGGACAATAAAAAAACCAGTATCGGGATCATTGGATTGGGTTCGATTGGCAAGGGCTTACTAAGACATCTGAACAGCGACAACATACAACCTTTCGTTTTTGACCTCGATCTGGCAGTAATGGCAGAACTTGCACATTGCAAACACAAGGCAGTACCGCTGGACGCTCTTCTGTCGAAAAGTGATCTGATTTTTCTGAACACGGGTAGCTGTTTTTTAGCACAACAACCAGAATTACTTAAACACATAAAAGACAATGCAATATTAGTACTTTGCACATCGGGAGATGTGGAGGCTGGTATCCCACAGTTGATAGCTTCAAAACGGATAGAGCTGGTTAATGGCGATGTCAATAATCAAATTGCTACGTATAAAACGCCTGCTAATAAGCGCATTCGTATCATGCTAGGTGGTGACGGCATTGGGCAAGCGCCCAATCTGGTGGTTGAAACCGGGTCTGGTTCTCTGGCCAATTTAATGTCCGACATGGAGTTTTATGCGTTGGGATGCTACCTTGCCAGTAATAAAACGGAGTTACATGCTGGTTGCATTAACGACTCACCTGCGGAAATTCAGAATTTAATCATTGAACAATGGCTACGGGTTTTTCACTCTAAATGCATAAACACTCACCAAAACTATACGGACAATAGCGGGGCTATATCGCGCCAGCAAACATGGGTTTCCAGTTAAGCGCGTGAAATACTTCACTGTTTTAAAACCAATTCATTTATTCGTATTAAATAGTACTTGCCTACCAGTTAAAGCTCAAGTTTTCGGAACTATAAAATAACGCAAAAATATATACGTAACACTGTGCGAGTCTTGAGCTTTGCCGATAAAGCCAGTGCGTCAAAAAAATAATAAAACCATGAATAAAAAATCCACGTTATATGTTACTCAAGGTTCAGGTAACAGTTTCAAGCCGATGCAAGTCGCGGCTCAACTAGGGTTGCAGTGCAACGTAACTTATTTGGACGTTCTCGCTGGTGAATCCAGAACAGCTGAGTTTTTATCGATTAACCCTTTGGGACAACTGCCTTATATGATGGTGGATGAAGGTGTCGGGCTTGGAGAATCGAATGCCATTGCCTGGTATTTAGCGGAAGGTTCTAAATTGATGCCAGATACGGCGTTAACCCGGGCACAGAGCATACGGTGGATGAACTATGAGCAAACCATGCTAGAGGCTAACATTTCACCTGTACGGTTTTTCACTTATATTGTTCCGGAACTGGAAAAAGACCATGAAGCCATGATTCCCGTTTGGAGAGAGCGTGGAAATCAAGGGTTAGCAGTGCTGAATAACCATTTAGAAAAAAACGATTTTGTTACCGACTATGGCTATTCAGTAGCAGACATTGCAGTCTATGGATACACGCACCTTGCCGACGAAGGCGGTTTTAAATTATCTCAATATGAACACGTATCGGCGTGGATAGCACGAATACAGGATCAATCGGGATACGTCTCTATAGATCAGTTATTGTCCGGTCGAAATCAAAGTTTGGCAGCGTAAAGAACTATCGCGCTTGTTGGATACTTCTTGGAACGAGCAGGGATACCGATGAAACTGGAAAGTTCTTTGGCCAAAGAGGCTGCTGTACTGGCGCAAAAACTGTGTGAGCTGGAGCGGCTAGAGCATCCTGTGTGGGTGTTTGATCTGGATAATGCACGTATCTTATGGAGCAATGAAAGCTCTTTAAATGTATGGCAGGCCGATTCAAAAGAAGAGTTATTGAGCCGTGAATTGGGCGCTGACATGTCTGTGTCGGTGTCGAAACGTCTTAAACAGTACAAAACTGATTTTTCCAGAGACAAAACTGCGCGATTCACTGAAGTCTGGACGCTCTATCCGAATGGGGAACCTGTGACGCTTAATGTTGTGTTCAGTGCATATTGGCTAAGTTCCGAGCGTTTGTGCATGTTCTGTGAAGGTGTAACTGAGAAAACCGCAGGTGCTGAGACATTACGTAGCTCAGAAGCGTTGTTGCACACATCGGTGCATATTTCCTTGTATTCGTCGGCAGGCGCTCCGTTGTATAGAAACCCCGCTTCTCGTAGTAGTGTCGCGAATGCCAATAGCAGGCTCCAGGAGCATTTTGTGAATCCTGAGATATTGCGACAACTTGATGACCCATCTGTAGATGAGATACAAGCCATAACCAGCGTCAATACGGTTAATGGTGTGGTATGGCATGACATTACTGCACGTCGTTGCCTTGATGTGGTCTCTGGCGAGGCGGCTTGGTTAATCAGTGAGGTGGATGTATCGAAGCTTAAAGCAACCGAAGAGCATGCACAATTTCTAGCAGAGCATGACACACTCACAAAACTGCCTAACCGTAATTACGTATCAATCTATTTTCAAAAGCAAATCGATGAAGTGCTAACGGAGGGAAAATCTGGAGGATTGATATTTATTGATTTGGACAATTTCAAGAATGTCAATGATTCGCTTGGACATGATGCCGGTGATCAACTCTTGGTAGAGGTGGCTGACCGTCTTCGAAGCCTGGCTGTGTCTCAATATTCAATCGCTCGGCTCGGTGGAGATGAGTTCCTTTTAATGATTAATCCGATTGAAAGCGAGCAACATTTTGAATCCATTATGCAGAATATCATTAATGTTGTTTCTGTACCTATAACCCTACAAGGCCGTGAAGTTCAGGTAACGCCTTCAATTGGCGTAGCGTTGTTCCCAAACAACGGTACCCAGATACTCGAGCTTATGCGACATGCTGATTTAGCGATGTATCACGCGAAGGAGACAGGTAAAAACGACTTCGCGTATTTTTCCAAAGAGCTTAGTGATGCCGCTGAATCAAAGATGAATCTCGTCTCAGAATTGCGATTGGCATTAAAAAATAATGAGTTTGAAACGTACTTTCAGCCAAGGGTTGAGGTCAGCAGCAATTTAATTGTTGGAGCGGAAGCGTTGGTTCGTTGGAACCATCCTACTAAGGGTCAGATACCACCAGGAGGGTTTATTGCTGCATGTGAAGAGTCAGGATTAATCTCAGATCTGGGCAAAGTGGTTTTTAAGGACGCTATTATCGCGCAACGTGTCTGGGCAGAGCAGGGGCACGATATTCGAATTTCGGTGAACCTGTCATCTTTGCAGTTCAATGAAGAAAATCTGGTTCAAGACCTACTCGATATTGTTAGAGAGCATCGGGGCAATACTAAAAAAATCGAACTCGAAATCACTGAGTCTGTATTGTTGGGACATGATCGCTGTACCATCGACAAACTACACCAGCTTGTAGCGTGTGGGTTTGAAATCGCAATTGATGACTTTGGTACCGGTTACTCGAATCTTGCGTACCTGCACCGATACCCCATAAGCTGCCTCAAGATCGACAGGTCGTTCATTCATTCAATGGATAGTGCCTCACCGATTATTGACCTTATTGTTGCTATGGCAAAACTATTTGATTTGTACGTTGTTGCAGAAGGGGTCGAAACGACGGAGCAATTGGATATGCTAAATAATATATATTGTCAGGAGTATCAAGGGTTCTTATTCCATAAACCAACGGATTTCAATAGTTTTACCCGACTACTTAGCCAGCATGACATTATGGCGGCATAAGCTGTGTTCCATCCTCGGTAGACGCAAGCACAATCTAGTTCTTACATTTTAGCGTGCATTACTCAGCACGCCCGCCGTTTAGTTATCAACACTCACCTATAAACCTTATGTTAAGTTTCACGTGTGAGTAAGTAGAATGCCATGCCTCAGGTTGCTCCAACCTTTTTAGAAGAAATATGTAAGAATGAGATAACGGTACACACCAGTTTTCCATCAATCTATCATGCTATTTTCGCTTTTTCTCGTTTTCTTTGGTGCCGCTGTTATGGCTACAATTGCGCTGTATGCCGGTCAAGCACTATTGCTTGCCTACATATCTGTTGGAATACTGGTGGGGCCCTGGGGGCTGAACTTGGTTTCCAATGCAGACTTAATCGCCGATATGGCCAATATTGGTATTCTGTTCCTGCTTTTTCTGCTGGGTCTTAACTTAGAAATAGCCGAATTACAAAAAATGTTTAAACAGGCTGTTGTTGTTACGGCTCTGAGTAGTATGGTGTTTGCTGTTGTTGGGTTTGTAGTAGCGCAGCTGTTTTCGTTTTCGTTTGTTGATAGTGTGATCACTGGCATCGTCATGATGTTTTCCAGTACGATAATTGCGCTTAAGCTACTTCCCACAAGTGCATTGCACCATCAACGGATGGGAGAGCTTATTGTTAGCGTATTGTTGTTACAAGATGTTTTCGCCATCTTTATCATGATCTTTCTCCAGAGCGTGGGGCATGAAAAACCGCTTGTTATGGAGTCAGTGATATTGCTTATCGGGTTACCCGTGCTCATAATTGCTGCCTGGCAGGTATCTAAGCATGTTTTAACCCGCTTGTTTTTAAAGTTTGATCAAATTCAGGAGTATTTGTTTCTGGTCGCGATCGGTTGGTGTTTGGGGTTATCAGAACTATCCACCGTGCTCGGTTTGTCTCATGAGATCGGTGCCTTTATTGCTGGAGTTACACTTGCGACCAGCCCAATAGCGCGATTTCTGGCTGAGAGCCTGAAGCCGCTGAGAGACTTCTTTCTGGTTTTATTCTTTTTTGCTTTAGGGGCAAGTATCAATCTTAACAAGGTGCCGGAAGTTCTGCTTCCAGCAATCTGTTTAGCCGTATTAGGCGTCTTTCTGAAACCAATAGTTTTTCGGTTCTTACTGAAAAATGAACAAGAAAAGGCTCGCGAAACAAGTGCAAGGCTCAGTCAAATAAGCGAGTTTTCATTGTTAATAATCGTTGTGGCCATTCAGTCGAAATTACTTTCAGAACGTGCAGCGCTCATGCTACAAACCGCCACGCTACTCAGTTTTGTGCTGAGCTCTTATTGGGTCGTAAAATACTATCCAACTCCCATTGCTACTGACAAACGCTTGCGTAGAGACTGAACAGTTTGTTCTCCTAACAAACAGACATACCGGGGATGGTGCAAGCGAACCTGATTCAGATGCCGCTATAATCATAGATGTATTGGAGGCTAGTTTAGCTTCGGAATCGAGTTGCACCGTCACTCGGTGAAAAGTGTATGACTCACCAATAAACCCGATGCTAAGGCGGTAAAATGACGGCATCGAATGTCAAGCTTATCGGTTTGTTCGGTGGTAAGTTGGCCAAGGTCCAAATCAGTCCCTCGTCATAAGGGTCATCTTCTGAATAATCAAGCGCACCCAGGATGCTGCCTAATTGGTACTTCAGCCCTTTTCTCACCACATCCACTACCTTTACATTGGTTGCAGTATCAGGGCCCAGATTAGTCACGAGTATTTCAAACGTGACAGTATCACCAACATTCGGGTGTAGATTGCTGACTGATTTATCAACGACAAGATCGACAACCATGTCGTTTGACACAATCTCGCACGCTGCATGCTGACCTATCGACAGAACAATCGTGCCATCGATATCGCAATCTCCTGACCATTGGCTGCTCTGATAGCCTTGTAGTGCTGTTATTACCAATGAATAAGCACCTGCATTTAGCTCGTGCGCCTCATTCCAAAATACTGAAACACCGTTGCTATAAACCTCAAAGTCATTGTAATTGGCGGTGCCGCCACCGTCGTTGATTACCTTGTGAGTGAGGGTAAGAGTTGCAGGCAGATCGTTGTACGTGACTGTGCAATTTGCTGCGATACCAGCTTGTAAATCGATGCTACCGGTTGCATCGCAGTCCCCAGACCATACGGCGTGTGAGTAACCAGAGACTTGGTTGCTCTCCTGGAAACTGTAAAACCCCGAGAAGAGGAATTCTGGCGTACCGGGGTTAACATCGACACTGCCACGCTTTAACAAAAAATCGGTTGCTTGCGCACTGCCATTGTTGTCATTGATGACAAATTGTTGAACCGTAATACTGGATTTTGGTTCACATTCAATGTTTAACTTGCTTGCCACACTTTGATTACTGCTGTAACCCATAATATATTGTGGCGATGTTAAGTCGAGGAGTTGTACCGCCAGCGTGTATTTTGCGTGTGCTGAAGCCGAGCTCGCTATCGCTAGCATAGCCTCGTCATTGAGTTCCACGTCGATGCTAAAATCATCATTATCATTTACGGCAGACTGAGCTATAGATTCGTCGCCCATGTCGTTAAATATGGCCAGACCCTGTTCGCCCTCATCGATTAACGTTGAGTTAGCTAACGTTATATTGTTTACTTGAACCGAGTGGTGGGTGTTTCCATAGCCACGTGATGGCTTAGAGGATGTTATCGACAATAGAGCTGATTTAACACCGGTTGCGCACTCACTTGGAATATCGAAGGCAAAAAAACTACGGTACTCAGTATTGCCCAGCACACCGGTTATGGTGTTTGTATGGCCAGGGTGGGCTCCTTCCGAGTTATACCAACCCTGATTTGCTGCAGGCACCACGTGTGTACTGCCGAAAGAATCAGAGAAAATGGTCAAAAACACAAAAGATAAAATGATTTTATAAAAAGCCATATTAGAACATCTCTATTGATATCGCACAGTGATGCTTTCTCAATAACAAGAACAAAAGTAAAATACGGATAGGCGACCTACTTAAGTATAAGTAGCTATTTCTTGACGTTTAAAACGGTAAAAGGTAGGACTCAAACATCTTGTAAACCTCCTGGTTCGAAAATTCCCAACAGCAAATGCGTTTACGTTACGTATACGTTGTAAAATAATGTAGCAAATCCCGTGTGATTTAAGCATCGAAGTAACCCTTGAAGTGGTGGGCGGTGGTTACATGACGAAGTTAAAGGTTGGTTTTAGTGCGTACCGCGGTTGTCACTCCCTGGCTGGAATCTAGGTTAGCGCTGGCGAGTGTATTGCGGCGGCGATAGAAATTATCTGTTCCGGACGTGAAGTGTCAGATCAGGAAGCCCTATCACTTGGGCTAATCTCGCGACTGGAAGAGGGAACTGCACGCGATGCTGGTATTGCTGTCGCTAATGACGTATTGGAAGGTAAGCTTGCTGCAGTACCAACCGATAGTATTACTGTTAACCCAGATGATGCTGCGTTAAACGCGGCTAGGGTTAAGTTCTCAAGCGGCCTAAATGCGCCAAAGCGAGCGTTGGATGCAATTAGCGTTGCCACACTGCCGATTGATGAGGGATTGATCAAGGAACGAGCGTTGTTTATGGAGCTAATGCAAAGCGAGGAACGCGCAAGCTTGGTGCATGCGTTTTTTGCAGAAAGAGCAACATCGAAAATACCAGAGCATGCGGCGAAAACAAGACCGATCGAACGCGTTGGTATCGTTGGCGGTGGCACAATGGGAACGGGCATCGCTTCTGCTTTTTGTATTGCTGGTTTCCCGGTCAGCCTGATTGAAACTGACGTTCAACGAATAGCACAGGTGCGAACCTCCATTGAAACAACATTAGCAGGTGCACTGAAACGAGGTAAGTTAAGTGAGCGGGGACATGCCGATGCCTTGGAACATCTAATCACCAGCGTTGAGCTTGATGAGCTCGCCAAGGTAGATTTAGTCATTGAGGCCATCTTTAAAGACATGAACGCGAAGACAGAGCTATTTACAAAGCTCAACGCGCTTTGCAAGCCAACCACCATTCTTGCGACTAACACCTCTTATCTTGATATCAATCAGATTGCGAATACTTGCTACTCGATGGTGCGGCGTTCGATCAAATCGACTTGGCTTTAACGAACTTTGGCTTTGCAATGGGGCCGTTCGCTGTAGGGGACCTTTCCGGGCTGGATATCGCCAGGGCCTCACGCAAACGTAAAGCAGCGAGCCGCTCACCGCTAGAGCGCTATTCACGCGTGTCTGACCTTATTTGTGATAAAGGTTGGTTGGGACGAAAAACCGGTAAAGGGTATTATGTTTACAATGAAGGTAAGCTTATGGGCCCAAATTATGATGCTATGGCGATTGTAGAAAGCGAACGAGCTGCTTTGTCGATAACGCCCAAAATCTTTTCTGAAGAAGAAATCGTTGATCGTTGTATCACGGCAATTATTCAAGAGTCGGTAGCAGTGCTGGAGGAGGGTATTGCGCTGCGGCCAGTCGATATTGATGCGGTTAAGCTATTTGGCTATGGTTTTCCACGTCATCGTGGTGGTCCGATGTATCTGGCGGATAAGATTGGCATTGATGAACTTATCTCGCGTATAGAAAAATATGCACTCGAAGATGCCTATTTTTGGCAAGTTCCGCAGCTGCTGCGTACGTTGCATCGCGATGGAAAAACCTTTGCAGACTTGAATAACGAAGCAATCGAGTTGGATGTAAGTTGAGCTAGCTTTCAACAATTGTCAAATAATGGATTTAATGATAACGACACGTTACTCAATGGTTTCTTGGCGATCTACCCTGTTAAGAACGCAGTTAAATTGTCAGACATTTTTCTATAAGGGCGTAAAAAGTAACCTATATAACTCACCTGGTAACACTAATACTAATGGGCTATAACCGCCCGGTTCATCTGGGTAATGACAGCTATTTCAGGTGAACTGGTTATCATATTGCATTGAAAATGCCGATAAAGGTTACATCTGGTGTAACCGTATCTCAACCTAAGCCGCTCTTGTAGATAACCTGTTGTATTCAGATCTTGCCAAAGGATTAGATCTGATTGAGGACTATAAAATGGACGAGTATTTGTCGGCACAATACAATTTAAATTGTCGTCGTATATTAGAGTTTTTACGCACGGAGCTTGGTTTAAGCGCTTGTGTGATATATCACAAGAATGATCAGTGTGGTGTTGCAGAGTTAATTGTCGGTGCGTTGCCCGGTGTGCTTGAGGGGGAATCTCATGCATCACTAAACACAATTACGCAGCTTGTGTATAGTGGTCGCGTTAACTACATCGTTTCTGATGTCAATCAAAGTTTGTATGCGAAAGAGAAAGTGTTTTATGAAGATGCTCCTGTTGCCATTGTGGCCTGTCCTCTAACCAATCCTGATGATTCCCAAAGAAGTGTGATTTGCGGGATATCATTTGATTGTGCTCAAAAAGATCTAACCAACAAACTACCAGTATTGCAGTTCTGTTCCACTCAAATAGACAGTGGAAGGTCCAGTTTGCTCAAGAACATAGATGATAGCCACACCATTGAATCACTAACCAGTCAGGCATTTCACGACTCAATGACAGGTTTGTTAAATCGAAATGGGTTTGAGGCAGCTATAGCGACATCGGTTGCCGAAGGTTTTGGTGGCAATATTTGCATCAGTGTTTTTGTCGTTGATGTAGACGGATTAAAATTACTGAACGATACACAAGGGCATGCTGCGGGAGACGAAGTCATTAAGCAGGTCGCAACTGTGTTGAAGAGCTACTTTGAGCCTCGCCCCATTGACGTAGAAGCGCAAAATGAGTCATTCGTAGCTCGCACCGGCGGTGATGAGTATATCGGGTTACTTTACGATTGTGATGATGAGGTTGCGCAGGTAATCAAATTAAAAATTGCCGAAGAACTCATCGAGCTGGGGATATCTGTGTCAATTGGCCTAGCATCATGTCGAAGTGCCCGTAGATTATCCGACGCAATCATCAATGCAGACGAGGCAATGTATATAGAGAAATCTCGATTAGATTCGTGCAGGGGTGGTACGACAACGACATTAAAACTCGCTGGTTAGTCCTAGCTTGGTGTTGTTCCTCCTGTACAGTTCCTCATTAACAATACGGTATGTAGCGTAACACTTCAGCGTTATTCTGTAATTTCGTATCGTAAGCTGGGTTGCACACGGCGGTACTGGGCCGTAGAGGGCGCATCAATTGTTAATTTGTACCTGGTGGCTTGTGGCACTGTAGAACTATTCTTCTGTTATCGTGTCGAATCGGCCAAATAAACAAAACCGGACAATCAATGAAAACACTATTATTATCCGCTGTATTTGCAATAACCTGTTTTACTTCAGCTCACACCATGGCCGCTACGGCCATGTTTGCTGGTGGTTGTTTTTGGTGTGTTGAAAAGGATTTTGAGGCACTTGAAGGCGTCTCTGATGTGGTCTCGGGGTTCACCGGCGGTACATCCACCAATCCTACCTATAACGGAGACCATAGAGGGCATTATGAAGCGGTTCAGATCACTTACGACCCTAACGTTGTATCTTATGAGCAACTGCTCGATCATTTTTGGGTGAACCATGATCCGTTTGATGCACGTGGTCAGTTTTGTGACAAGGGAATGGAGTATTTGAGTGCGATTTTTGTGGCCAACGATTCTGAACGGGCTTTAGCTGAAACGTCGCGCGAGCAAGTAGTAAAGCGATTTCCCGGGCAGGAAGTCGTTACGCCCATATTGGATGCGTCTACGTTTTATCCCATAAAGGGAAATGAAAGTTATCATCAGGACTTCTATAAAAAGAGCCCTGTTCGCTACAAGGCCTATCGCTATGGCTGTGGACGAGACAAGCGCTTGCGTGCAATCTGGGGTGAGGATGCCACTGTTTAACTAGTAACACTTGACATTGTTCTTAATCAGGCTCAATGACTGAGATAAACTGCGCTACACCTGTGTCATTAAATTATTGTCACTTCATTTTTACTTCTCCAGTGCCGACAATCATCCTCTGTCGTCGCTGGAGAGGTTTAACATGGTTAATACGTTATTTTTTGCAGTCTCGGTGCTGCTCAGTACAGCTCTGACCAACGGTGTATTGGCCTCCACACAGGGTGATCCACGGTTAACCGATGCTGCTGTCCCAGAGAATGTATCGCTCGGTAATTTTCGTATAATATGTGATTTTTCACACGCATCAATGGATGATCCCATTGTTAAGTGGGGGCAGTCAGGCGCGGCACACCAACACTTTTTCTTCGGTAATACACTAACTAACGCATTTAGTACAACAGAGTCTTTACTCTCCACTGGTGCATCCACCTGTCAGGGCCAGACGTTGAATCGTTCTGCTTACTGGGTGCCTGCCATTTATAATAGGCAAGGAGAGGTTCGCATTCCCGATAATATTAATGTCTACTACAAACATGAGAGTGACGAGCCAGCTTCAAGTCTGGCAGCGCTACCGGTAGGGTTGCGCATGATCGCTGGTAATGCAAGTGGAAACAATGCTGAGTCTATTAACGATGTTTATTGGCGCTGTGCATCCTGGCCGTACAACAGTGGTTTTCCCAATTCTGCAGCGCTTCCTAGTTGCGATATTGGTGATCAACTGCATATGAACATTTCTTTTCCCAACTGCTGGGACGGGGAAAGGCTTCACGCCGAAGACCAATCTCACATGGCCTACTCTCGATACATCTATGATAACGATACGGGTCAGAGTCGCTCACTTTGCCCCAGTGGTTACCCTGTTCATTTACCACGAATATCCTATGTGTTCTTCTGGCATTTGCAGAGTGAGTCAAGCGATGCGTGGTTTATCGCCTCAGATAAACATAACAATCGTAATGCGCAAGCTGGAACGACCTTACATGGTGACTGGTGGAATGGCTGGAGAGATTCAATCGTTAAAATCTGGACAGACACTTGTCTTCGTCAATCGCGTGATTGCGATACGGGTAATCTTGGCAACGGTACAGCGTTATCCAGAGAGTACATGGCGGGTTCTGGCAAGGTTTCCAAGCCTCATGCATCGGGTAGTGGTGTGTTCTGCAATGGTCGTAGAGCTACTATTGTCGGTACCAGCGGCGATGATGTACTAGACGGAACGGCCGGTCGGGATGTAATTGTTAGCTATGGTGGTAACGACACAATTAACGCCTACGGTGGAGATGATGTTATTTGTTCAGGATCGGGTAATGACTCTGTATACGCTGGTGATGGCAATGATGAAATACGAGCGAGTACGGGAAATGACATCATCTTTGGTGGTAATGGCCGAGACAGAGTCTATGCTGGTTCAGGCAACGACACTGTTCATGCTGGGCCCGATGCGGATACGGTAGCCGCTCAATCTGGAGATGATATTGTTCACACAGATGAAGGCCATGATTGGGCTTTGGGCGGTAGAGGCGACGATGTTTTAATAGGCAGTTACTTTACCGATAGACTCTACGGACAAAAAGGTAACGATCAACTGACAGGTGTAGGCGGCGATAACGTGCTTGATGGTGGTTCTGGCACCGACATTTGCAACAATGACGGTGCGCAAGCCATCCTAATCAACAACTGTCCATAACGAGACGGTATGCCTATTTGTCATAGTCCTTGATGACGATAATGGCCCCTCGTACTTCGCCAAGCGAATACCCGGTGGCCTTGTCGTCTGGATAGAGTTTGTCGAGCTTGGCCTGTACATCTGTGCCAATTTGTTGTCCAACTGGTATTAACCCAGCTTGGTATTCGCATAGCTTAGTAATAACCTGCGTTGCGCATAATGTTATCTGCTGCTTCCTGCGCTTTCGCTAAAGCGGCTTCAACCGTTTGTGCGCAACTAAGCGCTGCTGCCAGTTCCTCGCCAAGTAGGATTGGTTAATCGAAGCTGGTTCCTATGAGCACGTCGATAGACCTGAGTGGATAAATGAGTAAAAAAGCAGCGGCGATTTTAGCCGA
>CAKZUP010000068.1 GCA_937922945.1 uncultured Granulosicoccaceae bacterium
TTGCGGCGCATCTGGGAAAAGCCGCTGGCAAAACACAAAAGAAAAAGGCCGCTGCAGCGTCCAAAAAGAAAACCGCCAGTCAGTCGACCAGTAAAGCCTTAGCCAGAAAATCCGGCACAAGTGCAAAGAAAGTGCTTGGCAGGAAAAAAACGGCGGGCGGAACCGGTCATCAGCTATTTCTGTTTGACGAACCAACCACGGGCTTACATTTTAACGACATTTCAAAACTGCTACTCGCGTTTGAAAAGCTGATAGAAAGCGGACACTCCCTGATCGTGATTGAGCACAATCTGGATGTTATTAACAATGCCGACCACATCATCGACCTTGGTCCAGCTGGTGGGGATGAAGGCGGCAAACTGGTTGCCCAGGGCACGCCAACCAAAGTTATGGCACATAAGACCAGCGCTACAGCCAGAGCGCTGAGGGAATATCGCGACGCCACAGATAAACTCAAGCTGCCACAGGTGGCCGAAGCTAAAACACCGGCAAGCTCACGCAAAAGAGCCACGGTGAGTAACGCCATACATGTGCAGCACGCACGTGAACATAACCTGAAAAATATCGACGTACAAATACCAAGAGACACATTTACTGTCATTACCGGCATGAGTGGTAGTGGTAAAAGTACACTTGCGTTCGACATTGTTTTCAACGAAGGACAAAGACGCTATCTGGAATCGCTGAACGCCTACGCTCGACAATTTGTACAACCCGCTTCCCGCCCAGATGTAGATGCCATTACCGGCATTCCGCCCACCGTTGCCATCGAACAGCGTACCAGTCGAGGTGGACGTAAAAGCACAGTAGCCACCATGACCGAGATCTATCACTTCCTGCGTCTTATGTTTGTCAAACTAGGCGAACAGTATTGCCCCGATTGCGGTATACCCATTAGCGCGCAATCGGTCGATGCGATAACCGCGCAAGTGATTAAAAAGCATCGCGGTAAAAAGGTTGAGCTGTTCGCCCCACTTATTGTTGATCGCAAAGGGTTTTATACCGATCTGGCCAAATGGGCGCTGAACAAAGGCTTTATGCACCTAAGAGTAGATGGCGAATTACAGCCAACCGATCAATGGCCAAGACTGGACCGATTTCGCGAACACAGCATCGATCTGCCTTTGGGAAAATTCAGTTGCGATGTCAAACACGAAGCGACGCTTGTCGCAATGATCCAACGCGCAGTTGATTTTGGTAGCGGCGTGGTCAAGATCGGTACCAGTGCCAAGAACGAAGTGCTGTTTTCAACGCAACGCGCCTGCCCCAGTTGCCAGAACAGTTTTCCCGAACTCGATCCGCGCATGTTCTCCTATAACTCAAAACATGGCTGGTGCGAGGAATGCTACGGCACCGGAGAACTTATCGCAGGCTTCGATGAAGAACAAAGTGGTGAGGAAAAAGGTTGGCACAACAACGAAGAAGACAATGACACCTGCCCCGCCTGTGAAGGCCAGCGGCTTAAACCCGAATCGTTAAGCGTGTACTTTAATGATAAGAATATCGCTGAATTTACCAGCCTTGCTATCGACAAAGCCATGCATGCGTTCGATAACATTAAATTGTCTGAGCGCGAAGCGCTCATTGCACGAGACAGTCTTGCAGAACTTCGCTCCCGGTTAGCTTTTTTAAACGAAGTGGGCCTGGCTTATCTATCACTCGACAGAGCTGCACCCACGCTCAGTGGCGGCGAGGCGCAACGCATTCGTCTTGCTGCACAATTGGGTTCAAACCTGCGCGGTGTCTGCTACATCCTCGACGAACCTACCATCGGTTTGCACCCTCGCGATAATCGCATGCTCCTAAATACACTTGGCATGCTGCGACACAAAGGCAATACCATTGTTGTTGTCGAACACGATGAAGAAACCATTAGCAGCGCTGAACACATTATTGATATCGGCCCTGGTGCAGGTGTTAGAGGTGGTGAAGTCGTTGCCACAGGGACGCTTAAACAGGTTAAAAACAATAAAGCATCGATTACCGGCCAAATGCTCGCCAAACCATTGCAACACCCGCTCTACAAACCGCGTGTAAAACCTGAGCACACGCTAAGCATTACCGGCGCCGACCTGCACAATCTGAAATCGGTGGATATCGATATTCCGTTGGGGCAACTGGTTGGCATCTCCGGTGTATCCGGCTCAGGGAAAAGTACCTTGGTAAGGCGGGTGGTGAACGATAGCTTACGCGTTTTAAATGCACAAAAGCGCAACCGTAAAATAGGCAAACCGACCGGATGCAAGAAAATCACCGGCTGGGAAAGTATCGATCGAGTGCTTGAGGTTGACCAAACGCCTATTGGCAAAACACCCCGCTCCTGCCCGGCAACCTATATCGGTTTCTGGGATACCATTCGCCGCTTGTTTGCCGACACCACTGAAGCACGTATTCGGGGTTACAGCGCCAGCCGCTTCTCGTTTAACGTATCAGGTGGCCGTTGTGCTGAATGCGATGGCCAAGGCATGCAGCGCATAGAAATGAATTTTCTGCCCGACGTTAAGGTGCCTTGTGAAGTGTGCTCAGGCGCTCGCTTCAATACAGAAACCTTGTCGGTTTTATATAAAGATAAATCCATTGGTGATGTGTTGAACATGAACGTAGACGACGCCGTGGAATTTTTCGCCGCCCACAATGCATTGCACCACCCGTTGAAGTTACTGCAAGACGTCGGCTTAGGTTATCTGACTCTAGGCCAACAAAGCCCCACCTTAAGCGGCGGTGAGGCGCAAAGAATAAAACTGGTTAGTGAGTTATCCAAAGCCAAGCCGGTACTCAAAGACAATAGTGGAAAAGCGGTGAGTCATACCCATACACTGTACATTCTCGATGAACCCACCGTTGGCCTGCACATGGCTGATGTGGAAAAACTCATCCATGTGCTGCACCGACTAGTGGATGCGGGCAACTCTGTCATTGTTATCGAACACAACCTCGACATCATGGCAGAAGCCGACTGGCTAATCGACATGGGGCCTGAAGGCGGAGATGGCGGCGGTAAAGTGGTTGCTTGCGGAACACCGCAGAAAGTGGCCCGCTCCAAACGCTCTCGCACCGCCCCATTTTTGGCTGACATGCTCAAATGACGGTGCATTATTCGGTTCCAGACCCACCGATGCGCCACTGACGCGTCGCTAAAGGGCATGTTATTTGCGTAGTCCATCACAGTTTCGTCAATCGACCAACTGTGGCTCATGGATATATTAAGAACAATACAAACAGTAGCGAACGGCCCGCGAACCGCACTGACACAGCGCCCGCTCGGCGAGTTCGCCGTGCTCGGGGCGCTTATGCTGGCGCTTCAGCACGGTTACACAGGAGTCTCCGGCAATACACCGGCAGCAGGTCCGTTGGCGGCCGATGCACCATTTACGTTGCAGCAAGACGCTGCACAAACAGTTGCAGCTATCGGTGCAGGCGCTTCGTCCGATACAACACAGACATCTGAAGTTGTTGCGCGCAATATCGACAGCCTTGTTGATACAATAAACAACCCAACCGCATGGGTGCACCGAATTCTGAATGAAGCACCTGTATTAAGCTCGGCAAAGCCAAACACCTCCGAGACATCGCTGCGCTTCAACACGAACCTCGCTGAACCTAACAGCGCGTATCTATTTGCGTCTAAACTGAAAAAGCCCCTGTTTAAAGCGATAAACACAAACCCGTTCGCAATCGAACGTGTTGAATCAGAAGCACTCTCTATCTGGCAAATCAATCAAGAGTTTGCGTTGGCAAGGAATTACAGCGAATCACCAAAAAGAAAATGGCCAGCCAGAACCGACGGTAAATTTGTCATTATGCTCGACCCCGGCCATGGCGGTAGTGATCCGGGTTCGATCGGGCACAACGGCTTAAAAGAAAAACTACTCACTCTTGATATTGCAAAACGCGCAGAACGTATTCTGGAGAAGCAAAGTAACATTACTGTATTGCTAACGCGCGATAGCGACACTGGCATGTCACGCAAAAGTCGCGTGCAACGTGTCAAAGACAGTCAGGCCGATATGGTGGTGTCTTTGCACTTGAACCACTTACCGCAAACCGATGTAAATCTTGTTGAAACGTTTTATGCAGCGCCACACAATATTCACGAAAGCATTGAAAAGCAGCGTGCAAACCAAAATGGCTTTGTAAAAGCTGCAGCTGGCCATAATGTCGATCTGTCTTTTACACAGGGCTCTAAACAGCTTGCATCACTGATGCAAAAAAACGTCTACCAGGCGGTGATAGAAAACAACCCGGACACCGATAACGCTGGCGTCAAGCAGGACACGCTATATATCCTGACCCGCAGTTTCACACCTGGCGTGCTGATTGAACTGAGTTGTTTGAGTAACGTGCAGGAGGCCGAACGCCTGAATGAACCTGCGTACAGGCAGACTCTTGCAGAAGCATTAGCCCGCGGTATCGGCGAATATTTGAAAACTCCCGCTGCGAAACAGCAATTTGGACCAGAAGTGTGATTGATTCTGCGTTTCGCGTAGTAGAAATGAGATCCAGCCCCACGAATGGGCCGTAGCGAATAAGCATAATACTCCCACACAACGCAGCGATACCGCGGTAGTCAAGCCCCGCCACTACGCTGAACAGCAAACGCCCGAGCCAGTTACCAGAGACGCTGCCTTGGGCGTTTTGCTGTGTGCCATTCACACTTCGCCCCTAAGCCATAATCAGTCGATCAGCGTATTGCAAAGCGTCACCTTTAATGTAACGCTTCAAATTCAGGCTCTCGTCGGATTTATCATTATGCATCAGCAAAAGCTCATCGATATACAACAACGATTAAAGCAACCGATTGCCAAAGCCCGAGGCTTGCCCAACGATCGCTATATAACCGACTCAGCATTTGACGATGATCGCCGTCATGTTGCTGGCGCTAGCTGGTCATGCATTGCTTTTGCTGAAGATTTGCCGCAAAAAAATTATGTGCTACCCATCGATTTTATGGGTATCCCACTGGTGATAACCCGCGACAGTGAAGACACACTGCGCGTATTTCATAACGTGTGCAGCCACCGAGGTATGCACTTGGCAGAACAGCCTTGCAAGACCAAAGGCTTGCTGGTCTGTCCGTATCATAGTTGGAGCTACAAGATGAGTGGAGAGCTTCGCGGCACACCACACATAGGTGGCTACGGTGAACACCAACACCCCGATTTCGATCGCGATGCAGGTGCACTTAAAGAAGTGCCTTCAGCCGTCTGGCTCAACGCTGTGTTTATTAATCTCTCCGCAGATGCTATCCCGTTCGACGATTATATTGCCCCGCTTACCCGCCAGTTCAATGAATTATGTAGCGCAGAAGACAGGCTCAAATTTATTTCAGGCGAGGCCGACTGTCGCACCAGCATGACCGTAAAATCCAACTGGAAACTACCGGTAGAAAATTATCTTGAGTCGTACCATCTACCTACCGTGCACCCAGAGTTAAATAGGATTTCGCCGCTCGATGTGCATTTTGATTTAGAACGATTTGCGAACGGCGGTGGGCAAGGCAGCGAAAACTATACGCGTACTCAAATTAACAATAGCCATTTACCTTCACTTGCCAGTTGGCCTCAACACAAACAGAATCTGGCCGTGTACCCGGTGCTATACCCCAATACATTAATTGGTCTGCACTCAGATCATTTATTTATTATGTTCCTTCAACCCACGGCCACCAATGAAACGGTTGAGCATGTGCGAATCAGTTATGTCGGTGAAGACTCTCTTACCGAACCATACAAAGCGCACCGTGAAAGCCTTCTCGATTCGTGGACCAATGTCTTCGGCGAAGATATTTTCGCAGTGGAACGCATGCAAAAGGGACGCGCATCTCCGGGTTATGAAGGTGGCATATTCTCACCCGCTATGGACAAACCAACCGTGCACTTCCATGAATGGGTAGCTGACCAACTGGTGAAGAACAGCAGCTGAAAAAAAGCGTAAGCTAAACGAACTCGGTTTCCAGGCAAGCTTGGCTTACCAGACAATCCCGGTTAAATGAGAATTCACAAATTTGCGATATAAAGACGGCGAAGTCCCTAACCCCTTGTACCCTCACAGTGAAAGCATGCACCACATGCTGACCCTGTCCATGCTCATGAGCATCGTGATTGGAATCGTACTGTTTATTCTTGGCTGGCGGGGTAATGTACTGTGGCTGAAAGTGTGGAGCGTGATTCTGATCGTTCTAAGCATCGGATACTTGATTGCCGATGCGCTAAACATATTTTAACCTGGGGATTTAAAAGACGTTTAGCGTTTCTGCTTTTGACGTCGTCGTCGAAGCCGCTCTACTTCCGCTTCAGTGGTAGTTCTACCCACACCCCATGTTA
The DNA here is from genome assembly GCA_937922945.1 of uncultured Granulosicoccaceae bacterium. Lineage (GTDB taxonomy): Bacteria > Pseudomonadota > Gammaproteobacteria > Granulosicoccales > Granulosicoccaceae > Granulosicoccus. The sequence continues at coordinate 6,324 of CAKZUP010000068.1, forward strand.
GTGTCACAGGTTTAGCATCGACCAGTTCACCTTTCAGGTTCAGCGCAGGTAATTCAAGTTGGTGCGCGTGAAATTGCACCCGTAACAGGCTTGATATAAGCCCTTCAACAGAGCGGTGTCGAATGATGTACAAACGGCGATACCGATGAACGCGCAGTTTGCCGAACTCTTTATTCAACAGGGAGCGCACCTGACTTACCGTAGAGGCTCTAACGGTTTCACCATAATCTGCGAGCAATCGTTCCAGATTATCGATTTCAACCGAAGCCTGATAGCTTAGGTGACGCCGCATGGACAGCATCTGCGCCTCATGCGAGCTTGATACCGTTTGCTTTGAGGTATCCGAGCTTCTAAAACCAGCAAGTTCAACAATAACTGCAGAAGACGAGCTCAGGCCAGATGTTGACATAGATTTTCCAGAAACCACTGTTATGTTTTTTAGAATCCGTGCGTGTGAATGCAGTCACAGTACTAAAGCAACCACACAATGAACAGCGTATTACAGGAACTCGGAATGAACCGTTCAACCTCTGCAAGCACAACTTATCTTGCGTTAGCACCTTTTATCACACATGTTTTTATCACCACATGCTGATGCAACACATCGACGCAATACTTTAGTATCAATCTGTATAGGATTCTGCGTTGAACACAAAACTAAAACACCCGAATTCGCGAAGGATTTTACCCTGATGCGTTGAATTGCGGCAACTTGTATCGGTCGTTTTGTGACGCCAATCTTTCGACATCAACTACGTGGTTAATTTATTGTCAGCTGTTTTGGGAATGCGCACCTTTTAAGATGGCATATAGTTCTGGTCTGTGTTGTTCTACTTCTGCGTCGGTTAAACCTTCTAGCGAATGTGGAAACTTTAACCACTGATCGGTTTCGTGCAGAAAGTAATCAGGGACCCTATCGGTTTGGTTTCGATCTGGTTTGTAGTACGGCACAGCAATTCGAACATCCTTTGGAAAGTTGCGACGTAGCAGAACTTTTAACCGCGCAATAACTGCCTCAATACTGCGACCTGTGTCGAAAACATCGTCCACGATTAGCAACGAATCGTCAGCAGACATTTTCTTTATCAGATAGCTCAAACTGAACACCTGCACTTCGCTGGCTTGCTGGTCGATACTGTGATAGGACGCCGTACGAATAGCGATATGATCGGTTTCAATGCCACGGTAGGCGAGCAGCTCCTGCACCGCTATACCCATAGGAGCACCGCCACGCCAAATAGCCACAATGAACGTGGGACGGAACCCGCTGTTATAGACCTTGGCCGCCAAGCGGAAGGAATCCTCTAACAACTGCTGTGCATCGAGATAAATCTTTTCCGACATTTTCAGGTTAGTTTTGTCTGCGTGAGCGCCCGACGGGCAGGCGTTGGAGTACACTGACCATATTGCCATAACTTCACTGCGCACGTGAGCAACAAGCGTTTTATAACCGAACAAGAGCTACTCGAAGATGCCTACCGGCTGGGTGTAAAAATCTTCAATAGCGGATTTCATCCTACCTTTATCGTGGGCCTCTGGCGCGGTGGCAGCAGCGTAGGCATTGCAGTGCAGGAATGCCTGCAATACCTCGGCGTTGAAACCGATCATATCGCCATTAGAACCTCCTATCGTGGCATGACCAGCTACCAGCAAATGGTCGACAACCCACAACAGGAAATTCGGGTACACGGCACGCAATATCTGCTCGAAACGTTAAATCAGGAAGATGCCCTGCTGATTGTCGACGATGTGTTTAGCTCCGGTCTTACCACCAACGCCGTGGTCGACCGATTGTCATCCCGGCTCAAGCTCAACACACCACAGCAGGTGCGGGTTGCAGCACCTTGGTTTAAACCGCAAAAGAACCGATCTGGCAAGAATCCTGATTTCTATTTGCACGAGACCGACGATTGGCTGGTTATGCCGTATGAAGTGGCAGGACTCAGCGATCAGGAAATAGACCAACACAAGGGCTTTTTGCGGCCCATTCTGGAATCACTGGATTCATGACACAAGATCTAAGCGTTTTTCTCAAAGGCGTTGCGATGGGTGCAGCCAATGTTATCCCCGGCGTATCCGGCGGAACCATTGCACTAATCACAGGCATTTATGAGCGGCTGATTAACGCGATTAAGGCGTGCGATATCACGGCCATAAAACTGTTGCTCGCCAGAGACTTCAGCGGCGTGTGGAAACATGTTGATGGTCGTTTTTTAGCCGCTATTGGTCTGGGTGTTATTGTCAGTATTGTGACGCTGGCAAAGTTATTTGAGTATTTGCTGGCAACCCATGAGCGTTTTACCATGGCGTTTTTCTTCGGGCTTATATTGTTATCGCTGTATTACGTTGCCAAGCGCATCAGTCATTGGTCACCCGCCGTTATTGCAGCGCTTATTATTGGCTCGGCTATCGCAATTGGTATAGCCCTGCTCGCCCCTGCCTCAGAAAACAGTTCGTTCTTCTACGTTTTTCTATGCGGCGTGATTGCCATCAGCAGTATGATTTTACCTGGGCTGTCAGGTTCGTTTGTACTGATCATTATGGGTAACTACGCTTTAGTGTTGGGCGCTATTAGCTCTATGTCGATGGACATCCTTGTGCCACTTGCACTGGGCTGTGCAGTCGGCATTATTCTTTTCTCGCATGTGATCGCCTGGATATTCAAACATTTTGAAGATCAAACACTTGCATTGATGACAGGCTTTGTACTCGGGTCTCTGGTGGTCATCTGGCCATGGAAAGACGCCTTAATGCAATTGGTGGAGCGTGAAGGCAAAGAACCAAAAGAAGTGGTTCAGGCGTATAACTGGTTCGTGCCTGAGATGGCCAGCTCTGATACATGGATATGCGTTGCGCTCATGATTGCTGGTGCAATATCCATCTATCTGATGGAACGATTTGCTGCTAAACCGTAAACTTAGCGCCGCTATTATTGTTCACCTATTATTGCTCACCTATTATTGTTCACTCACCGACAGCTTTAAATCATCAATAAGCATCCGGGCACCTGATTGTTGATGGTAAATTCGCAATTGCGCCGAACGGGCATCACCGGGTGCTCGCGCATCGATGGTTGGTAAACCCACAAACGACTGAACATCCGATGCACCACTGTTCGATAAGTTTTTGCATACATCGCTCAGACGATTCCCGGATGCATCACTGAATTCGATACACCAACGACCTATCGGATTATTAACCCAACCATCTGCAACAACGCTTTGCGCATCATGCACACTCACTGAAGATCCGGTGAGTTCTGCTATGGCTCCGCCACAGTCTGCACTGCCCAAGCGCAATTCTACTGCGCATTCACCAAAGCGCGAGCCATTTCCACACAAGCGTTGCACAGTACCGCCGGAAGAACACTGCACGGAACCCCGATACGCATTGCCAAAAGCACTGCCTGATTCGAAGCTTTCAAACCTTTGGGTATCCACTATCCGGTTATTGGCTGTGTTCACACCACTTGCGTGCAAACCACTGGTGCTGTTCAGAATTTGATTGTTACTGATACTGACGTTTCTCAATGCGCTATTGCTGTTTTGCGAAATTCCAAATCCATCCAGATTCAGTATCTGATTCCCACTGATTTCAACATTACTCACTGATGCATTATTCGGCAAACCGAGTTCAATACCACTCACACCGGTTCGCGCCTGACGCTGTATGTAACAGTTATCACAAAAACCATCTTTTATCACGTTGTTGCGTACCGTTACATTCGAGGCTTCAGCCACGTAAAGCTGTCCGCCGCCGGTGAACCCAGTGCCATACCTTGGCAGCACCGCCCACTGACCTTTGCGGTGATTACGCACAAAAATGTTATCGGCCACCAGATTATCCGTTACGTTGTTTCCGGTAACACCAAGCAAGGCCAAACCGTTGGTTTGGTTATCACTAAAGGTAGAGCCGGTAATTCGCACATTGGTTGATGCATTGTTTCCATGCCCGATGTACATACCCAGAACGCCTGAATTGTGCAGCGACCCATTTTCAAAACGGAACCCATTGGTGGCTTGAACATAGACCACGTAGCCTTTTCCATGGCTGATGTGCGTTTGGTCAAAAGCAATATTGCTGGCGTTTTTAATATGAACCATGCGTGGGCAGTTTTCACTAACCTGACATCCGGGTACCGACTGGTCATCGTCGAGGAAAATGTTTCGAAACGCGATATCCGATCCGCTTTGAATATCCAGCAAGCTACACTGCCGTTGGTTCGCTTTGCGGATTAACCGATGACCATGACCGTTAATCTGTAGTCCATGAACATTGCTTAACTTAATAATCGCATCACCATTGGGGCAACAGTTATCGGCACATTGAATATCATTGGCAATATCAATTTGTTGATACGCATTGGCGTTTCTTACGCAAGCGACAAGACCATTGGTATCTCGCGCAATGCAGTTATCGGGTCCTTGAGAAATGATAATTGGTTGCGCCTGTGGGTTGTTCTCGAGCGCGTTGCTGGGCAAGCCGTTGTTGTCGCTGGTAGATGAAAACGCCACGTCGTTTACGTTGGTATCGCTTTCATTTGTTATGGTGAGCTCGGCTGAGCTTTTATCGGCATTGCGGTAATTTGAATTTGCATTGGGATCATCGGCCTGCGCAGCTGTTACGCCGTTTCCACCTGCAACACCACTTGGATAAACGCGCTTTATCGGTGGGCTGAAATTCTGTGTACTCAGTAACAGCACCGTGTCATCGGAACGAATGCCCTCAGTACTCACCGAGCGCAGTGTGTAGGTGTAAGTTTCAGAGTCCTTTAATTCAGGTTGATACAAACTGCGCGAATCGAACACACCCAGTGTTTGACCATTGCGTAAAACCTCAAGCCGTGTACCAGCGGCTGGACTCCAGAACAGTTCTGCTGCACTGGACGAATACACCAAGGCATTCACTCCCCCGGGTTTATCCGGCTTGGTGTCAGCACCCTCGCTTGCCAAGGCGCTACCAGCAAGGCTTAGTGCGAAAAGAAACACGCCAGCAATGGCGCCTATAAGTCGAGCCCCGGTTTGCCACGTATATCGTGAATGAGACGGCAGAGTAACCCGGACAGTAAACGGTACAGAACAACGTTTTCGATCGAACATGCTGAGGCATCAAAGCGAGAGTGCGCCAACAATGCCATTATTTTGACTGCCAATCAAGTTAACGGCTGAAAGGTGACAAACAAGTTTGATCACGCCAAGTATTTGAGCCAATTATGGGCAATAGGGACTGCACAACAAATGAGCAACAAATGAGCAACACGTGCGCAACACGTGCGCAACACGTGAGCAACCCATGCGCAATAAGTGCACAAAAAATGCACACTGTTCAGCCGGTTAAAACAACACGTCGTTGTCTGCCAATCCAAATTAACAGACCCAACAACACCGTCGCCAGAACAAATGAAACCAGCGCCATCGGTTTTGCGGTGCCATCATGCAGCACACTGACCGCAACACCCGACAATGCCGCTATGCTCTGCTCCAAACCGCTCAACAAAGCCGATGCTGACCCTGCATTGGATTTAATCGAGCGCAACGCTCTGCTGGGCGCAACCGCAAACAAAGGCCCCATGCCGAACGTCATAACCGAATACACCGCCACCAACGAAATGGCCGTCATTTGATTGGTCATAATCAGACCAATCAGCAACAAGCTGCCAAACAGAATAAACAACACACCCCAGTGCAATAAGCGAACAGGCGACCATCGATCGGCCAACTGTGATGCCACCACACTACCAATGAAGAAGCTGACGACAATTGCTGCCTGATGGTAGCCAAACAACTCTACCGGCACACCCAGATAAGTGATGATCACGAACGGTGCTGCGGTAACAAAAACAAATATCAAACCCAACGCCACACCGAGCAGAAGTGTGTGGGATAAAAATTCAGCATGGCGCAACAAACGCAGATACTCTGTGCCAATGCGACGCGGTTGAAGCGCAAGCGGATTTGGCACCGTAGATTCAGGCAGAAAACGATAAATAACCACACCCGCAAACACGGCCATGCACGCAATAAAAACAAAGTTACTTTGCCAGCCAAAAGCCACGTGTAAATAGCCACCCAGGATAGGCGCCATCGCCGGAACAATGGCGATCACCATACCCAGAAACGCCAGCGCTTTTACTTGCTGTTTTTCGGTGTACAGATCTTTTATTATCGCCAAACCAATAACCGCCTCAGCGGCAGCCACTAATCCTAAAAACACGCGAGCAACAATAAGCTGGTTAATTGTTTGCGCAAAAACACACAGCATGCACCCAAGCACAACCGCCGACAATGACCACAGCAATATCGGTCTTCTACCAAAGCGATCTGATAACGGGCCATGAATGAGTTGTGCGAGGCCAAATGCCAGCAGATTCAGGCTGATCGTGAGCTTCACCTGCGTAGGTGTGGTATCAAATTCTTCTGCTAAATCAGGCAAGCTGGGTGCGTACATATCGGTAGACATGATGCTTACACTGGACGCCAGTACCAAGATGGATACCACTAGTCCAATGCGCGGAACGGGTGCTTGACTGGACTGTTGCATGTATCTGATTTTAATTCGCGCTATGCTGAACGCGAATTGAAACATATACACCGGAAAATGTCTGTGCAATCGTTTAGCGCGCATTGTGACGAGCTAACTCATACCCTGCTGCTGGGCAGCATGCCCGGTGTTGCCTCACTGGAAGCGGTTCAGTACTACGCGCACAAACGCAACGCATTCTGGCCCATCATGCTGACCATCGTCAGCACACTGGAAAACCCTGAACCGGCAACGAACGCACAACCAGACTACGCCCAATCGCATAACATAAATTATGCAGAACGACTGTCGACACTCACAGCGAACGGCTTTGGTTTGTGGGATGTTCTGGCTGAATGTGAACGAAAAGGCAGCTTGGACTCAGCGATTATTAGCGACTCAATCGTTGTTAATGACTTTGTTGGTTTACTTGCACAATTTCCACAAATAAAGAAAATCGCCTTCAATGGAAAAGCCGCGCAACGTCTGTTTGAGCGACATGCTGTGCCATTGCTGGATGAACACAACATTAACACTGACGGTATCCAATGGATTAGCTTGCCTTCTTCCAGTCCGGCGATGGCAAGTTTATCGCTAATACAAAAATACCATCAATGGCGAGCGCAACTGCTCGACTGATGTTAAATCTGTCCAGTAATAGAAGCGGTAGGCTCGCCGTTGTTCTCACCAGATAGCAGCGTCGCCCTGACACGGCTCACTTTATATCGCAGTCGCAAGGCGAGCAACGAAGCTGAAACGGTTAGCCCGATAATCAACCCAGTCCAAAGACCATACACCCCCCAACCGGCATGGTTGGCTAACCAATACCCGATTCCGAACGCCACCATCCAATAAGAAAATAAATTAATCAGCATTGGTATTTTTGTGTCTTGCAGCCCGCGCAACATACCGAGCAAGGTCGCCTGCATACCATCTGATAACTGAAACAGCACCGCCACCAACAGCAACGTGGCCGCAAACTCTCTTAATTCCATATCGTTAGTATAAATAGCCGCAATCTGGTGTCTGAAAACGAGCAGTACCAACGCAGTAAACACCGCCATACCAATGGTGAGAATAACGCCGACATAAACCCGTAGCTCCAGTGCCTGTATTTGCGATCGGCCATAAGCTCTGCCAATGCGAGCCGTCAGCGCAAACGACAAGCCTAAAGGCAGCATGTAACAAAACGCTGTTGCGCCAATGGCGATAAAATGTGCCCCTGCCGGCAAGGTACCCAAAATACCCGCCTGCACAGACGTTGCAGCAAATAAACCAGCTTCAAACGCCAGTGCAAAGAAGATCGGAATCGATAAGGACAGCATTGGACCAATGTGTTTCCAGGCAGGTTTATCGATACTGGCAAATAGGTTGTAGCGAGAAAACGAGGGTTTGGTGAGCAACCAGAGTAACGCAACCGCCATACAAACCGTAACGGCAGAGGTGGCTAAGCCAATACCGAACAACCCGAGTTTGGGAAAACCGAATAAACCCAGGCCAAGGGCCAGGTCGACAACAATGTTCACCAATAACCCAGCCAACTGCACAAACAAAACCGGTCGAGTTAAATTGGTTGCTTCACAGACATTTCGGGACGCCAGCACAATCGCCAATGCAGGCATAGTCCAGCAGGCAGCAATCAGATAATCGCGAATATGCGGAATAAGTTCGGGTTCCAGAGAAGTCGATGCAAGGTTTGCCCGAATGAGCAATATAACAATGCAACCAATAGAGCCTGCCAGTATGCCAAGCCATAAACCTTGTCGGTAGAGTTCTCCAACGGCGTTTCGTCGCCCGTTACCAATAAGCTCGGATAACTTGGGTGATAAACCAGCCATTAAACCAACACACAGTAACGACACCATGAACCAAATGGTCGCACCGATGCCACCCGCCGCCAGTTCCGCACGACCTAGACGGCCAGCGACAATAGCATCTACCAGGCCGTTGCCCATTTGCAACAGCTGAGCACCAATCAATGGCATTGCCATAAACAGGCAACGCTTGATTTCCATAAAAACGGTATGGCGTTGAAACACGCGTTATCCGACAGGTTAAACAGCTAGTGTTCGGCAAACAACTCGACAAGTTGTCTTGTCATTACATCTGCCAGTTGCGACACATCGTGGATAGTCGTCGCGCGCTTGTAGTACTTACTTACATCGTGAGCAATGCCAATAGCGACTAGCTCAACCTCTTCCTGACGCTCAATAATATTCACCACATGGCGTAAATGCTTTTCAAGAAAGCGGCCCGGATTGGTCGATAAAGTAGAATCATCGATTGGCGCACCATCTGAAATCATCATCAAAATTTTACGATGCTCGGTACGCTGCAGTAAACGACCATAAGCCCACTGCAAGGCCTCACCGTCAATGTTTTCTTTTAGTAAGCCTTTTCGCATCATTAATCCAAGGCTGCGTTTGGATTGACGGTATGGCATATCGGCAGACTTATAAACGATGTGGCGAAGATCATTCAAACGCCCAGGATTAGCAGGGTAACCCGCACCCACCCAGCGCTCACGCGATTTGCCGCCTTTCCATGCAACCGTGGTAAAGCCGAGCACTTCAACTTTCACGCCGCAGCGCTCGAGCGTCGAGGCCAGTATATCGGCCGATACCGCCGCAACCCGTATTGAACGTCCATGCATGGAACCAGAATTGTCCAACAGTATCGTGACCACGGTATCGCGGAATTCGGTATCGCGTTCTTGTTTAAACGATAACGGCGCAAGCGGCTCAGTCAGCACACGCGTTAGCCGTGAACAATCAAGCTGGCCTTCTTCCTGATCAAAATCCCAGCTTCGTTGTTGTTGTGCAAGCAACACACGCTGTAATCGATTGGCAAATCGACCCACTAATTTTTGCAAATCACCCAAATGCTGATCGAGTTGTTCGCGCAGTCGAATGAGCTCTTCTACAGGACAAATATCGGCGGCTCTCACCACTTCATCGTAGTCGGTTGTGAACACGTGGTAGTCGTTTTTCTCACGCGCGTTATTCAACTGTTCTTTCAGGCGGCGTTGCGCACCGGGATTTTCCGATTGATCATCTGATATTTCATCGGGTTCAGCAGCGTCTCCGGTGTCTTCTGCTTCGCCTTGCTGTTCTTCACCACTGTCGCTTTGATTGGCGTCATCCATGCCCATATCGGTTTCATCCGAATCGCTTGCAGCATCCTGATCGGATTGTTCCTTCTCATCACCGTCATCGCCCATTTCATCATCGGCGTTGGGTGATTCGCTGTCGCCATGATCGATTTTCAGGCTACGCAACAACTCACTGAAGGCCTTGCCGTAATCTGCCTGACGCTCCAAATCGAACGCGTTCGCATCGAACTGTGGGTCGGCGTTATCACCTAGCCACTCGCGCCACTCTTTTAATGCGTGATCGGCAGCGTCAGGCAAAGGCCCACCCATTTTCTCCCGTATGTACAACGCTAAGGCGTGTTCTATCCCAACTCGTTGAGGAGCGTCATCGAGCACATTGGCGTGTTGGTGGTTTAACGCATCGTTCAATGCCCGATAACGCTGATCGAGCGCGGCATTCAGGTTATTTGCAACACCATCGTATTGTTGGGCACCCAGTAATTCGATGCGCGTTTGTTCCGCAAGTGCGAAACAGCGTTGCGACGTGTCGGTATTGGGCTGTACCCGCTGGTGTAATTTGGCATCGTGAAATTGGCGATGCAAGGCCAGTGCATCGCTTCTGCCACGGGTTTCATCGCGTTGCTGGGCGCTGGCGTTAACCGGGAATGCCGGTAAGGTTGCAGAGCGCACATCAACATCGTCGGCTTGTTCATCGAATTCGATGTTAATACTGGGATCACTGGCGATTGCGCGCGCGCATGCCGTGGTGGACTGTTTGAAATCAGTGGCACCACGTTCTGCCTGCCGGCCTTTCGTTGGCGTTAGGGCAGAAGACGAGTTGTCAGCCTTTTCAGCTGGCATCTGCCGGCGGAAGCTCTTCACCGAAAACGCGTTGATACAGCTCAGCTATAAGCGAACGTTCTGCCGGGTCGCATTTGTTTAAAAAGACCAATTCGAACGAAAGCGCTGGTTCTTTAAAAAACGTGAGGTTTTGCGTCCAGGTTATAACCGTACGTGGACTCATTACCGTCGCCAGATCGCCATTTTTAAATGCGTTACGCGTCAGGTTTGCAAGCGCAACCATGTTCTTTACAGTCTGTTCACCTTCGGGGTTTTGCAAGTGCGGGGCTTTGGCAAGTACCACGCGCTCTTCCAGTTCAGCGGGAAGATAGTTAAGCACCGTTGTGATGGACCAACGATCCATTTGCGCCTGATTGATTTGCTGAGTACCGTGATACAAACCTGTGGTGTCGCCCAAACCAACCGTGTTTGCGGTGGCAAAAAATCGAAACGCCGGATGCGGCGTAAGTACGCGGCTCTGATCGAGCAGGGTTAGCTTGCCGGTAGACTCCAATACTCGCTGGATAACGAACATGACATCCGGTCGCCCGGCATCATACTCATCGAATACAAGCGCTACGTTGCGTTGGTACGCCCACGGCAGGATACCGTCTTGAAATTGGGTAACCTGTTTGCCTTCCTGCAAAACGATTGCGTCTTTTCCAATTAAATCGATACGACTGACATGACTATCAAGATTGATGCGTAGACAAGGCCAGTTCAAACGCGCAGCCACCTGCTCCACATGGGTAGACTTGCCCGTGCCATGGTAGCCACTGATCAAGACCCGCCAATCGTTGGCAAAACCCGACAGAATGGCAAGGGTTGTGCGTTTGTCAAAAATATAGGTGGGGTCGAGCTCCGGCACACGTTCGGTGGTTTCGGCATAGCCTGGAACCGTGATGTCAACATCCAGTCCAAAAGTGTCGCGCACAGACACCGTGGTGTCTGGCATGGGTCCTAATGCAGCTGCGTTATTCTGATTCGTATCGAGCATGGATAAAAGAGGCTCTGGTTTCCAACATAAAACACCATCCTACACGGAGCAGCGGGCGCTGTGGTTGATCAAATGCGATTCAGCGCAATTTTTGTGAAGTTCACAATTTTGGGCACTTAGGGGGTGCCGTTTTTTCGCGGCCTCACTTACACTCCTGTTATGGCAAGCGCACACGAAATCATTGGTGAAGAATGGCGAGAACGCGCCACAGAACTTGCCGATTGGGCCGCCCTGCGACTGCTCAACAGAAAAGATGTTTGGGGACAATACTCGGTACCCACACCAAGCGAACGGCGTAAAACGGGCCGAACGTACAAGGCCATGACGTTACCAGCAAAAGCGCAGCGTGGTGGCGACAAAGTCACTCTCGACAAACTCACCAGGCACTTTGCCAGCCGCCGGATGCGCAAACCCCAGTTAATCGGGCTGCATGCTAAATCGATTGACATCACCAGTCGCTGGTTTGGCGTCGATATCGACTGCCACGACCCGGAGGCAGCGGATGCCCCTGATTTGGCGCGGCGGAATCTTAACGCCTGCGTCACGTGGTATCAAAAACTGCAAACCATGGGATACGACCCCATGCTGTTCGACTCCAACGGCGCAGGCGGTTTTCATTTGTGGGTTCTGTTTGCAGAGCCTGCGCCTACCGAGTTGGTATTCGATTTTGCGCAATGGTTAGTCTCAGATTGGGAGACCCTGAATCTGGAGAAACTCCCCGAAACCTTCCCCAAGGCCGTTAAAGAAGACAGTCTCGGTTCCTGGTTCCGTTTGCCGGGTTTACACCACACGCGCGATCATTATTCCACCGTGTGGGCCGGTGAAGAAACGCTGGATGAACCGTGGCTAACGGGTCATGCAGCCATCGACGTTATGTTGAACAATGTACCCGGGCCAGCACCTGCAATACCCGACGACAAACAGAAAGGCTCAAAGCAAAGCAAGAAACGCGATGGTGATAGCGCCCCTTTTAAAAAACCGGTGAAGATAAAAGACGCAGAACCCGGCAGCGCCCCACCGCTTCGCTCAAATCGCCACTATGCACGCAAAAACCGTCCCACTGTATGTGTCGATCTGGACGGCGTTTTGGCCAATCGTGTTGAAGGTAGCGCTATCGGCCCACCGATTGATGGTGCGGTTGAATTTACGCGTAAGCTGGCCAATCGGGCCAATATCGTTATCTACACCGCCCGCTTTTCAACTCGATCTGGCAAAGCTCGCAGCGCCAAAGCAATTGATGAATTGCATAGGCGCATTCAACGCTGGCTCGATTCTCACGGATTCAGCTATGACTCTATAAACACAGCTCAGGCAAAGCCAATAGCATCAGCCTACGTTGATGACAGAGCAATCAGTTGTCAGCCATTAAAAGACGGCTCAGCCGCTTTTGAGGATGCAATACAAGGTATCGATTCACTTTGCCATTTATAAATTGCTATCTTTAAACATCACCACGCTAACCTGACAACGGCAGCACAGTTGATTTATAACGTCCATGCACAACCGGATGGGTTAACCAGACAGAGACACTATGCCACGCACACTTAGTTTCAGCCTCGACAACACAGTATTCGACGCCAGCATTATTAAAGTTGATCGCTCGCATCTCTATGGCTCGGTGAGTATTGATACAACCGACATGGAAGGCCTGCGCTGCACTGTAGCGACACTTGCAGCCGATGGAAAAACACTGATACCAAAAGGTGGTACCGCCCTGGGCTATGTTAACCCCCAGGGTGAATGGGTCAATCGCGATGAACTTCAACCGGTCAACCTTGATGGTGAACCCGTTGAAGAAGTTGAATCAAGCTTCGATGCCCCTATCCTTCTAGACAAAAAATGCGACCCAGAAACTTATCTGAACCACAGTGTACGACTGGTGTATCGACTTGAACCTGAAGCCGGATTTCCAGACTCGCTCATGGACACACTTAGAGTGGGTAGCATATTCCAGTTTGGTTTTAGCTATCGAGGCGGTGTTGGTTATGACCCGGCATTCGTGCTTAGCGATGAAGATGATAACGTCTGGATGATGATCACGCGAGAGAATCGAATTGAATCGGTAGGACTGACTCAAGCCGCGGTTTGCAAGGGTGAGAACCTTGACGAAGACACAGACGATGCTGATCCCGCTGACAGTATCGACTTCAGCATGCTATAGGAAATAACTCATGCCCAATATTAATCTGTCAGATAAGCGTAACAGAGACGCCGTGGTCAAAGCGGAAAGCGTCGGTGTTGATGAACCTGTGAGGTACCTTGGCCCCAAAGGCGGACAAACATATACCCGGCGCGTCTTGAAGTCCACAACCGCCCATGACTACGAAACGCTGGCAGAAAACTTCGGGGAACCAGAATCTATCTCACAAGCACTCATAGACGGCGACCCTGAAATAGATATCGAGCGCTTTGGACAGTTCTTATGGAACACCAGTAAAGTATTTGTCAGCCCGGATGAAGAACTGGTTTTTCGTGTAGAACAAACTGAAGTTGTACGCGATACCACCGGCAAGCTCATTACCAAGCGCAATCGTGAAAGTGAAGAGCCCAATGTGGACACAGACATACCCTTGCGCTGGACTGGCAAACTCATACCGAAGTCGGATGCGATACGTCGCTTCGTGTTCACCGCGAAACTGCAGGTGGTGCATATAAACGGATTAACTTACGACTTCTTGTACGCCATGGCAGAAGAGCTTGCCAAGGAGAATAGCTTGATGTTGCTCGGTGCAGGCGAAGACGGCAAGCAGCCCTTGATCTTCCGGCGCGGCTCCATCCCCTACCGGGCCTTCCTTGAAGGAAGAGTTGAAGGCGATGCCAACAATCAACGTTACACCTTGTTGCTGCACCTGAGCAACATGGAACTCAAACGGCGCGTAGAAAACCGGGGTACTTAGCTTATAAAACCACGCTCATGAAACTGTATGCGTGCAATACTTAGCAGCACCGGACCCAGATTCGACTAGCTGGCTTGGCAAGCGACTCAACGAACACTATTTGAACGGCCTTAGAACGGTCTGACCACCACTAGAATCACAATAAGAATGAGAGCAATAAATGGCAGCTCATTGGTTAGCTTCAGGGTGCGAACGGCTATCGTTGACGTGCCATTATCGATTTGCTTGCCAGTTTTAACGTAAAAGCCATGCAAACCAGTAATCGCCACGACTAAGGCAAGCTTTGCCCACATCCAACCACCTTGGAATACCGAGGGGTTTTGCATTACAAGCGTTATGCCGAGCACCCAAACCAGTATCATACTTGGCAGAAGAATGACACGGCGCAAGCGAGCAGCTGCGTCTTTCATGGTCTCGAATAGCTGATCGCCGGGTTGACTGGCGAGCTGGTGAATTTTATATCGCGGATAGACGAGTAAGCCCGCCATCCACGCAACCACAAAAATGATGTGTGCCGCTTTTATCCACAGATACAACATAGTCACGCCCTATTCGTTTACAGACAGTATCAAAGCACAAATAGTACACTGTTAGTCAATCAATTGAGCAAACATCCCTGCCAACGGAGCGTCTCATGGCATTGCTGTCGAAGCCACTAACTCAAAAACTCGGGGATTACAGCACCGGCAACGCGGCAGAATCGTTGGCAGACCCTGCCATGTTGCAAGCAACCCGCATGCGCAGGCGTCAGCTAAGCCGCATGACCAAAGCCTACGACCGACCAACAGCAAAAGCACGATTGCCAGAAGCAGAATATGCGATCAGCCGCAAGGTCGATGGCGAATTCACGTGCTTGTTCTATCAGGATGGCGAGGTTATCACCCTGAATCCGGGTGGGACCTTGCGGGCCGGAGCCGCGTTTCACAAAGAAGCTGCGCAATTGTTGACAAACGCAGGCGTTAAGAGCGCCATGCTTGGTGGCGAACTACACGTTAAGCGCGCAGATGTGCAACGCGAACGCGTGCACGATGTAGTCCGTATTGCACGTGCTCCAGACAGTCAGGCCGATATCGATTGTTTGTGTTTTGCCGTGTTCAACATTTACGATTTGGACGGCGACGATCTGTCCATGAACTACGCAGACGCAATCGAAAAGGCGCAGCAATTGTTTGGCGATGGCAGCACTATATTCCCCGTTGAAACACACACCGGCGATCGCACCAAAGCGCTGGAGCTGTTCGATGTGTATGTTAACGAACAAGGTGCCGAAGGCATTGTATTGCGCAGCGACAATGCCGGGGTTTTCAAAATCAAACCCCGCCATTCCATCGATTTAGCCGTACTGGGTTATTCAGAAGGTGTTGATGATCGCGCAGGTATGCTGCATAGCATGCTTATTGGCATTGCCAGAGACAATCACCATGCACATATTGTGGGGCGCGTTGGTGGTGGTTTTTCTGATGATGATCGCGTTGCGTTGCTTGAACAACTTCGTAAGCTTGATGTTGAAAGCGATTACGCCGAAGTCAATTCCGACCGCGTTGCCTATAGAATGATCAAACCTGGCCTGGTTGCAGAAATATCCTGTTTAGACGTTATCTCCACCACATCACATGGCAGCCCTATTGATCGTATGGTGGTTGAATGGTCGCAGGATAACAATGCATGGAAAGGCATACGGCGCTTACCGTTGTGCAGTATTATTTCGCCACAGTTTGTTCAACTGCGTGAAGATAAAACCTTCAGCGAAGCTGATACCGGTGCCGATCAGCTCAGCGACATTGTTAATATTCCAACCAGCGAACACGGTAAAATCGATGCATTGAATTTACCGGAAAGCACCATTCTTAAACGATCAGTCGCAACGAAAACATTGAAAGGCAACACAATGGTTCGTAAGCTATTACTGTGGCAAACCAATAAACAAACTGCTGCCAGAGACTACCCGGCCTACGTGCTGCACCTAACCGATTTCAGCCCGAACCGAAAAGAGCCTCTGAACCATGAAATTTGTGTCAGCGATTCTGAAGAACAAATACATGAACTCTTCGCCGATTGGAAAAAACAGTACTATAAGCGCGGCTGGAAAGAGCAGTAAATGCGCTTGTTAAGCTGGAATATTTTGCAAGGTGGTGGCAAACGCGCTAACCAAATTGCCGATGCAATCATTGAAACCAAACCAGATATCGCGGTATTGCAAGAATTTCGAAATGGCAAAAGCGCTGCGGTTATTCTTGACGCCTGCCAATCTCTTGGGCTTAGTCATGTACATAAGGCCTCCGCTGATGCACGGAAAAACACCGTTATGTTGGCAAGCCGATTTCCGTTCAGTGTCTCATCCTGGGATACAGAACTCGATGCCGATCTTGCCTTCTGCGCAAGCGTGACCTGTTCAGTAGCAGGATACGAGCAACTCGACGTGTTCGCCGGCCACCTACCGCAAAAGAAAAAACAGATACCGTATCTGGATGCGTTATACCAACTGAATACATCGGACTACAACAATGCCGTGATCATTGGCGATTTGAACTGCGGTATCCCGTTCGAAGATTCCGACACCAAGAGCTTTGACAACACACACATTTTTCAGGCATTACTCAACAAAGGCTGGCTAGATAGCTGGCGAAGCCGCAACCCCACCGTAAAAGAGTACAGCTGGGTTAGCTCGCGCGACAATGGCTACCGCTACGATCATTGTCTTTGCAGACCTGACACCGACAACGTAATTCAGTCGATTCACTATTTGCACGACTTGCGCAACAGTGGATTATCAGATCACAGTGGCTTGGTTGTGGACTTTGCCTAAAAACATAATTCATCACATTTCCAATACTGTCGATCGACAATTTACGCTGTAAAACCATTAGAGTGGTCGTCAGTTACTAAGGAAGCGTCACTGAAAAGCCAGTTAAAGAACGGTCAATCTAAGGCGAAAAAACGAGCAAAAAAAACGCCTCCGAAAAGGAGGCGTTTTTTCTACAGCTGCATTGTCGGCTATTGCTAACCGACTGCTCGCAATCGTGATGAAGCTTTTAAGATGCTTTATTACGTTCCTGCGCTTCTTTTATAACAACCTCAGCCACATTCTTCGGACAAGGCATGTAGTGCGAGAACTCCATAGAGAACTGGCCTCGGCCAGAAGTCATGGTACGCAAGTCGCCGATGTAACCAAACATCTCCGACAGCGGCACGTCTGCCTTAATACGCACACCAGTAGGACCAGCTTGCTGATCTTTGATCATGCCGCGACGTCGGTTTAGATCACCGATAACATCACCCACGTGATCGTCTGGTGTGAAAACATCCACTTTCATCACAGGCTCAATAAGCTGAGGACCTGCTTTGGGTACCGATTGACGGTAAGCTGCTTTGGCCGCAATTTCAAACGCCATTGCAGATGAATCCACCGCGTGGAACGCACCGTCCATTAGCGTAACTTTAAAATCCAGACAAGGATAGCCAGCCAATACGCCCTCATCCATGCTGTTCTTGAAGCCTTTCTCAACCGCTGGCCAGTATTCACGTGGCACGTTACCACCGGTAACCTTCGATTCAAATTCAAAGCCAGTACCAGGCTCGCCCGGAGTAATAACAAAGTCGATACGACCAAACTGACCTGACCCACCTGACTGCTTCTTGTGCGTGTAGGTGTCTTCAATTTCCTGCGTAATCGTTTCGCGGTAAGCAACCTGCGGCTTGCCCACTTCAACTTCAACACCGTGGGTACGACGGAGAATGTCGATTTTAATATCCAAGTGTAATTCACCCATTCCCATAAGAATGGTTTCACCACTATCTTCATCGGTTTCAACACGGAACGAAGGATCTTCTGCGATCATCTTACCCAGCGCGACACCCAGCTTCTCAGATGCACTCTTATCTTTCGGCGCAACCGCTATGGAGATAACCGGATCCGGGAATACCATGGGTTCAAGCGTTGCAGGGTTTTTCGCATCGGCCAGTGTATGACCGGTCTGAACATTCTTCATACCCAATACCGCAACGATATCGCCAGCGGTTGCCGAATCGAGTTCTACTCGTTCATCGGCGTTCATCTCAACGATACGGCCAATGCGCTCGTTTTTACCTGTATACGTGTTAACCACGGTATCGCCTTTATTCAATGTGCCTGAATAAACACGGATAAAGGTCAGCGCGCCAAAACGGTCATCCATAATTTTGAATGCCAGTGCTCGCATTGGCTTCGTCGGGTCAACGATTGCGTATTCACCCGTTTCGTTACCTTCGAGATCCATTTCCGGCTGAGGCTTCACCTGTGTTGGATCGGGGAGAAAATCAACAACCCCATTCAACACATTTTGAACACCTTTGTTCTTGAACGCTGAGCCACAATACGTTGGGAAGAAATCGAGCGCGATAGTGCCTTTACGAATGCATCGCTTAAGCGTTGCCAAATCGGGCATTTCACCTTCGAAGTATTTTTCCATTGCCTCGTCGTCTTGCTCAAGCGCAATTTCAACCAGCTTTTCGCGCCATTCGGCTGCTTTGTCGACCATGTCGGCTGGAATGTCTTCAACTTTGAACGCTTCAGGATTACCCGAATCGTCCCAGATGTAGGCTTTCTCTTCGAGCAAATCGACCACACCAACAAAGTCATCTTCTGTGCCGATAGGCAAGGTGATAACAGCCGTACGAGCACCCAGCACGTTTTCGATCTGATCGACAACGCGATAAAAATCAGCGCCCATGCGATCGAGCTTGTTAACGAAAATAACGCGAGCAACTTCCGACTCGTTTGCGTAACGCCAGTTAGTTTCTGACTGAGGTTCAACACCACCGGAGCCACAGAACACACCCACACCACCGTCTAGAACTTTCAATGAGCGATACACTTCAATGGTGAAGTCAACGTGCCCCGGCGTATCAATGATATTCAGCCGGTGACCGTCCCACTCACAGCTGGTTGCCGCTGACTGGATAGTGATACCACGCTCCTGCTCCTGCTCCATGAAGTCAGTGGTTGCTTCACCGTCATGCACTTCACCGGTTTTGTGAATTTTGCCTGTTAATTTGAGGATACGCTCTGTAGTAGTGGTCTTACCCGCATCTACGTGGGCGAATATCCCGATGTTGCGGTAGTTCGAAAGGTCAGTCATGTCGATACTCAAGAAAATGTTTGAAAACAAAATGTTTGAAAACGAAAGTTTTACAATCGTCAGGCAATATGGCGACCAGCGACCCATAATTAAAGGCGTCGCTCGAAAAAGAAAGCCGTCGGCGGTAAACCCGCAATTGTATCCAAAAATAAGGCCATAGGGTGAGATCTGATACATATGAGTGATGAAGAATCTGGCAGTACCGAACAAACGGGCGCTGCCGCAGGCAAGTGGATGATCATCGGGCTTTGGGTTCTGCTCATTGCCGGAGGAACGTTTTTCGCTCAAAAGTGGATGGACAAGCGCAGCCGAGGCCAAATTCCGGCGAGTATTGCCATGCCAGAGGGTAAAAAAGGTGTGCTGCTGGAAGCGGACAGACTGGGGCACTACGTGGTTCAAGGCGACGTCAATGGCCAAACAGTCACGTTTTTAGTCGATACTGGCGCATCGGGTGTGAGTATTCCGGGGAAAATTGCCGAAG
Organism: uncultured Granulosicoccaceae bacterium; assembly: GCA_937922945.1. GTDB lineage: Bacteria > Pseudomonadota > Gammaproteobacteria > Granulosicoccales > Granulosicoccaceae > Granulosicoccus. The sequence continues at coordinate 26,266 of CAKZUP010000068.1, forward strand.
AACTGGAACTCACGCCGGGTGCGCGGTTTCCGGTAACCACGGCAAATGGCACAATCATGGTCTACTCGACCACGCTGGAGAGCCTATCAATTGGCGAATTAACACGAGAAAACGTGCGCGCGAGCATAAATTCGTCTATGGATGGTGAGGTGGGTTTACTCGGAATGACCTTCTTGCGCCATTTCGAGCTAGTCCAGCAGGATGGATTTTTGGCTATTCGAGAGCCCTGATCGCCCTAAAGCGGAACCAAATTGACTAAATAGGCTCTCACATGTTGTTGTTGTAACCGCGCAACGCACCTAATTAGGGTGCAGGTGTAGCGCAAGCCATTGTTGGCAATGTAAAATTGAAGGTGCGCATTACAGCGCTGTCGGTTAACGCGAGATCAAGAAGTCTTACAGATGCACATCACTCTAATCATAATCGTGACCTATATTGCGTGCTGTTTGCGAGTTGGTGCAGCCCCTTGGAAGTTTTTTCAGCTCAATGCGCGCTATTTTTCCAAAGAGGAAGGCATCTTTTCCAAGCTCTCCATCGACACACTCATACCGGACCACTGGCGACTGCATCAATCACCTGACGATCCACTACTGGCGCCCGAGAAATACCCGGTTTTTCTAAAACCTGAATGGGGTCAGAACGCCCACGGAATACAACGCGCCGACAACTTTGAACAATTGCAAGCGATACGGGCAGACCTGAAAAGCCGCGATGGCGATCAGCGTTATATTCTGCAAGAGGGCGCGCCCGGTAAACGTGAATTCGAAATATTCAGTATCGACGTGAGCAAGGCAGATGGCGCGCACGACGTAGTCACAGTAACCGAAGCGGTTAACAAGACAGAAGCTTATCCGATTAACAGCAAGTACAATAACAACACACGTTACGTCGATATATCTTCTCAATTCGAAAGTGAAGAGCTTAAGCAGCTCAGCGAATACCTTGACCAGGTTGGCCAGTTTGCCATTTCCCGAATGAGCGTGAGGGCCGATTCTATTGAAGCGCTATTGGCAGGTGAGTTTCACGTAATAGAAGTGAATCTGTTTTTACCCATGCCAATAAACTTGCTCGACAGCAGCTACAGCTGGACGCTGCGACTAAAATTTATCAAAAGATCAATGATGAGTCTCGCATTGGCGACAAAGGCCATCAAGCCAGTTGACCGACCACCCGCTATCTTCACTCGCATGATGCTTTACGGCAGAAAAACGAGCGCCCCAATACGCAGCATAAACAAGCTTGCGGCAAGACGAACCTTATTGTGATTGTTCAAGCTTATAATATATAAAGCTGATGACTTACACCGTTATTGATTCTGCCCATGGTTATTTAGTCACTGATCATCTAGCCGCCAGTTATTAGTCACCAGTTATTAGTCACCAGTTATTTTGCCACTAGTTATTTAGCCAATTTGTCGAAGACGTTATGAGGCCGTTGTTGTGAGAATGAAGCGTTGAAGAAAATCAAGCAACTGGTCTATCAGTGGATCAGCAAACGCTACATGGATGGTTGTAGTAACTATAACTCCCTTGAAGTTCGCAGAAGAAGTCGTTCGAAAGAACAAGCACGCGAGATGTTTGCCAAGCACAACGTTCCGCATGCGCGTGGGAAAATTTTTATTAATCCGTTCACCGCAAAACGCTTTGCCGAAGAGCACGGATACCCGTTAGTTATAAAACCGAATGTGAGCGGATTTTCAAGAGGAAGCCACTTCCCCATTAACAACGACAAAGAACTCTGGAAGGCCGCGTTGATGGTTAAAGTTTGGTGGCCCAGCAGTGTGGTTGAACAGTATTTGTTGGGTGCTAACTACCGAGTGCTCGCAACCCAAGACGAGATTGTCTCCGTTATTCGACGATACCCCCCGTTCATAGACGGCGATGGCGAAAATACCATTGGGGACCTGATCGATCAGGAAAATGCCGTTCGCCAGGAAATGCAGCTACACCCCACTATTTATCCGATAAAGCAATCCCCGGCCATTGCTCGCTATCTGGCGAAGCAATCGTTATCGTTTTCCAGCGTGCCTGGAAAAAACGAGAGAGTGTACTTGTTTAATCGTGTGGCACTGGCACCTGGCGGAATCGTCGAAACCATCGACCAAAACAACATACCTGATGTTAACAAGGCACTATTCAAATCGATTGTCAAGCAATTCGATGCTAGCCTGTTCGGTATCGATGTGATTTTCGAGCACGGTATCGAGCAAGCATACACTGACCAAAAATGCATTTTCCTTGAAGTGAATTCACGGCCATACACCCGAATGCATGAAAAACCACGACTCGGCGGTGTTGACGATCTAGCACCGTTTTACGAAAAAATGGATAGTCTGGCAGTCTCCGACACCAATACGTTCTAGTTCGCTGGGCTAGCACAGTGGACACAGCTAGTCAGCGTCTGGTGTTTTATCAGTTTCTTGGTAGCCACTCACTGCTTATTGGTTTGCTACCTTTCTACCTGCCTGTATTTCTATGGCAAAGTGGTATTGGCCTTGCCAATATCACTTTATTAATTGGCATATCGGGCCTGAGCTTTTGCGCAGCCCTTTCAGGATGGCAAAGCCTAAGCCGTCGACTGTCCACACGCCTGTTACTTTGCATCACATTCGCACTTGAATGTTTACTGGTTATCAGCGTGTTCTATACCAGCGATCATGTTGTTTCCATAGCCTTACTCGGTATTGCGAACGGCTTCTACAATGCCTTTTTCTGGACTACGCAGCGCACCCTATTCCTTCAGTTACTGGGGAAAAACGATGCGGGAAAGCGTTATGGTAATTTCCAGATTTTTGTCACCGTATTTTTAAAGGTTGGTATTCTGATTGGTGGCGTATTGCTCGATGCTGGCGGATTGCCGTGGCTGCTGGCGTTATCGGCACTCGTTGGACTGATCTCGAGCGTCTGGTTCTATAAAAAGGCTGCGCCAGGGCAGTTACATGAAACCGAGCACATCGGTTTTACAACGGCATTGGCTTTTTCCGATAACAAGCGCTCTCGCCCTGTGTTCATGGTAGATGGTTTTTTCCTTTTTTTAGAGAGTCACTACTGGACGCTGTCGTTGTTCATGTTGGCAAACGAAAATTTTGCCCGACTCGGAGTGGTCGTTGTTGTTTTAGCCGTACTCTTCGCACTTATGTTCTACTTGATCAAGAACACCATAGACACGCTGGCCATATCACTCGTGTATCGCTCGGCTGTCATACTCTACGCACTCTCGTGGCTACTCCGATGCCTTGTTGATGACGACGTTAACGCAAGTGTATTGCTGCTGTTATTACTGACGATTACTTTTTGTTCTTCGTTTTTCCGTTTGGCTTTTAACAAACGTTTTTTTGACATTGCACAATCGAGCGCCGGAATTGGTTACCTGATTATTAAGAGCTACCAATCTCAATTTTTTCTCGGCTGTGGCTTTGTGCTAACCGCGCTGGTGCTAAATTTAAGCGAACAAAGCAGTGCTGCTCCTTTGACGCTTTTTTACCTTGCCGGCAGCCTGGCTTCACTGGTTTACTGGTTGTATCGAAGATAGGGGCTCATGCTATACTTCTTGCGAAAGCGAGAAACACAATGGCAGAAACAAACACCACTCCTCCAGCTTTCACCACCCAACGTTTTACCGATCCAGCAGCCGCTGTCGATCGACTCATCGAAATATACGACCGAAACACGCGATTCCTGCGTGCCGCATTCGATCAATACTTAAAAGGCGAATTGCCAATCGGCCGACACCGCGCTTTCTATCCGGAAATACGTTTCCGAAGCGATACCTACACACGAGTAGATTCACGACTATCCTACGGCTTCGTTAATCAGCCGGGCCAATACGCCACCACCATCACACAACCAGAGTTATTTAAAGGCTATCTGTGCCACCAGCTCGAATTGCTAATATCAAACCACGACCAACCAGTTGAAGTGGGCGAATCAGACATCCCTATTCCATTGCACTTTGCCTTGGTGGCAGGCCAACAAGTGGCTACCGACAACCCGGCAGAACTCAGCGTGCCTCTGCGAGATGCGTTCGATGTACCAGATATAGCGCACGTTAACGACTACATTGTTAACGGCACCTATGAACCACTGGCTGGCGAAGCTGTGCCATTGGCCCCGTTTCCGGCGCAAAGGGTAGATTATTCCTTGCACCGGTTAATGCACTACTCTGCGACCGACCCGACACACTTTCAAAACTACGTTTTATTCACCAACTATCAATTTTATATTGATGAATTCTGCCGCTTGGCCAAAGTCATGATGGCTGAAGGCAACTCGCAGTACAGTGCCTTTGTTGAACCGGGAAACGTCTTAACACAATCTGGTGAAACACACCCGTCCGGAAAAGCACCAACACAACTTCCACAAATGCCTGCTTATCATTTAATTGGAGCAAAGGGCCGGGGCATAACGTTGATTAATATCGGTGTTGGTCCGTCAAACGCAAAAACCATTACCGACCACGTGGCAGTGTTGCGGCCACATGCGTGGCTAATGCTGGGTCATTGTGCAGGCCTGCGAAGTGCGCAAGCGCTCGGCGATTACGTACTGGCACACGCATACGTTCGAGAAGACAAAGTGCTCGATAACGATATTCCAGTCTGGGTACCTATTCCCGCACTGGCCGAAATACAACAAGCGCTTGAAGCAGCCGTAGCCGAAGTGACTGGTCTTGATGGGTTTGATTTGAAGCGCGTTATGCGAACCGGCACGGTAGCCTCAGTGGACAACCGAAACTGGGAATTGCAAGATCAACGGGAACCCGTACGCCGATTGTCGCAGTCACGAGCTATCGCGCTCGATATGGAATCAGCCACCATTGCGGCAAACGGTTTTCGACTGCGTGTACCCTATGGCACACTGCTCTGCGTATCCGATAAACCGCTACAAGGAGAACTGAAACTACCGGGCATGGCGTCGAAGTTCTATCAAGAGCAAGTTGCGCAACACCTGCAAATCGGTATGTTGGCGTTGGAAAAACTGGGCGCTATGGGACCAGAGCGATTGCACTCTCGAAAACTTCGAAGCTTTTTCGAAACCGCATTTCAATAGCAGTTTAAATACGTCGCAGTTTAAAAAACAGATGGTTTAATTTCAGTGAGCTGAGTCAACCGTTATGCTATGAGTTGGTCGCTCATCGCCAGGTAAACAGCATCGACAAACGAGCTGCCCAGCGCCATAGATCGCTCTGGCGACCAGCCCACATCCGGCATAGGCCTATTGGCTGCGTCTTTAAACGGCATTTCCAGTGTGTAAGCTGGACAGCCATACGTGTTCGCTACGCTGTTACTACAGAAACGCAAGTTCGCACTGTTGGGTTGATTCCGTGGATACCCGTAGTCGAATTGAAAATCAGGGTTAAGCGCCGCTAGCGTGCGTTTGAATGCAATCAATTGTCTATCCCTATCATCGTTCCAGTTGGCCACCCCTTCTGTTCCGGCAATAAAGTTGTACGGCAACGCCTCATCACCATGCACATCAATACACAAATCAACACCGGTCTGACGCATACGTTGCTGCACCAGATACACTTCAGGGCTTTTCTCCAGGCTGGGTTCTGCCCATTCGCGATTCAAATTAACACCTGCCGCATTGGTACGCAGATGACCGCGAAAAGAACCATCGGGATTCATATTAGGCACGACGTTTATATCGGCAAGGTCACGCAGCGCTCTAGCGGCTGCATTGTTTTTATCGAGCAATCTCAGTAACCAACCCTCCATCCACCAGGACGCCATGCTCTCGCCTGGGTGCTGCCGAGCAACGCACCACACTTGAGGTTTGGCGTGTCTCGGTTCAGTCGGTTGCTGCGACGTTATGCGTAAGTAATCCAGCTCCCGCCCATCCAGTGTCTGGCCGAGAGACTCAACATAGACCCCATTACTACAGCCGCATCGGGCTAACAAATTAGCAAGGCGATCTAATGAGTAAGGCGCAAAATAGGCAAAGTAGATAACGTCAGTTTTGGGCGTAACAGACCAACTTAATGTTTTATTGTCATAGCTTGTTGGAGTTCGGTACCAGTACTCGAGATTGTTCGACGTGGCAACATGGTAGTTCTCCCAACCCGCCGGGTAAGTGGTCTCCGATGCATTTTCGATAATAAATCGGCATTGCCTGTCGCGCACACCACTCACGCGAAAGAAAAACCACTGCAGAAAATCACTTTGATGATCCTTGCGTATTCTAAGTCGAATATTGTCTGAATCTATCGCACTCACTGCATCAATGTTACCTGCGTCGAATGCAGAATTTACAACAATACCCATGATCAAAACCCTTAGTTAACCAATCCTACTTCATTTTTTTTGCAAAAAAAAACCGCCCCATTGGGACGGTTTTTCTGTCTGGCCATTGAACACATGACCATAAAGTCAGTGCATTGCTGAATTAGTTTCCAGCAGGAATGACACCGTCAATGATGTGGATAATTGAATTGACATTATCGTTAGTCAAATCAGCTGTCACCACTTCATGACCAGCAATAATCAGTGCTTCAGTACCACCACCTTCAATGGTGATAACTGGAGAGCCACCGTTTGAGTTATTGATGATAGTTGAACCTACCAAGCCGTCCAAATCAGATGCAGTGTAGAAAGCAGCATCGTGAACGTGTGCGAATACGTTAACGTCACCTGTGAAACCAGCCAATGCATCATCGCTTGGCAAGAAGATAGTCCAGCTGTTGTTTTCCAGAGCTTCAGCAAGACCTTCAGACTGGATAGCAGCTAGCGCAGAACTTGCACCGTTAGCGTTAAGTAAGTCTGCGACAAAACTTCCAGCTACACCACCACCAGTGGTATCGCCAGTAGTCTCACCTGTAGTTTCGCCAGTAGTCTCACCTGTGGTTTCGCCGGTAGTCTCACCAGTTGTTTCGCCGGTGGTCTCACCAGTGGTTTCGCCGGTGGTGCCCATGTCGTCGTCGTCGTCGTCACTTGAGCACGCGGAAAAAGTCATAACGCTGAGAGACAGTAGCGCCACACCGATAAGCTTTTTATTCATTCAGATATCCTCTTCGAGTAAAAAATTCAAACTTTAAAGTTATAGCCAGTTAACCACCGCGAGTGATGCTGATACGCATTTCGTTAGTAGAATCACCGAGCCATGGTTTAACTTGCCTGTCAATCAGGCTTCCAATCCGGACCGCCGTTAATCTGTAAACCGTCAGCCTTAATACTGACGTTGAACGAGAATACCCTTGGACCGACAACGGATGTCACAGCAGCATATGTTACAGCAGCACACGTCACTGTTGCACGAATGTTACTGCACCACACAAATAATTCAATGCAGCTGCTAATTATTTTACCTATTACATCCAAGCAAAAATAGAACAATACATTTAAATCTTTGTTTCAACTGAGAATTATAGCATTGCAACGGTCTATTGCAATCGCGAAAACCAGCCAATATCAAGGAAAATTGCGGCGAACATGAACGCTAAAAAGCTAAAATTGTGATCGACATAACTCTACAACAGCCATTTCGAGTTGCCGAATTTAAGCCAGGCAAGGCGACTGGAAACACCGCCGAAATTTTGTCGGTTTACAAGACTGAGTTTGGCACCCGCTTTTGGTTGTAAAGACAAACCAAATTAAAGGCTACACGCTTGCAAATCCATTGGAAACTGCTCCAGTTGAATGGGGTTCAGTAACTTTTAGACTCTACGAGCCTCATGAAACAAGCTCTCGGTCGGCAATCTCTGCATATCACCACTCAACTGGTGCAGTTTGAATCCGTGGAGCGAAATACACAGAAGGCGATAATAAACCGATAATACACCGATAATAAACAGGGATTGAACTCGAAGGACAATAGAAAGCGAAGTACAATGGACAAAAAAGTCAGCCGTCCTTGGCTAAGTCAGCTCCTTGCTTCAATACCACTTGGAGGAGGTTTGGTTAGCGACGCTCAATTTGTGTCGCTGATGAACTAATTATAACTATTTAGCCCGATTCATGTGTGAAATTATCGCAATTCACTAGCGCCTGATGTTCAGCAATCAAAGTCAACTACTTTCTTACTTAAAAGATAGTCTGAAAACGACACATTCAAAGCAATTTCGCTTGTTGCTTGTGTTAGCTGGTGATGCAGCATCTCAATTGGACCCGGTTCTGGACACCTTTTCCAATTGCCTGAACGGCAATCTGGACCAAAATCTGGCCCGAACTCCGGCTCCAAATAGCCGAGCAACAGAAGAAGCGTACAGGCAAGACAGCGCCAGCGACCAAACTGTGACAACGCTCACAAACACCATAATGCACGTACCCGAACTGCATGGCAACAGTGACGTGTCAGATCAAATCAACAACCTGCTTGGAACCGAAAACAGCTGTATCGTTTTTGACGCTAATGGCGTGTTTGATCCTCGCCAGTTGGCAGCCAGTGCCGGTACGATTATCGCCGGTGGCGTCATCATCGTTATCACCCCACCCCTTCAACATTGGGATTTCTGCGAGAACTGCGTAGCGGATTCACGCAGTAACCAGCATTCGGCGTTTCTAGAGCGTTTCAAACGAAAACTTATCGCACACCAAACCCACGTTGTTTCAGCAACGGCTACGTCAGAAAGCATAGATTTAGACACGATGAATCATGTCGCGTTGTTTATCGGTGCAAGCGAAATTCGAACAAGAAGCGCAGCCGTTCAACAGACCCACAACCGATACACGCACTTACGCTCCACCGGTGTGCCTCGTCACGCGCCCAATCCGATAAATGATTCGCCTGCAAACTGGAAAATAGAACAGAACGCAATGGTCGAGCAACTGCTGAGCAGGCTGAGATCGCCAGTCTCCATGCCTGTCTCGCCTAATGTGGTCGTGGTTCAAGGCGATCGCGGGCGCGGCAAGTCTGCGCTTATTGGCAGAGCAATAAAGCAACTAAACAGTTTATCGCTTGATCATGGGCAAACCATTGCTCTGTGCTCCACACGCCGTTCGAGTTGCGGGGTACTGCTGGCACACGCTCAACAGACGATTGATTTTTTCACTATCCAGCAAGCTTTGAATAGCAAGCACGAGATACTAATTGTGGAGGAAGCCGGAAGTATTCCAATCGCGATTCTGGAAAAACTACTCTTGTTAACCCAGACCATCATATTCGCCACCACAGTGGAAGGCTACGAAGGTGCTGGACGGGGCTTCGCACTGCGATTTGCCAAACGTCTGGATACACTTGCGCCGAACTGGTTACTGCTCAAACCCGAGCTACCTGTTCGATGGTCGCTCGGCGATCCTGTGGAAGCATTTATCAACGATGCGTTTTTGCTTGGACAACGCGTGTCAACATTGCCGCAGCAGCCACTGTCTGTACAGAATGCGACGGTCGATTTTGTTGATAAAAACACATTGCTGAATAACGACCAGTGGCTAGAAGATATTTTCGGTTTATTGGTTCAGGCTCACTATCAAACCACACCAGCCGATCTTCGCAACATTCTGGATAAAGACTCACTACAGGTTTACGCGCAACGTTGTGATGGCGTACTAACAGGTGCAGCCCTAGTCGCTCTGGAAGGTGACATACCCGACGAATTGCACCGACCGATTATTGAAAAAAAACGTCGCCTTAAAGATCAGATACTGCCTCAGTTGCTGGCGCAAAGTGCTGGACAAACAAATGGCCTTGCGGCCAGCTACGCTCGCATTGTCAGAATTGCTGTTCACCCGGCTATTCAACAACAAGGCTTCGGCACGCATTTATTCTCACAAATCAATCGACAACTGGCATCGCAAATAGATGTCATAGGCGCAAGCTTTGGCGCGGACACATTAACTCTAGCCTTCTGGCTCAAGCAAGGTCTTTCACCTGTGCACTACGGATATAAAGCCAATCCGAGAAGTGGTTTGCGCTCAGCATGCCTCATGAGCACAACTAACCAGAAACTGAGCACACTGATTAAACGGGCAGAACAGATACTGCGCGCCAATACCCTTGCGTTTGTTGAACACGGGCAAGATACCGATCCAGTTGCACGTGCGCTAACCAACGGATTCAGCGAACACAATTTCAATCTTTGCCAGAACAGCAGCAGCGCTGACACGCTCTGCCAGATAACGATTGATTCTCTTGTGGACGCGTTCGCCGAAGATAAACGAAATTTTATTGACACAGCGGGACTGCTACTGCGCTATTCAGCACTGCAAGCCAATTCAGACTACCGAGCAAGCGTGTCCAATGCACTCAAAGTGTATCCACAGCTTACCCCGGCTAAGCGGCGTAAGTTGGAAGCGCACCTTCGCCTGCTGCTGCGCCGATGCTGAAAAGCGAATTGGCTGGCAAATGTTCAACTTGACAATACACACACGATAAACGGCGCTTGCAACCGGCCCGTTTAAAGCGTACTTTCGGTTTTCATTCGAACCGTTTATCCATTATCAGCACCATGCAGCATTCTGACATCCGTACTGATTGATCAATAATCGGGAAAGTAAATAATGTCAGGCTGAGCCCAGCCCATAAGAGAGACTCTGTTATTAATCGCGCAATAGTTCAACATATAAAAGTTCAACGCATAAAAGCTTTTTTGCAAGAGTGGCCAACCCTGTTGATTTTTTTGCTCGTCTATTCGGCGTGGCTTTTACTCACCGCCTTTCATGCGCATGTGCCAACGGTGATTCTTCTACCTTTAATGTGGTTCATCGTTGCATTGCATTCTTCACTTCAACATGAAGTCATACACGGGCACCCAACGAGTTCAACCTGGTTCAACGCTGCACTCGCGTTTCCGGCCATCGGATTAATCGTACCCTTCCAGCGTTACGAGCTGTTGCATTTACAACACCACCGTAATTGGTTGATCACCGACCCCTTCGACGATTCAGAATCTTATTTTCTCGCTCGTGGTCAATGGAAAAGATGCAACACACTTATTCAAAAAACGTTGCAATTTAATAACACGCTGTTTGGTCGACTGCTGATCGGGCCAGGCGTTATGATCGTGCGAATGTTAATGAGTGAGGTACCGTTAATGAAAAACAACTCCGCAGTGGCGATCAGCTGGTTGTGGCACAGCCTTGGTATTGCAATCGTTCTCGTCTGGCTGTCGGTGTTTGATTTTCCAATTCTCTTCTACGCCTTAGCTATCGCCTACCCTGCGGCATCACTACTAATGCTAAGGGCATATGGCGAACATTTACCTGAGGAGAACCTTGAACATCGTTCCGCCATAATAAAGTCCAACGCAGTTATGCAGTTGCTCTATCTGAACAATAACTTTCATAGGGTCCATCATGATCACCCTGAGGTGCCTTGGTATCGCATTCCTCAATTGTATAGAGCGCATTACCAGCACCATAACGTCCATGTGTATCCCGGTTATTTACATTTGGCGAAACAATTTACTTTTAAACAACGCTTTCCGGTTGAACACCCGTTTCTGGCAAAAAATACTACCTGATACAACACGACAATGATCGCTTCACTCCCCATGTATGATTGGCCTGAGCTGACTAATCTAACCAATGCGTTTTGGTCAGAGCTGAGTGCAGGCTTTCGAGCGCTCGGTGTAAATGCACCGGAGCAGTTAACTCGCGGTGACGAGCATCGGCACTGGCACCGCAACGATCTACTGTTATCTCAAACCTGTATCTATCCTTTGGCCACTGAATTACCCGAGACCACCATCGTACTTGGCACACCGGAATACGCTGTACCTCATTGTGCTGGCGGGCAATACGCGAGTGTACTGCTGGTTAAACGCACTGACACCAGACACACACTGGGTGATTATCAAGATACCAGGCTTGCTTTTAACGCGGAGAATTCACAGTCTGGATTTAATTCGCTTAGAAACCTGCTGATTAATGAACGGCTTATCGGACCACAAAAAACCAAGTTCTTCGCGCACGCGATACGCACAGGTTCACATCGTTTGTCCTTACACCGAGTTGCAAACGGCGATGCCGATCTTTGCGCTCTCGACCCTGTCAGTTGGGCATTGGCACAACGCTACGAGCCTAGGGCAAGCTCAATTTTGCGCGTGCTACAAATCACCCAGCACTCACCGGCACTTCCCTTGATTTGCAGCAGTTCCTCTATTCCCGACAAATTCAATGAGGAACAGTGGCGCAATGAAGTTACTCACATTTTCAAACACGCGATAAAACGCATCAATGCCCCTGAATTGCTGCCGTCAAATATGAGCTACATCGCTAAAGACGACTACCTAAAATTGCAGATTAGTAATTTTGGCATGATTCCTCCAGTGAGTATCGTCTAGCACGTTTTTCTGATCTGTTACATTGACAGGGACGTATCGCTAGGTGCAACCACTTCTCCTGGAAAAACGCTGTGAAACAACGGATTATTGCTCTTCTGGCCGGTACTTACCTGCTCCACATTTTGTTAGCCGTCAGCTCCACGGCAGCAGCCGATAGCACAGAGCAGCGCGACAGCATCACTGCCTCAGCAGCGGCGTCTCTGTACCAGCCAACAACCACGTATTCCATTTTCCGAAAAGGGAAAAACATTGGCACGCACACGCTCCGCCTCGAGAAAAATGAAAACGCGTTAACCGTCGATATTGAGTCGAACATTACGGTAAGAGTATTAAAAATACCGGTATTCAAATTTAAATACCAATCCACAGAAAAGTGGCAAGACGATCAGCTTGTTTCAGTCGCCTCAAAAACGACAACCAATAACAAGACCGAAACAGCATCCTTAACCAACAAGGAAAATGAGAGCCTGCTTGAAAGCAACACAGAAAAAAAGACAGCACCTTTACTGAGTTTTGCGACTAACCATTGGCACATCGGCGCGCTATCACAATCGCAGCTGTTCAACACCATTACCGGAAAGAGCAGTAATGTATCGATTGAAGCTGTGGGCGAGGATAGTTTAACGATTAATGGTGTAGCTATAAACACTACCCACTATCGGTATACTGGAGACATTATTACCGACAGCTGGTACGACGATAATAATCGCTGGGTGAAACTTGAATTTCTCGGTTCTGACGACAGCACAATCACCTACATAATTAACAACCCCTAATAGCGAGTAAGAGTGGATGAATATTTGGATTACTGGCGCCAGTAGTGGTATCGGTGAATCGGTTGCACGACTCTACGCCGAAGCCGGACACACGGTATTCGCCAGCGCAAGAAATCAGGACGCGCTAAAAGCCATGGAAAGCGCGTCTAATGAGTATGCTGGGCGTATCGTGGCTGCACCGCTTGATGTAACAGACAACAATTCAGTTATCGATGCATTTGAAAAAATCAAGCACGACAAGAATCCACTCGACTTGGTAATTTTGAACGCAGGTTATTACGAGCCAGTGGAGTTTGCCGATCTGACTCTGGAGCATTTCGAGAAAACGTACGATGTAAACTTGCGCGGTGTAGTCCGGTGTCTGATACCGGTGCTCAAGTACTTTACCGAACAACAGCATGGCCATATCGCCATTGTATCGTCCGTGTCTGGTTTTCGAGGTTTACCAAGGGCTGCAGCTTATGGTTCCTCGAAAGCCGCTCTTATCAACATGGCCGAATCGTTGAAGCCCGAATGCAACGCCAACTCAATTCAATTGAGCTTGATCAATCCTGGATTTGTAAAATCCAAGCTCACCGAACAAAACAAATTCAATATGCCCTTTATCATGGAAACAGAAGATGCGGCAAAGCGCATAGTAGACGGTCTGGAAAGCACGGCCTTCGAACTGACATTTCCAAAACGATTCACTTACTGGTTGAAGCTATTCAGAATACTGCCGTACTGGCTGTACTTTGTCGTCACCAAAAAGCTACTGTAGGAGTGGTAGTGTACGCCCGCGAAATCTAACAACGGGCGCAAATGCCGGCTAGGATGCGACCGAAAAACGGTTTATAGCGCTGGCTGTCTTGTCTTGAATGGCCATGCAGGTTTGAGACCCATCGTGCTTGTAATATTGGGTCGACACGTTGCCTATACGAAGGCCCCATTTTTTAACTTCTGTGCTGTTGTGCAAGCTAAGATCTGGTTGATAAAACATGTAGTCGTTCATTCGTAAACTCCAGAACTTGTTTTCTGCGATCATGACATTCATCGTGTAATGAATTTTTAACCCGCTACCTCTCTGCACACCAGTAGCAGCACCAACGAGGGAATTGGATTCCGCCCTAAACGCACCGTCTTCAGCAACGATAACATCCCATACGCGTTTTTCAATGACTCCATCTGAATAATAAAGTACTTCATCAAGGCTAAACACATCGCCTTTTTGTTCACCGAAGAAGTCTCCGCAAAAGTGGCGCTTCACGTTTCCAAACCGATCGGCGAACCAGCCCGATGCGCGGGTATGGCCGTCGAAGTAATCAACAAACTTAAAGTCTGGCCCCTGTGAGCTTAGCTGTGTGAAATTCACGCTACTGCACCCCGACGTTACACAGGCGGTAATAACCATTACAATCGCCGCAGATTGCAGCCTGATGTTGAACATGAAGTCTCTCCTTCATTAAATCGATAATTGCGCGTTGCGGGGCTGAATTTGCGGATACCATTAGCTGTCCAAGACCGGCGTGTTATTAAAAAGTGGTACGGTTCAATTTATCTGCCGGATCAATGCAAGAACAACAATAGTTCACATCGCCTCACACTTTCCGGATCTTTAGCAAGCCCACATCCGTATGGCCTATGCTGAAGCCGGTTTCGCAATACACCAGATAATAGCGCCACATGCGGATAAATCGTTCGTCGAAATCCATATTCACGACATCCTGTGATGCCCGTTCGAAACGCTCACGCCATGCGGCCAGGGTTCGCGCATAGCTATCCCCGAACCATTGATCGTGCTCTAACACAAATCCAGCTCGATCTATTTGCTTTTGGAGTGACGTTTTTGTGGGTAACATACCGCCGGGAAAAATGTAGCGTTGAATGAAGTCAGGACGCGAGCGATAAGCGTTGAATCGATCTTCCATTATCGTGATGGTTTGAATAACTGCGGTTCCACCTGATTCCAATAATTCGTTTAGCTTGTTGAAATAGGTATTCCAGTATTTCTCACCAACCGCTTCGAACATCTCTATTGAGACTATATGATCAAACTTACCTTTAACGTCGCGGTAATCGGTATGTTCGAACTGTGTCATACCAGTTTGCTCTTTCGGCTTGCCAGAGTGGGATGCGCTGACTGCCGGCTCACTTCTATCAGCCTGTTTGTGAGCTCTGGCGTAATCGAGCTGCTCGGCTGACAATGACACGCCGGTAACATTGGCGTTGGACGATCGGGCTAATCTTTTCGCCAAGCTACCCCAACCACATCCAATCTCCAACACCTTGGCACCGTCCTTCGCTTCAAGAAGCTGCTCTATCAGATCGAGTTTGTTTTGCTGGGCCTGCTCCAACGTTTCATCTGCAGAATGGTAAATCGCTGACGAGTAACTCATGCTCTTATCCAACCAAAGCTGATAAAAATCATTGCCCAGATCGTAGTGGTAAGCGATGTTGCGCTGACTGCCGCGGTAAGAATTTCGGTTTGTCCAGTGCTGCCATAAGTTACCCAACCGTGCGAACCGCCCGCCTCGAGTCGCAGGCCCGATGCGCGCTTCATTACGCATAATCAATGAAAACAAATTCGGTAGGCTTTCTGTACTCCATTCACCGCGCATATAGCTTTCGGCGAACCCAATTTGGCCATCTGTTATCAAACGACGCAATGGTTGATAGCTGTGCAAAACCACGTCGGCGTTCTGCTCGACCAACGAACTGCGTTCACCATAGACGTTCGTCGTACCGTCCGGCCAGACCAACGATAACTGCCCTTCCTGGAAACCGTGGAGTACTTGCTCAAAGCGGTGTTTTATTCTTTTTGTAACCGCTGCACCAACACCGGTTACGCCACTGCTGGTTATCAGCGATTGATTTTCTACTTCAGCCATGATTGCTTAAGAATTGTTTAGATTGTTGCGTGTAAGTGTATTTTTCGCCTGATGTGAAAACCAGGGAACTCTTTTAAGCCAAAGCCGGAGTGCTTCCCAATGAATACCGCCCACGACCTTAAAGGTCATAAATGGAATTGAGAAAAAACACCGCAGCAGACTCCCGTTGTTTAAAGCGTACCTATCAGCCGTATAGCTTGCCGTAAGCAGGTGTCCTTTCTCATCGTTCGCTTTGATAACAATAATTTGCTTTGCCGCTGGTACGTTCAATCGAAATTCATAGTTCATATTCATGTGGGCGAACGGCGACACAAACAACTTTTTGTCAGTGGCCTGTGTGATCCAATTGGCTTTTTCAAGCTCGGCGCTGACCGACTCTGTATGATCTTCAGCGCAGTGGCCACCACCTGCGCTCTCTGGCGGGGTCTCGCGGTGATCATCATTATCACCGGAAACGCTTTTTTCGGCCTGCAAAGGTTGATCAACCGGCAGAACATACACATGTCGTTCACCGAAGGTGTTGTGCACCTCATGCAATACCGCAAATACCTCACCCTGATCGTCCAGACAGTAGAACAGACTCAACGGATTAAATGTAAAACCACATACCCGGGGGTAGCAGCTGAGCAGTATGGTATGCGGCGGTTGCGTCATACCATTGGCCAGAAGCTCTCTGCTCACATATTCGCTGAGAGACTCGTTAGCAACCCCGGTTGCGTTTTTCACATTCTTACCCGAACCGTGAATTTCTAACCGACTAACATGGGTTAGCTCATTATCCTCCTGATCGACAGCCGGGTCACTGGCGAGCGTCTGCGAGGCTTTTTCGCCGAAATCCTTGTCATAAAAACTGAACAGATTCCAACGGTTGCGAGAAAATAACCACAATCGCTTCTGCAACTCATCGATTTCACTCAAGTTCAGCAAAAGAGAAAACACACGATAATTGAGTACATGATTGGCAGGCCGACGACGCTTGTGAAACACCTTGCCGATGTACAGCGCTGAATTCACGATAGAGCAACCCTGCTACCTGCTGCAGCCGCAGGCTCTGATACAACGATGCGGTTCGACGGGTTATCCAAAACCCAAGGCCGTTGCACCGCGCCAAGCTGTTCCGCTACCGCTAAACCCGACTGCACCGCATCTTCATGGAAACCGGAGCCAAAGTAACTCCCACAAAACCAGGTACGTTGAGCCCCTTGCAATGACCATAGGCTTTGCTGTGAAGCCATTGCTTTAGCGTTGAACATTGGGTGCCTGTAAGTTGTGTGATAAATCTGTTTTGCACTCTCGGGCATGCTCGACGGGTTGAGCGTGACGATATAATTTTTATCAGATTGCAAATTCTGCAATCGGTTCATCCAGTAGCTGACACACACTTTTTCCGGTATCGACTTGGACTCAACATAATTCCAGCTGCACCAAGCCCGTTTTCGTATTGGCATAAATGATTCATCGACATGCAAAACGGCCGTGTTGGCTTCGTACTGAAACGCCCCCAGATGCTGCGATTCCGTTTGGCTCGGGTTAATCAGCATCGACAGTGCCTGATCTGCATGCGTGGCAAGAACGACGTGATCCACTTTTAGAATATCCCCAGATGCGGACCGAATTTCAACGCAATCGGTCTCTCGTTTCACGCTGGACACGTGAAAATCTGTTTGTATGTTTTGTGCTCCAATACTCGCGGCAACCCGTTCAACATAATTGCCACTACCGCCGGTTACGGTTCGCCACTGGGGCCGATTGGTCAGCTGCAGTAAGCCGTGGTTATCACAAAACCGAATGAATGCAGCGGCCGGATAATCCATCAACGCATCGGTGGAGGCAGACCAGATCGCAGCCGCGAACGGCATCAGGTGGTCATTAACGAACGCATCGGAATACTGGCCAGCTGCCAAAAATTCACCCAGACTAAGATTGCCATCAGCCGGAATGGCGTTCGGCGCTTCCCGATAAAATCGCAGCAAATCTCGCAGCATCCGATAGTACCGGGGGCGCAACAATAGCGAAGGTTGAGCGAGCAGACCCAAGGGTGGTCCGCCAGCGTACTCGAATTGCCCGTTATCGCGCGACACCGAGAATGACATATTGCTGGGCTCAGTGGACACCCCAAGCGCATCAAACCAGCGGATCAGATTAGGGTAACAACGCTCGTTGTAGACGATAAAGCCGGTGTCGATGCCGGGTGCTCTGGCGTCGCCCGTGGCCTGAGTATTGGCGTGTCCGCCCAATTTGCCTGACTGCTCGAGCAACGTAACGTCGTGCTGCTTTGACAGCAGCCAGCTCGCAGCCAAACCCGCGGCACCACTGCCAATAACAGCGATTTTCATTTTTCCCAATGAATTCATAAACCTATCTTACACAACGAAAAGATTCCGCGATAGACGGCATAAGTCACATCGGGGTAAATAAAGTATGATCCATATACGCCCCAGGAACGTAACCGGATTCAAACTGTTGATGGACGCAGAGTTGCTCCAAAAAACCAAAGAAGCTGAAGAAGCCAGTAAGGCGCTAACCAAGCGCATGCGCGAAAACCTGATCGCAATCGGCAAAAACCGCGATGAAGCGGCTTTTCAGGATCTCTACGAGCATTTTGCGGGTCGGATAAAGTCCTTCCTGCTCGGCAAAGGCATGCAGGAAGCCATTGCCGAAGAGCTCACACAAGAGATCATGCTGATAGTCTGGCGACGCGCAGAGAGCTATGACGCTGCCAAGGCCGCGCCCAGTACGTGGCTGTTCACTATTGCGCGAAACAGAAGAATAGATTACCTGCGGGGAAATTCTCGCATCGAAGTCGAACTGGATGACGAATTGCTTGAAGTGGATGACAGTGCCCCCACTCAGGCTGAGCAGGTAAATTTGGCTCAACAGTCAGCAGTTCTGGAAACGGCATTGAATAAGTTGCCTCAGGAGCAAAGGCAAGTGCTGCACTTGTCTTACTTCAGGGGCCAATCACACGGCGCTATAGCAAAGTGGCTGGACTTACCGATAGGAACGGTCAAATCACGCATCCGTTTGGCTATGCAGTCAATACGGGCGGAACTGGTAGCCGAGGAGATAGAATGAATACAATATCGCATCACCTGACAGACGAAACATTGCAGGAGTATGCTGCAGGTGTGTTAAGCGTTTCAATGGAAACACTTATCGCGTGCCACCTGACGCTTTGCCCAGTTTGTAGAGCTCGCGCCGACATGGCAGACGCAATTGGCGGTGCTTCGTTAGACTCAGAGCAAACTGCAGCGCTTACGGGTTCTGCTAGCGATATCCTGGCTATGGACAAAACACTTCCGACCATCAAACCGGCTGAATTGCCGCCGGTTGCAGCAGGGTTGGGCGTACCAAAGCCGCTTGCCCGTCTGCTACCCGGTCCACTTGCCGAGTTACCGTGGAAATCATTCGGTCCGGGCATGAAGCAGTACAATCTAAGCCCACAACCACGAAAGGAAGGCGCATTCAAACTCCTCTCTCTCGACCCTGGGTCCCGCATGAGCAAACACACCCACGAGCATCGTGAACTTACGTTTATTGTTAGCGGTGCTTATTCAGATGAGCTTGGGCAATTCAATGCGGGCGATATCTCTGATCTTTCTGGAGATCACCACCACATGCCGCATGTCGTATCGGATGTGCCGTGCATATCGCTGATTGCGACAGATGCGCCGGTGAAGTTCGATGGGTTGTTTGGAAAAATCGTTCAGCCATTTGTTGGCATATAGTCGGCATATCAGTTACTGGTGCACAACAGTAACGTAACGCTTAGTTTATACGACGTGCCTGGCTGCTTGACACTTTCCGAGGGTCAAGCAGCCAAGATTATTTTTACGCCACCTTCTTGACCAGTGAATCGGTTTCCACGCCGGCTCGGTAACTGCCATCAAGTACGGCTTCCCACCACTCGCTGTTATCAAGATACCAATCCAGCGTTTTCTCGATACCCATTTCAAACGTTACCTTAGGCTCATAGCCCAACTCGGATTGAATTTTCTGTGTATCGATCGCATATCGGAAATCGTGTCCGGCGCGATCAGCAACGTACTCAATAAGCGAATTGCTGGCCTCTCCCTGGGTCGCGGGACAGTGAGGATACTTATCACGCAATTCCTGACTTGACTCAAATCGTTTATCGATTAATGAGCAAACCAAGTTGACAATATCAATGTTAGTCCACTCGTTACAACCGCCGATGTTATAAGTCTCGCCTAAACGGCCGTTCTTCAATACCAGATCGATACCTAAAGCATGATCTTCTACATACAGCCAGTCGCGAATATTTTTACCGTCACCATAAATAGGCAGTGCTTTGCCATGCAACACATTCAATATCATCAGCGGGATAAGCTTTTCCGGAAAATGATAAGGACCATAATTGTTGGAGCAATTGCTGGTTGTGACCTGCAAGCCATACGTGTGGTGATACGAACGAACGAGAAAATCTGATGATGCCTTACTGGCCGAATACGGCGAATTAGGCGCATAAGCCGTTTCTTCTGTGAAAGCCGGGTCTTGCATGTTCAGCGTGCCATACACTTCATCGGTTGAAACATGATGAAAACGATGATTATCCGCTGCCTGCTCTTCTATTTGCCAAACCTGTCTGGCGGCTTTTAACAAGCTGTAGGTACCCATAATATTGGCTTCGATAAAAGCATCAGGGCCTGTGATTGAACGATCAACATGACTTTCAGCAGCAAAATGAACAATCGTGTTTATCTGATGCAAGCGTAACAGCTGCATCATTTTTTCGGTATCGTTAATATCCGACTGAACCAGCTGGCATTGCTCATCGAGCACACCGTCCAGATTGTGTGGGTTGCCTGCATACGTTAACGCATCAACAATAACGATTTTATCGTCCGGATTGTGTTCACGACAATAACGTACAAAATTGGCACCTATAAATCCTGCAGCGCCTGTAACCAGCATGCTTCTCATGTTAATTCTCTCATCATATTACGCAGTTCCACACGCCAATGTGCGGCCTGCAAATCCAGGGTTTCCCAAGTGCTGGTGAGTTCCAGAACGCTATAGTTTGGTCTCGCAGCTGGTGTGGGATATTGGTCAGTCCGTAACGGTTTCACGATTGCTGGCTTATCAAGCAAGCCAAGTGCCAGTGCCTCTTCCATGATCGCTTGTGCAAAGTCGTACCAGCTCGCTGCACCCGCGTCGGTCCAATGCATGACGCCGGTGGCCCCTTGTTCGGCGGCATGCCAAAGCGCTCGGGCCAATGAGTTTGCCCAGGTCGGCGTACCGATCTGATCAGCAATCACACCCACTTCTCCGCGCTCCTGCATCAGCCGCAGCATGGTTTTTACAAAATTATTACCGTGTGATGAATAGACCCATGCAGTGCGCACAATCAAACTGGAATCGGGCAAGATGGATTGTAATTTTTGTTCACCCGCCAACTTACTTTTGCCATAGACACTCACCGGACCAACGGCCGCATCAGTTTTAAATGGCATAGGCTTCGCCTCACCGAACACAAAATCGGTAGAAACATGAATAAGGCGTGCTTCAACTAATTGCGCGGCGTTAGCAAGATTGGCAACACCCGTGTCATTTACCGCATGCGCAATTTCAGGCTCTGTTTCAGCTTTATCGACGGCCGTATAGGCGGCTGCATTGATTATGACGTCTGGCTTGTAGTCCACAACGCATTGCTTAACGAACGCAGCATCGGTTATATCAAGACGGGGTTCGGGAGTATGAAGTGAAACTCCGTTTGGCTTGGTTCGTTGCAGCTCCCAAAAGAGTTGTCCACGCTCACTACCTGTTATCAATACCTGCATAAGAAATATTTAATCGGATGTATTCGAAGTGGTTACGGACGGTGCCATCGTTAAAATGCATTATCAGGTTGAACTTAGTGCATTTTTTGCGCCGATTAATGCGATTTCTGTTGATTTGAATCAACTAAACAGATCAGCGTGACATTTATTTGACTGACATTGCGCGTACAGCCGCGCACTAAATTACCGAGAAACAGTACAGACAAACAATACCGAGAAAACAAGTCTGAATAAGGATGTCTGAACTGCCCAAACAATGCAGTGTTCAGACACTGTGCAATCCCGACACAACCGTTAATGGTGCACGGGTAATAGTGCATGGGTAATCGTGCATGGGTAATCGTGTATGGGTAATCGTGTATGGGACAGACAGCTAAGGGAACGCGTCTGCCTCAGATAGTGGCTTGCCAGCCTGATCTTTAGCTGCCAGCTGCGTTTCAACGCCGGCCACTAATGGCCACTCTATACCCACGCTGGCATCATTCCACAGTAAGCTGCGCTCGTATTCGGGTGCATAAATATCGGAACACTTGTATTGGAAGTCTGCAGAGGCTGACATGACATAGAAACCATGCGCAAAACCGGGCGGAATCCACAGTTGGCGCTTGTTCTCTTCCGATAAAATCACCCCGACCCATTGGCCGAACTGGTGAGAGAGTCTGCGCATATCCACGGCGACATCGAACACCTCACCTGCAGTGCAGCGCACGAGTTTTCCCTGAGGGTGCTTAATCTGATAGTGCAAGCCGCGCAGAACGCCCTGTGATGAGCGACTGTGATTGTCTTGAACAAATTGAATATTCATTCCGGCTTTCTGGAAAGCAGCGTCGCTCCAGGTTTCGAGAAAAAAGCCCCGATCATCTCCAAACACACTTGGCTCGATGATCTTAACGTCATCTAATTCGGTATCGATTACATTCATGGTCGCAAAGCGTCTTAAGCAATTATCTGACACAGAGAAGCACAAGCTGTTCCAGCCAACGATTTTCAGCCCTCAGCCATGGCTAAAATGGCGTTCCATTCAGCTTTGGTCACCGGCATGATAGAGAGTCGGTTACCTTTTTTTAACAGAGTCATGGTGCTGATTTTCTTGTTTTGCTTTAAATCAGTGAGCGGAATAATTTCTTTGAACTTCTTTTTGAATTTCACATCGACCATGCACCAACGAGGATTCTCTGGTGTGGCCTTTGGGTCGTAATACCCAGATTCCGGGTCGAGCGCCGTATGATCGTCGTAGGCCTCTTTCACAATTTCCACTGTGCCAACAATTCCGGGCACTGCGCAACTCGAATGATAAAAAAAGGCCATATCACCTTTTTTCATGTCATCGCGCATCATGTTGCGGGCCTGATAGTTCCTGATGCCATCCCAATGATCTTTTTTTCCAGGCATCTTGCGTAGATCGTCGATGCTAAAAGCGTCTGGTTCTGATTTTAACAACCAATAGTTCATATCACTCTCTTGCTAATGAGCAACTCCGTCACGTTCAATAAAAAAGATCTTACAGCCCAAAGCCAGGCTCGACATTGTAAACACAACTTCGTACGCACAAAAAAGGGTGCGACCAGCGCACCCTTTCACTTCTACTTGAATGTGTAACTCAAGCATGTAACTCAAGCTAAACAACTCAAGCTAGCTATATCGTATGGCGGCTGTTAACCTCCGATCATACCAACGATCGCCTGAACAATACCACCGGCACCTGCACCAGCCGCCAGTCCACCAACCATTTGGCCGATATTCAACTTACCAGATGCAGCTGCATCACCAGCAGCTGCAGCGTCACCACCGCGGCCCATGAGACCACCAACAGCACCACCACCTAACAAACCACCTATCGGTCCGGCCAATTGGCTCAGCATACCGCCTGCACCACCGCCCATCAGACTTTGAACGACTTCACCACCAAGGAAACCGCCACCGCCACCTAGCAGTGCTGAAATAATTGTACCCAACATATCGAAAACCCTCGTTTACATTAATAACCCGCTCTTAAATGAATAAAAGCGCTGAGCATGCAGGGACCAAAATAACGCATGCAACGATTCGATACGTACCTTGTATGTTCTTTCACTGTACGAAGCGAAAAAACAAACCGCTCTTACGAATCAATAAACAAACTATGCGTCAACAAATTTTCCGGAGTATTCACATGCAAACAGTTAAGCGAATTTAATCGTCCCTCGCCACTCCTGCCCAATATGATAAGCGCTAACACTGCCTGATCAATAGAGCTGCGCACGTTAAAGATAGTGAATTGCACCAGAATGAAGCTCTGACGCCGTTTAAGTGTATTAAATCACCGAATATGGCACTGTTGTTTACAAAAAAAACAGGCCTGTTACCATGAAGTCGCCTGTTTATTGACTGATTTGTTCGACCCGTCTATTAAATTTTTAAAGTTAAAAAGTGCATGTCTATAAATTTGATTCTCGATACCCATGGTTTAATCGTCCATACGTTTGCGTATAACACGCTGCCCAACACAATCAAACAACGGTTTAATAAAACTCAACAAACCGATTACAACAACCGCTTCCTCAATCTTATGGCTAACGTTGGTGGAAAACTCTGGACACAGATGAACGCCTGCGAATGGGTTGACGTTCAAACCACTGCAGATAGTAGCAATACACACAAGAATAAAAACTGGTTCGATGAACGCAGTTCGAACATCGTTCACGAATTATTGGAGTCAAGCGGCTTACAAGACAATGCAACGATTATTTATCCGGGCGCATTACCTGCTCCACTGATTTTGCTGGGCGAATTAGCCGGTTGGAGTTCCCCATCACCACTTGGATTAGGTGTAAACCACAGCTATGGTCCTTGGTTCGCCTACCGGGCCCTATTTGTAACCGATGAGCCACTCGGGCCAGTATCAAATCAGGAAGCCATGGCGATAGCAGCACAAACCCCCTCACCGTGCGTCAATTGTGCGGCACCTTGCGTAAGCGCATGTCCGGCAAAAGCGGTAAAAAAGGATGACTCATTTGATATTCATCGATGTGCAGCTTATCGCATTAGCGATACAACCACTTGCGCAACACTGTGTCATGCAAGAAATGCTTGTCCGATTGGCAGCGACTACCGATATTCAAACGACCAGCATAGTTATCACATGACACGTGCACTGGATGCATTACAACAGTGGGCAAACCGGGGCTAAGCGTCGCCGTCACCACGCATACGGGCCCCGGCAGGATCGTACATGGCGCGCAAACTGGCTTTGGCAGAATACACAGTGCCGCCCACATCAATTCCCCACTCCCTTCCATCAAGCCAGGCCTGGTCTATAGCATCAGAATGCTTTACGTATCCGAGGCCGACAGAGGCACCAAGTGTATGACCGTAGTTACCAGATGTAAGGTAGCCAACGCAGTCACCGTTACTCAAGATAGGCTCATTGTGATAGAAGATCGGCTCTGGGTCGTCTAACAGAAACTGCACCAGTCGTTTGTGCATATGCGACCTGGACTCTTTTTGAGCCGCTATTGCATCGTAGCCTTTAAATTTTACGCCTTTGTCCATCGCACAAACGAATCCAATGCCGGCTTCCAATGGCGTATCCTCGCCAGCAATGTCATGGCCATAGTGTAGAAACTTTTTTTCAGTCCGGCAGCTGTCCAGTGCATGTAATCCGGCAAGCACCAAACCATGCCCTTTACCCGCTTCCCAAAGGGCATCAAACACGGTTGTCGCCATCTCTACTGGTGCCAGTATTTCCCATCCCATTTCACCGACGAACGAAACTCGCGAGATACGCACAGGTGCATAACCGACTTCTGCGCTCACCGTTTTGCCAAAGGGAAACGCACCACTGGAAAGATCCATGTTGACCAAGGGCTCGAGCATGGCACGACTGTTTGGCCCCATGACTCCAAGCATGGTCCACTGATTCGTCACATCACTAACAAAGCAGTGGCTGTTGCTATCGATGTGCTGCTTCAACCAATCCAGATCTTTGTGCGCATTGGCCGCCGCACCAATTGCCATAAATTCGGTTTCACCAAGGCGCAGAACGGTCAGGTCGGCTTCAATACCACCTCGACCGTTCAACCACGTTGTGTAAACCATACGATCGATAGCAATATCGATATTGGCAGAACATATATGTTGCAACGACGCTAGTGCATCATTACCTTGGATAAGAAACTTGGTGAAAGTAGATTGATCGAAAAGCGCAACCTGTTCCCTTGCGGCTTTATGCTCGGCGGCAGAGTAGTCGAACCAGTTTTGCCGGCCAAAACTGTATTCATATTCTGGTTTGACGCCAACAGGTGCGAACCAATTCGGTCTTTCCCAACCCGCCACCTGACCAAAACAGGCGTTGTGTTCGCTCAGTCGTTGATGTATCGGGGATAACCGAACTTCTCTGGCTGTTTCAAATTGACGAAACGGAAAATGATTCTCGTACAACAATCCAAGTGACTCTTCAACGCGTTCTTCGATAAATTTTTGCGTTCCCATAAAAGGAAACATGCGTCGAATATCGTTACTCCACATATCAAGTGGTGACAAACCATCGTTCATCCACTCAGCACAAACTTTTCCTAAACCACCAGCGCTTTGAATACCAACTGAATTTAATCCTGCTGCAACGAAATAACCCTGCACATCGGGTACCTGACCAACGTGAAACTGATCGTCTGGTGTAAACGACTCTGGTCCACAAAAAAAGCTTCGCCATCCCATATCGGCAAGCATGGGTACGCGCACCATGGCGTCTTCGAGCACTGGCATCAACTGCTCTTCCATGTGCCCAGGTAGTTCGTCGAAACAAAAATCATCGGGGATTCCTGCCTGCCCCCAACTTCTGGCGTTCTTCTCAAAAGCCCCGACCAGCAAACCACCGGCATCCTCTTTTATGTAAACGCATTTATCATGGTCGCGCAGCACGGGCAAATCGGCTTTGATATCAGCATGCTTTTCGGTAACCGCGTAATAGTGTTCGCACGCATGCAATGGCACGTTAATGTTGTTCCGACGGCCTAACTCTCTTGCCCACATACCGCCACAGTTCACCACGAAGTCGGTTTTGATTAACCCTTTTTCGGTCTCCACACCAGTTACTTTGCCGTTTTCAATCATGACATCGTTAACCAGCACATTCTCTAGGCACTGTGCACCACGCAGGCGCGCACCTTTTATAAACGCAGTGGTTACTTCTATCGGGTTAGCTTTGCCATCATGTGCAACGAAAGTTCCACCTATAAGATCGTCGGTTTTAACAAAAGGGAAAAGGCTGGCGATTTCTTCTGGCGTAACCAGATCGACTTTTGTGACACCGAAAGCATTGTTCATTGAAGCAATCCGACGAAGCTCTTCCCAACGATTATTCGAGTGGGCGATGCTGAGACTGCCAACCTGACGAAAGCCGGTTGACTGGCCTGTTTCTGCTTCGAGTTCATGCAGCAGATTCATGGAATACTCACTTAATCGAGCATGGCTTTCATGGGCGCGAACGGTACCAATAAGTCCGGCCGCATGCCACGTGGTGCCACAAGCAAATTGCTTGCGCTCAAGCAGCACTACATCTTGCCAACCCAGTTTTGCCAAATGATACGCAACACTGGCGCCCGTTACACCGCCACCAATGATGACCGCGCTAGCGCGAGTCGGAAAAGCATCTGACATGTCTCAAAACTCCCAATAATATGTCTGAAAATCGCCAGCTATGGAACGTCGCCATTTTGGCCCAACCGGACTAAACTGCTACCACACTTGTTGTACCAAAATCCGGGGTTGTAGCGCTGGTCAGTATTATAGGGCGCATGGTGCCAGCGTCGGTGCGGGAACACGTTTTCCCAAGCAATCCTGTGCATTCGAAGGTACAGACTGCATTCACACGATTGACGATCAAGCTAACCAAGCATGTCTGCAGTGTCAGTGCTGATGCTCGCGATAGAGTTGCCATATAGAGGAAAACGTCATCGCGAACGCGCTTTGATCTGATTTAAGCCACGCATCAAGCGCAGATTCGCTAACCCATTTCCCATCTTCAACTTCATCCAGACAAAGCGTGATAGGAGCATCGGAAACAGCTCGATACACCCGAACGAATTCAAAACCGTTTTCCGAGGATGGGGGAATCCGACCAATCTCGTGCAGATCGTTGGCTGATACAGCCACACCCAGCTCCTCATGCAATTCTCGCACGGCACAATTAAGGTAAGTCTCCCCAGCATCGACATGACCTGCTGCGCTGGTATCCCAAAGCCCCGGATTTGTGTCCTTGATTTTGGAGCGCAATTGCATAAATACTTGCTCGGCAGAATTGAACAATAATATGTGTGTGGCGCGATGCCTCAGATTGTCGCTGTGAACACGGCTACGCGTCGCCTGCCCAATCACTTCATCTTGCTCGTTCACAACATCTAGCATCTCTTCCATACCGACAGGGTAACTGGCACCACCGCCGTACTGCAAGCCCCGCAAAACTGACTTGTGTGAAAAGACAACCAAGCCATAAATCAGACTACAATAGGCGAGCACCAACAAGGTCACCCAACTACCTAAGGAGCCTTTATTGTGAGCGTCTGGCTCGAACGACGATCATCTCGACACACCGACAACGCGCGAGGATTTAACAGCACTCGTGAAGACAGTCAGTTTCAGCGCGACCGTGCCAGAATTATCCATAGCGCCTCGTTTCGCTCGTTACAATCCAAAACACAGGTTCTCGGGTTGGGCGAGAGTGATTTTTATCGAACACGCCTCACCCATTCGCTTGAAGTAGCGCAAATCGGATCGGGCATTTGTGAGTGGTTAAGAGATCAACCATCCAACGCTGAACATGAAAAGCGTATCCCTTCTTTCAGCCTGATAGAAGCAATCTGCCTTGCTCACGACATTGGCCACTCGCCTTTCGGGCACGGCGGGGAAGTAGCCATGAATACCATGATGCGCGATCACGGTGGGTTTGAAGCAAATGGTCAAACGCTTCGCATCATCGCAAGACTCGGGGAATTTTCCGCTGACTGTGGCCTCGACCTTACGCGCAGAACCATGCTCGGCACCATCAAGTACCCCGCATTCTATTCAGATACGGTGCGTTACAGCCAACCCGCTGACGATGACAAAAGCGGTGCGGACAACCAGTACCTGAACATTGATCACTGGGCTCCTCCCAAGTGTATCTACGACAATGAAGCAGACGTTCTCGAATGGTTACTTGAGCCGTTTTCTCAGGCTGACAAAGACTTGTTTTTGTCTTTACGCACACCCGATAAAGGCCATCTGCGCACACGTTTCAAACCGTTTGATACCAGCATCATGGAATTAGCCGATGACATTGCCTACGGCGTGCATGATCTTGAGGATGCGCTGGCATTGGGTCTGGTAGACCGGGATACCTGGTTAAGCAAGGTATCGGATGTCATCGCACAAATGGACGACAACCCCGTTAAAGAGAAACTCGAACAGTACAATACTGATTTATTCAGCCAGTCGGCAAAGGATCGTAAACACGCGATTAGCCGTCTGGTCGGTTATTTCATTTTGCACATACATCTAATTGAGCTCGACGAATTTCAGGATCCTATGTTGCGCCTCCAAGTACAGATGGAGCCCGAGGCTTACAAGATTCTGTTACTGATTAAAGATTTTGTTATGCAGCACGTCATCTTGCGGCCGGAATTGCAAATGCTGCAATACAAAGGGCAACAGGTCATGGTCAAACTATTTGATATATTTGCCTCGAACCCCAACCGACTGTTGCCAACCACGGTACTGGAGGCGTATGAACAGGAAGGTTATCGTGCCATTGCTGATTATCTTGCGCACATGACCGATGTATCAGCCGGCAAGCTCTATCACAAGCTACTCAGCCCAACTTCAGGCTCTATATTTGACAGAACCTGAACCGGTTCCAACAGTGTGTAGTGGTTAGCCAGTCAGGCTTACAAATCGTTTGAATCGGGCAGCAGCCGCTTTTTACCCAATAACAGCCCATGACAGACGGTGTGTTAATAGAACCTGAAAAGAGCGTCGAGATGTTTCGCGCAATTAGGACGCTGGGATTTTGCAAATCGAACTGATTTTGCAAATCGAAATAGAGAAACGACATCTGCCCGGCCAAGTGGCCAGGCAGAGTGTTGGAATAGATTTAACGCTTGGAGTATTGCGTTGCTTTACGTGCTTTTCTCAAACCCACTTTCTTACGTTCAACTTCACGCGCATCACGCGTAAGGAAGCCAGCGCCGCGAAGCGTTGGTCTTAGCGCTTCGTCGTATGATAGCAGAGCGCGGGAGATGCCCAACCGGATAGCACCCGCCTGGCCACTGCCACCACCACCTTTAACGGTGATGTTGAAATCAAAGTTCGATACCATGTCTGAACGTTCAAGCGGCTGACGAATAATCATGTGAGCAGTCTTTCGACCGAAGTATTCGTCAAGAGGCTTGTTATTGACAACAATATTGCCGCTACCGTTCTTCATGAAAACGCGAGCAGTTGAAGATTTGCGACGGCCAGTGCCGTAGTAATGCGAAGCTGCCATATTGGCTAGATCTCCAGAAGCGTGGGTTGCTGAGCTGTGTGCGCGTGATCTTTATTCGCAAACACACGAAGCTTTCGATACATTTCCCGACCTAACGCATTCTTCGGAAGCATGCCTTTAACGGCCAACTCGATAATGCGCTCAGGGTGGGTTTGTTGCAGCTTTTCAAAGTTTGTGGTTTTCAGGTTGCCAATGTACCCAGTATGGTGATGGTACATTTTGTTCTTGGCCTTATTACCCGTTACTTCAACCTTCGATGCATTGATGACAACGATATAGTCGCCGGTGTCAACATGCGGTGTATAAATGGGCTTGTGCTTGCCGCGCAAACGACGAGCGGCCTCGGTGGCAACATTGCCGAGCGTCTTGCCTTCTGCATCGATGACAAACCATTGTCTCTTAACTTCGGCAGGCTTTGCGCTTATGGTGGTCTTGTTCAC
The DNA here is from genome assembly GCA_937922945.1 of uncultured Granulosicoccaceae bacterium. GTDB lineage: Bacteria > Pseudomonadota > Gammaproteobacteria > Granulosicoccales > Granulosicoccaceae > Granulosicoccus. The sequence goes on from CAKZUP010000068.1 coordinate 56,866, forward strand.
TACTTTGCCTCGGGCATGGTTACTCGAACTTGAACTCATTACTGAGCCTAGCCCGCCATTGTAGAGGACATTGATTCGGGACTCAAGTAGTTAGGGCGAGTTATTCCCAACAATCTTTGCGGCTATTAGCCCTGATGAAGACGTGGTGTTGTGCTGCTGAAGACCAGTATGACAATGCATTGGCCAGACTACACGTGGCCGCCTGCATTATAAGTAAGAGAAAAAGAACCAGCGTGGCTCGAAAGCCACGCTGCAAACCACCTTAATAGGAGGGAGGAGAAAAACTATGCTTTCGCCCCCTGAGTGTTGCAATGGACGGGCCAGTAAACGACGTCAAATAAAAAAAGAGTTTCGTCGCTGCTGACTCAGTAGCCCTGATGGTGTCGATTAGTTCACGCGGCCAGCAGGCCGGTGTTGAGTAAACCGACAGAAACCCGGTAATAAATCAACACAATTCGCAAAGTCCAAACGCGCTGGAGAACACTAATTGTCCGTTTTTTGAACTGGCTCACCTTTCAAAGCCGGCAAAATTTCAAAGGTAACCGTTATTTTGGCGGTTTTTTCCAGCATTTTACTGGCGGAACAATATTTATCGGAAGACAAAGAAACCGCTCGGGCAACCTTTTTCTCATTTAAATCGTGCCCGTACACCTTGAAATGCGCATTTATATCGGTAAAAACCGCTGGAATCTCCTCTGCGCGCACCGCATTCAGCTCAATTTCGCAATCTGTCACAAGCTGGCGAGACTTTTGCAACATCAACATCACATCGAATGCAGTGCAACCGCCGAGACCCATGAGCAACATTTCCATAGGTCGAACGCCAAGGTTACGCCCTCCATTTTCTGGAGAGCCATCCATGACGACGGAGTGCCCACTGCCGGATTCAGCGACAAAGGTCATATGATCCAACCATTTAACTCGAGATTGCACAGTAAAATTTCCCTTCGTTGGCAGCAATGCTTGCGAAATACTACTTATTTTACTGAAGTTCTCAAAAAAGCGGCCGATCAATGTTTGACGGTATACAAATTTGCTTGGTCTTTATTGACCCAGCACAAACATTGAGTACGGAGAGAGACTGGATATGCTAGCGCCTCGTATAGCTCCACCACCTGTTGAGTGGATGGATATTTTTCTACGGAGTAGTCATCGACGACAGTATCCGGCCAAAACCACGATTATTCATCATGGTGATGTGCCAGAGACACTGTATTACATCGTAGACGGCTCTGTCAGTGTAGTAATCGAAGACGACGATGGTCGAGAGATTGTCCTTGCGTATTTAAGCGCAGGTGACTTCTTTGGTGAAATGGGTTTGTTCGAAGAGGACAGTCAGCGTAGCGCATGGGTTGTAGCCCGCGTTAAGTGCGAGCTAGCCGAGATGAACTACGACCAATTTCGTCGCCTCGCCACTGAACAGCCTGAATTGCTTTATACACTAACCACACAAATGGCTGCTCGTCTGCGCAAGACCAGCGTCAAGGTTCGTGATCTGGCATTCCTGGATGTCACTGGACGCGTAGCTTCAACGCTAATTGATTTGGCGAAGATGCCAGACGCCATCACCCACCCGGACGGTATGCAGATTCGTATTACCCGTCAGGAAATTGCCAGAATCGTGGGTTGTTCGCGTGAGATGGTTGGAAGAGTCCTGAAAGAATTGGAAGATCGCGGCCTCATCCACGCACGCGGCAAAACAATGGTTATCTACGGCACGCGCTAGCGTCGTATTTACTAACCCGAGGTATCAACCTCGGGTTCATTTATTTGAACAGAGCTGCCAACGCTGCGCCCGGATCCGGAGCGCGCATAAACGCTTCGCCTACCAGAAACGAATTCACGTTATTTTCTCGCATTAGCTCAACATGCGACTTCTCTAAAATGCCACTTTCGGTGACGACTTGAGTTTGTTCCGGGATGGATGCCAATAATTCGATGGTGGTGTTAAGTGACACATCGAAGTTACGCAGGTCGCGATTGTTAATACCAAGCAGCATGGGGGATAAACCCAGCGCCCTATCCAGCTCTTTTTTATCGTGCACTTCAACCAGCACATCCATACCCAACTCAACCGATTGATCGTAAAGATCGCGTATTTGTACATCATCGAGCGCTGCAACAATCAGCAATATGCAATCGGCGTCGATGGTTCTGGCTTCACTCACCTGATACGAATCGATGATGAAATCTTTACGTATCACCGGTAAATCACACGCAGCGCGAGCCGCTTGCAGGTAGGCTTCACTGCCTTGAAAAAAATCGGCATCGGTCAGTACCGACAAACAGGTTGCCCCGCCTGCCTGATAACTCCTGGCAATATCATCTGGTTGGAAATCTTCACGAATAACACCCTTGCTCGGGCTGGCTTTCTTTATTTCAGCAATAACAGCTGACTCACCGTGCTCCAACGCACGTTGCATTGCTGCGCAAAAGCCGCGAGGCTTGCTTGCATTTGCAGCCTGTGAGAGTAACTCCTGCTCACTCACCATTGTGCGTCGAGCTTGGATTTCCTCGGTTTTTCGGTGAAGAATTTTTTTTAATACATCTGGAACATCTTGCGCGTTACTCATGCTTTTAACCCTTGAGTAAATGCCGCTAACTCAGAAAGTTTGCTGGCTGCTGCACCACTTGCCAACACTTGCTGCGCCGCAACAACACCCTCTTCTATTGAACCGGCAACACCACCAACATAAAGTGCAGCCCCGGCATTCAACGCAACGATATCGTTCGCGGCACCAGGTTCGTTGGCCAACACGGATTGAATCATGGCTAAGCTTTGCTCCGGACCGTCGACACGAATAGCATCGATAGGTTGTGGCTCAATGCCGAACATGTCAGGGCTGATTTCATACTCGCGCACTGCGCCGTTTTGCAGTTCAGCAACTTGAGTCGGTCCACTTAAACTGATTTCATCCATACCACCGTCGCCATGCACGACCAGCACATGCTCGCTGCCAAGCTTATTTAATACGTCAGCAATCGGCTTTACCCATTGTGCATCAAACACACCCAGCAACTGCCGTTTTGTTCCAGCCGGATTCGTTAACGGCCCCAATATATTAAACAGTGTGCGCACGCCCATTTCTTTTCGAGGCCCAATGGCATGCTTCATCGCACTGTGATGTCGTGGCGCAAACATAAAACCAACACCCACCTCTGTAACACAGCGAGCAACGTCGGCCGAATCGAGTTCGATATTCACACCGGCGGCTTCGAGTAAATCTGCAGCACCTGATTTACTGGATACAGATCGATTACCGTGCTTTGCGACTTTGACGCCTGCAGCGGCAGCCACCAGTGCACAGCATGTTGAAATGTTGAAGGTGCTGGTGGAATCGCCACCCGTGCCAACAATATCGATGGCTGAGGCATCAACGACGACCGCAGACGCAAGCTCTCGCATCACTTTCGCCGCCCCTGCAACCTCATCCACACTTTCACCTTTCATCCGCAGCGCTGCGAGCAAAGCGCCAATTTGAGCAGGCGTTGCATCCCCTGTCATGACCTGTTGCATGACATCGCCCATATCGGCCATGGATAGGTCGCGCTTTTCAAATAGTTGCGCCAGTGCTTCCTGAATTTTCATCGACTGAGTCCTGCTCTTCGTAGATCGTTTTTTATCATGCTTTCCGACTTCACACGGGTGAGTCGCCAGATTATAAGGGAATGAATCATCTCTATGACTGAGGCCTAAGCGACACATGCGACCAGCTCTGTATCGCCATTTAAGATTGACTCGTGAAACAGCGGGGTTCGGTTAAGCCAAGGCGCTGAGACGCGCCCAGAGCACACTACTATCCCAATATGCTTCTGCCTCGTCAAGCCTAAAACGGCCACAAAGTCGATTCAAAGCAAATTTTGCGGATTTGGTAAAGTCGGGGTTCCCAACCGGTATCATTGATGCATGAGCGCATAGCCAGTGGTATGCCGATAACTTCTAAGGTTCTAACATGACCATTATCAAACAAGACGATCTGATTGACAGCGTTACCGACGCACTGCAATTCATCTCCTACTATCACCCCAAAGACTACATTGATGCGGTGCACGCCGCTTGGGAGCGCGAAGAGTCTCAGGCCGCAAAAGATGCCATGTCACAGATTCTGATTAACTCGCGTATGTGTGCCGAAGGCAAACGCCCGATTTGTCAGGACACAGGCATTGTCACGGTATTTATGCGTGTGGGTATGCAAGTGCAATGGGAGGGTGATATGGATTTGCACAGCATGGTTAATGAAGGCGTACGCCGCGCCTATCACCTGCCCGACAACAAACTCCGCGCATCTATTCTTAACGACCCGGCAGGCGAGCGCAAAAACTCGGGCGACAACACGCCTGCGGTCATACACATCGACATTGTTGAAGGCAACGAAGTGCATGTGGATATCGCGGCCAAAGGCGGTGGCTCAGAAAACAAATCAAAACTGGCTATGCTCAACCCCAGCGACAGTATTGCCGACTGGGTGGTTAAAACAGTACCCACCATGGGTGCGGGATGGTGTCCTCCCGGCATGCTGGGTATCGGTATTGGCGGCACCGCTGAAAAAGCGTGTGTGTTAGCCAAAGAGTCGTTAATGGACGCCGTTGACATTCAAGAACTCAAAGATCGCGGCCCGGCGAGCAAAATTGAAGAACTGCGACTGGAGATTTTTGAACGAGTCAATGCACTGGGCATTGGCGCACAGGGACTGGGCGGCTTAACCACGGTTGTGGATGTAAAAATTAAAGACTACCCCACGCACGCAGCTTCGTTACCCGTGGCGATGATTCCAAACTGTGCAGCCACACGCCACACGCACTTCGTGCTTGATGGCAGCGGCGCTTATGAACAAACACCACCAAAACTGGAAGACTGGCCGGATATAACCTGGGATGCCGGCGCTGGTGCGAAACGCGTTAATCTGGATACCATAACACCCGAAGAAGTGGCCACATGGAAAACCGGCGAAACACTGTTATTGAACGGGCGTATGTTAACCGGGCGCGATGCCGCGCATAAACGCATCCAATCTTTGCTCGCCAGTGGCGAAGGTTTACCCGACGGCGTGGATTTCAAAAACAAATTTATTTATTACGTCGGGCCTGTCGATGCCGTTCGTGACGAAGCCGTAGGCCCTGCGGGTCCGACCACATCAACACGGATGGATAAATTTACCGAAATGATGCTGGCCGAAACTGGCTTGCTCGGCATGATCGGCAAAGCAGAGCGAGGCCCAACCGGAATTGATGCCATCAAGAAGCATTCAGCAGTCTATCTGATGGCGGTTGGTGGAGCAGCATACCTTGTGTCAAAAGCAATTAAAAAATCACGCATTATTGCGTTTGAAGAACTCGGCATGGAAGCTATCCATGAATTTATCGTTGAAGACATGCCCGTTACGGTGGCCGTTGATTCTGCCGGTGAATCTGTGCATCAAACCGGGCCGGCAATCTGGCGTGGCAAGATTGAAAGCGGTGAAGTCAAACCTGTTTACTTTGTATAGCAAGCTTCGATTTTCGTTTTCGCGGATTTGACCTAAACTTGTGTGGGGGCGTCTGGAATTAGCGCCCGCACAAGAACACAACACACAGGACTCTCCGGCATGCAGACTTTCATGCAATTCGCTCAACGAATAGTACTCAGCGCAATGGTGCTTGGCGTCGTGGCATTAAGCGGCTGCGCCAGTACCGGCTCCAGTGGTAGTTACGGAGCTGATCAACGCGCGGCGGGCAGCAAAATTCAAGTGTGCAAGCGAGGCGATGAATTGATTCAATCCTCCAGACAATGTTTACAAGATGATGCCGCCTGCTACGAATTGTCGAACGGGCAATGGTGTACTGGTGAACGCGGCAACACCTGCCCCGCTGGCTCTGCTGAAATACCCGTTGGGGCTGCATGCCCGCGCGGTACGCGTTGTATTGCGTTTGGTGAGAGTTTGAACTGCGCCATTCAGATTCGTTGAAGCGAACCGTTCAATAAAAACGGTTCAATACACAAAGCTATTGAAGTTGGGATTCTGTTGGCTCAAAATCTTTGATTGCGAGCAGCCCCGCGGCAGCGACCATCAACACGCCACACACTTTATTCACGAGCGCAAACCGTAATCGCTTTATGCGCTTCAACGCGTAAATTCCCGTGAAACCCCACGCCAGTAAAATCAGTCCGTCGACAAGAAGATAGGTGGAACCCAGCACGAGTAACTGGGGCAGTATCGCGACGCTCGTATCGATAAATTGAGGAAACAGCGCAGCGAAAAACGCTACCGCAAATGGGTTAGCTAACGACGTAAAAAAACCTTGTTTATAGAGTCTGAAGCGTTCTCCGGAGCGGCTATGCTGAACATCGTTATCATTATCGCCGGCACTGAACAGCTTTATACCAATCCAAGCCAGGTACACCACTCCACACCACTTAATGACGGTAAACGCGGTTGCAGAACTTGCAATTATCGCAGCTAAGCCAAATGCTGCAGCAGTCATTTGTATACAGTTGGCACTCAGATCACCGGCTATTGTCCATTTACTGCGCTTCAAGCCATGGCGAATGCTGTTGGAGATAATCAAAAGCTGGCTGGTGTCTGGCGGTGTTGCGAAAAAAACCGCGACCGCTAGCAGATAAATCAGATAAGTATCAACGCTCATGAAGTATCAACGCTCCTTAAGTGGCAAAGCTCATAGTGTTAACGGCTTGCGCATTTTTTGCGTTAATTCGCAAAGCGCTTTATTTGTATAACGCTCTATATAACGTCTTATACCATGCGGAGCTGTCTGCAAAGGTGAGTCGAGCCCGTTCATCATTGTCCGGCCATCGATTCTCGAAACTCACGTATCACTGAATCGTAGCGGTTTGGATCGGTCTCGCTTGCAGCACCGAAAATTGCGGAACCGGCAACGAACGTATCTGCCCCGGCTGCGGCTATCTCCCCTACGTTGTTAACCTTCACACCACCATCGACTTCTAACCTTATTGCACGACCAGATGCATCGATGCGCTTTCGCGCGTCACGCAGTTTGTCGAGCGTGTGGGGAATAAACGATTGCCCGCCAAAACCCGGATTGACCGACATTAATAGCACCATATCAATTTTATCCATCACATGGTCGAGCAGGTTCAATGGCGTTGCCGGATTAAAGACCAGACCGCATTGTAAGCCTGCGTCTTTTATTAACTGTAACGATCGATCGATATGATCAGATGCTTCAGGGTGGAAGGTAATGCAACTGGCCCCGGCACTTACAAAGTCTGCAATTAAGCGATCGACCGGCGACACCATAAGATGCACGTCAATGGGTGCAGTAATGCCATAGGTTCTCAAAGCATCGCAAACCAGTGGGCCAATGGTCAGATTGGGCACATAGTGATTGTCCATGACATCGAAATGTACCCAGTCGGCGCCGGCATTAAGCACGTGGGTGACTTCCTCGCCAAGCCGCGCAAAGTCTGCCGATAAAATAGAGGGTGCAATTATGGGTGCTTGCATGAAGGTGAGTTGCCATTAACAAAATTAGCGTTAACTGTAGCGCTTTTTATGCAGGTTGTGCGAGCAATTTAAAGCCCGGTCGCGCTGTTCGACCCTGCAAAAAAATGGCTGAATGCCGCTAACAAGTTACCTATCGTAAATTTGTTTGCTTCATGGCTCGAGCCAGTCAACATCAGCAAAGTTCATCGCCCATATTTCGGCTGAACCAGCCGGACAGGCTGGATTTGAACACGATTATGGCTGGCGCGCCGAAAACACAGCGTGGCGCATGGCGATACCTTGCTGGTATTTTCGATTCAGCGCAGAAAAAACACTGTCAGCAATTCTCCATTGAACCCGACTCAACGCTGTGGCGCTTGCGCTACCACATGATTGAAGGTTATGAAGAACACATCATATCCGACCCCAGTGTCATCATTTGGGCATTGGACGCATTACAAATTGCGCTTTGGGATGATGAATTTCACAAAATGCCCAATCGCTCAGCCCGCTTTGTATGGACGAACCCGAATACCGATCTCGCAATTACACTGCGCGTGGTGCAAACCGTTAAAGGCGACATGCTGGAATTCGACGTAGAACCAGTGCTACCCATGCCGCCATTGCTCGATGAGCTGGGCCTGGAACCTACGTTGCTGCAGGCGCTGCGCCACCGGCTACAAACCAATCAGGGAATGCTGCTGCTAACCAGCTCCAATCAAGTTTTTCTGGATAATGCGCTCATGGCAATTAATCAGGATCTCGTCACACCGGAGCGGAAGTTGTTGTCGATTAGCGACAGGCATCGATTCAGCTTACCTCGTACCGTACAGATTGATATGCATGAACTTAACCCCATCGACCGGCAGGATGCCTGGCAAAAAGCACTGGATACCTGCCATGATGTACTGTTGAGCGCATCGCATGTACCAGAGCTCTATCAGGAACAAATTGCCGATCGTTGTGACCAAGGCACTCTGACTGTCCAGACGATGCGAGTCGCCCGGGCAACCGATGCGATGCAGCTGCTCAACGCCAGTATTCTGCGAAGAGCACCGCTGCATAGAGCCGTGACAAGTGTGCTCAGCCACTTCCCCGTTACCAGCATCTGCTCAGAATGCCGCGTACAAGCTCAGCTTAATGTTGACGAACAACAATGGCTTGAGCAGCTTAGAACACCTGCTACCGAAAATGTCATTAGTTGGTTAGCCGATGGAAACGCTGAACAGTTTATGACAGGTGAAGGCTGTGAAGCCTGTGCTGATTCAGGTTGTGGTCAACCGTTATCGGTGTTCAACCTGCAACATCGTGACGAAATGACGAATCAGTTTGCTGAGCTTTCAGCGACAAGCCAGCATCAGCAAGGCAGTGCATTGCAACGACAACTTATGTCGTTGGCGAAGAAGGGTAAGATTAGCTTAAATGAAGTGATACGCGTGATTGCATCAGTTTAGAAAAAGCCCAACCTGATTTGCGTTGCAAATCATGAGCACTACAAGCTTGGTTTCTGTAATCCCCCTGCAACCCGAACCAGTCCACAATGCATTCGTTCTCAATACACTGTGACCAACATTTCTAGTGCGCCATGCGTAGTCCAGTACGCAAGGTGCAAAACGCGATTGCCCTAAGCGGCTTTCGCGTCATCTGAATGATCATCGTTACCAGGATTCACATCCAGCCCGGCAACCACACGCAGCTTCGGTGTGGTTGGTGCATCAACGCGATCTTCGATAAAGGTATGTTCAGACATTAACTGCTCAGACCAAAATAGCCCAGTAGCATTTTCGTCACCCATTATCTTGTACATATTGCCGTTTAGCTGGTTTTGCGAAATAAGATAGTTGCGCAAGTTGGTGAACAATTTACGATCAACCTTACCAGAATTTCTCCAAAAGGCTTTCAGTGACGACTGACTGGTTATGCCTGGCATGTTGTAGATTGCTTTACCTAGCGTTTTAACTGGAGTGCCATGAAACAGCGAAGACATGCCAACGGTACTATTGATAACAACGGTTCCTTGTGCATGCTTTAACAGTGTTGGTAAACACAAGTCATGGACATACAACACCCTGCCCTGCAAACCTAACTCGCTAACCAGATTATTAAACAAGCGCGTATAGTCGGTATAGCCACGATCTAATGGGTGGTGTTTGAATACAATGGCTTTGTTCTTCGGTGCATACTTGGCGAACGACGTTAATACATCGCCAATAAAATGCTCTATGGAGTTATAGTCTGAATGCACAACAACCTGCATATCGCAATGGACTTGCAGCGGACAAACGAAATAGTTGCTTTCAAATTCAGGCAATAAATTTTCGAGCACATCGCGCTCTTTGCGTTGAAATCGTAGCTTGCGAAAGCCGGATATAATCCATCGGAAGCCTTCTGGTAGCCATCGAAAATCGCGATGATGCTGATAACCGGGAAATTTCTTCTTATTAAAAGAGCTGGCCAGATAGTACATCATGGAATAAACAGCCACGAGTGAAAATACGCTCACACTCACTTCGGCTTCTGATTTCTCAGTACTTTTATTGGTTGGTAATCTGAACCCTTTTTGTAACATAGGCGAGTGTCCGTTCACGCCATCTTCTTCTAATGTAATAAAGTTTGGTCTGATATAACCTTCTTCGAATACAAATACACGTACATCATTGCGCTTGGCAACTTCTTTGGCTATACGGTGGTATACCCGACAATCGCCGAACAGATAAATTCGACCGATAGATTTGTTTATGATTAGACGTTCAAGAAAAGCATCCCAATGCTTTAGCTCACCGGCATAGTCCATAGCGCCAGGTTGGCGATAAAAAAGTTTGTCGCCCCCGTTTAAATTGACTTTATGTACATTAAAACCACGGCTATTCAGCTCTTCGGCAAACCGCGAAAAAAACGGCCCGATAGGTCCCTGCAGTAACAGCACATCACGGCGCATAGCGAAGACCTCTAACAATGTTGGCCAATTTTTTTATTTTTCTTGCGGGCCAGCCGCTGGCTATTTTCTTATTCATTGCTCGTTGGCTTATTATTGTTCTCACCAGATTTTCCGGTGTTGTGAACTCTCCGGTATCGATGTCTACGTATCGTGGATACATAATCAACGACAGGTACACCAGTTCATCCAGCGTTCTGCGACGCGTACGTCGCGCTATGGGTTGGTGGTCTTCCGTCAGCCCCCAACCCGCATAAAATGGTGTTCCGTAGGTCACCACCCGCTTGCCTCTCATCAATGCCTCGAATCCGGACAATGACGTCATCGTGTGCAATTCATCGCAAGCATCGATACAGTCAATGATCGACGCTTCGGCATCTACTGCATCCGCGTTCTCATTCAGCATCGCATCACTGATATAGCCTTCGCGATTTCCTGCAACCACGTCCGGGTGTGGTTTGTATCTAATCCAGGCATCCGGCCTTGCTTTTCTTACTTGAGCTAACAAATCTCCATTGGTGCGAACTTTGTCACAACCACGTTTTATCGATTCATCATCTTCAACCTGACCAACCACCAACACATGAGGCTTATCAGAGTCTGGTAACAGAATGTTACTTTCTGTTCCTATGTTATATTTCGACAGGCGCGACGATAAGATGAGCTTTTTCAGTGCAACAGCACGAAAAATTTGTGCTGGAGTGCAATCATATTGATTTAATAGTGCTTCCAGATCGCTGGGTCTGGTTGGATCAAAGTACAAACCCAGTTCGTCCAGTACCAGCGAGGCAGGCGCGTTGAAGTCTGAACCAAGTCCTGCTGAGCGAAGGAAACCGTCTTCAATGCGATACAAGGCGCGCCCATTGACGGCCTGCTCTGCATCCGCACGAATATCACCGAACGCGCGATAGCTCCAGGTTAAGCTCACTGTTTTTTCTGTGACGTTGTTGGCATTTTCCAACGGCTCCGGCCCAGTCTCCGGTTCTCTCTCTGTCTGACTATCTGACAAGAACGAAACCGAGCCATCCGGCGAGCGCAAATATTGGCGAAGGTACTTTTGCTTCCACGGCTTTATGCCTACACATTTAAAGTGCAGCGCATTACGGGCAAACATGCTTTGTTGCAGTTCAACATGCTCCAGACATTCATGTAATTTCCATAACTCTCCAGAGGTCGGGTTACAGTATCGAGCCAGTGCAATATGCGTGGCGTAGAACATTTCATCTATTGAGCGCTGTTGAGTGCGACGGGTAATCGTCGAACGATCATCGGTTAGCCCCCACCCTGCATAAAAGGGCTCTCCAAAAACCACCACGGGCTTATCGCACAATAACGCCTCATAACCCAATTGCGATGTACCGACGTAAACCTTATCGACTTGCTTTAGGAGCATTATCGGGTTTACCGCATCGGCACTTATTTCCACACCCAACGACTTGGCAAGCTCATGTAAATAACCTTCACGCAGACCACTCACAACATCAGGGTGCATGCGAACAACAACTTTTGCCTGCGGATTTTCAGCAATAGCGGTGCGTAACATGTTATTGAACGCCTCTGCATCCATTGCCCCGTACGTGACGGACGCGTCATCACGCGTTTGGTCGATAACGAGCACACGCTTAACCGTAACTGCTGTTACATCCCCAGTAGCATTCAAGTTCGTCGGTGGTTCCGAGGCTTCAGTATTGCCAAACAAAGCTTTATCCAGCTGCATGGAGGTAAAATTGTATTTGGTGATATTGCTATCGACCATGCGCTTGCGACATTGACGAGCATAGTCCAGTGCCTCTGGTGAAACCATTTCCTGAAACTGCGCAGCGCTCAGGTTCAACCAATTTTCCAGATCGCTGGGCGAGCGACTATCGTAGTAAACACCGGTGGTGTCTTTCAGTATCGAATAACACGTGCGTGAGTGCGGGTTACTTGCACTTGATCGTATCCAACCATCTTCCAGATAATGAACGGCAATGCCATGCTCCTCTGCATAGGCTAAGGCTGCTACTGTATTGGACTTTCTACCCCAGACAAGCACACAACTGGGCGTCAAACGTCGCAATTTTACTTGCTTGGGCGATAACACCAGATCGACATCGGCCAACACATTGAGATGCCGAATGGCGCGTATACCACGCGAAAAAACCACAGCGATGCGTGGTTCCAATTCAGCTTGAGGTATAGGAGATAAAGATGCCACAACGATGCCCTGGTTACACTAAAAGCGACAATGCAAGTAACGCGAGCGCGCAACCAATGCCAAGGTCAATTAAGAGTCGCTTGCGCGATGCAGCAATTAAGTCTTGCTGTTCATGCCTGGGGATATCCGGTAACACCGACTTGGGGCCGGAGCTGGCTTCGGCGAATATCTCTTCTATTTTATGTAAAGGAATATCGCATGCCAACGCATAGGCTAAAAACGTGTTTATCATTTTCTCGCCACCATCCCCGGGATTCTGACGAATGATCATCGTGAGATAATTGACCGAGCTCATATCCAAACCTTGATCACGACCCAAACGCCTTACATGGCCCAGATCTTTTTCAAGGTTAACCAGCGTTTCAACGTGTTCATCCAGCTTTTCAGCTGTAATAGCCGCCGCACCGTATTGCTTTTGCGATGTTTCCAATGCGGTTTTGAGCATGGTCGCCTGCTCTTCCAATTTGTTATGTACACCAAGTTCTACAAGCACGTTAACCGTGTGAAACGGAATGCCACGCGCAATGATTTCTTCACGCACCTCATGCACGTCCCCCATGAGCGCAACGATTTCATCGACCACACGCTTGGTGGGATTTCCTTCAAGATCTGATGGAGACGCTGCGCTCGCGTCTTCTTGCGTGGCATTAACGGCATCAGCGGGCGCGTTCTTTGGTTTAGGGTCAGAATCGGCCTGAGCCTTGCGATCGCTGATACTGGTTATATTCGAGGGCTTCGCAGCGTTTTGTTGAGCAGCCACCACCACGACAGGGTTATCCGTATTTTCAGGTTTTACAGCGGCCACGAACAGTTCCCTCATTGAATCGGTACTGCTAATGCACGTATTACGCCATCAAGGTGGCAGATTCGGGCCGAAGAAGTCGTCTGGATGCGGCGCATGGCCTCACATTTGCACTCATTCATACTGCACAAAGGGCCAACTCAGGTTCAATTTCTCACAGGTGGCTAAACCACGTATGAACGTACTGTTTGTTTCCGAAACTCGGTTCTCCAACGCCCCTTACAGAGACTCATCGACTCGTCTGCGTTGTTACACCATGGCTGAAGCCTTGCACGCGGCTGGCCATCTGGCGGATGTAACCACCCTCGACACACTACAGTTGGCGAATTTAAGCCGATACGACGTGGTGTGCGTGCAACAACCCACAGCGAGTCGCAAACTACTCAGCGTGTTGGAACGTTGCCAGAAACTGGCAATACGCACCGTTGCAGACGTAGACAAGCTGGAATTCGACCCACGATTGGCTGAGCAATCACACAAGCGCCAAGTTAGCGGTGTTTCAGTTTCCGCCATTAGAAGCGCATTTATGCGGCAAAATTTAGCACTGAAGCATTTTGATGAGGTTTGCGCAGCCACCGACGAGCTGGCGCTTGCAAGGCGTGAACAAGCTCCGAACCAGTGCGTTTACGTTGCACCCAACGCACTGTCAAATTATTGGCTTATGTGCCACGACCATCTCAGCATTGAGCCTCTCAAAATAAAGCGCGCCGGTTTTTTCTCAGACTCACGCGGTCTCAGTGCCGATTTCTCGGTGGCAGCGCCAGCATTAGCACAGTACTTGGCAGCTTCCAGCAACCACGAGTTATTTATTGTGGGCCCATTAAGTATTGATGACGATCAGTTTCCGGTTTCACAAGTTGTGCGTGGTGCATGGGTTGATCACATGGATTTACCGGCATCCCTGACCCATTGTTATGTGAACTTGGCACCCCACCAAAACAACCGGATTAACTACGCGCAACCACACACGAAATTCATTGAAGCTGCGGCATTTGGCGTTCCCACCATTAGCTCACCAACAGCCGAACTGGAAAATCATCAGGTGCCCGGTTTGTTCATCGCCGAAAACCAAGAGCAATGGTTGGAGCACCTGAACGCGTTGTCTGACAAACAATTTTATCAGCACTGCCAGCAGTCTCTATTTAATTACGCACGCGAGCACTGTACTGCGAACAACAGTGTCCAAACATTGATCGGGCAATGGAGCGCCACACATGAAAGCAACAACAATGAAACTACTACTCGTTTATCCGCAGCAAGCCAGTAAACCCGGTAGGCGTGTAAGCCGGGTTGGAGCACAGCTGCAAGCAATAGCCGCAACAACGCGAGAAATACTGGATAAATGCGCCAACGCAAATTTACAGATACATGAATTTGCGTACGATTACGATATCAACAATAAAGCGCTCATCGCCGAGCCCAGTCTTGAAACACTGTGCACCGCGTTTGACGATACCGATCTGGTAATTGATATCTCGCCAGCAGCCAACACCAACATTGCAACCAACGGCTTCTCCGGACCGGTGTTGCACTTGTCCCCGGCTTTTGGTGGCTCGTTCGTGTGTAACGATATATCAGTGAAAGGCTTAGGTCGACTACTGCAGAGCGATGTTGTGCGCTGCCTGGACGACATGCAAGTGTCTAAACGATTCGTGTTACCCAGTACCCATGAACTTGACGCACAAATGCACTATGCCGCTTTTACTGCACTGCCTACTCGCGTGGGGGATGCGTTCTATAGAAATGAAAAAGAGCACGCGTTAATTTTTTTAAGCTATCCAGAGCATCTACGCAACGAAGAAACCATAAACAGCGATACGCAAACACTGTGCGAGACACTGCATACCGTTGAAGAACTGCGCTCTATCACGTTCGTTTGCGAATCACTCGAAGATTTACCTTTAATCCAGCAAGTTGCCGATGAGCTTCGTCAAGCACTCGGACTGGAGCCCAGCATTTGGGGTTTGAGAAAAGGTGAGTATCAGGATATGTACTCTATAATGGCTAAATCGGATGTGGTGTTGTGTGGCGGAAGCTCGCTTTATGCCGATGCTATTATTCTTGGTATACCGGTATACCCGTGGCGTACAGAACAAGCTGGTACAGAACCAATTGCACAAACGTATATTGATAACACGGCTGATCGATCCACACTGCTAAAGCTGCAAAGAACACAACTGGACAATCTGGTCGATGCGCTATACCTCGATGGCACCATCGGCAATTATCGGCCTCACTTTGAAAAGATGCTCTGCGACTTACTCAATCAACTGCTGGTGGATAAAGCGTCGGCCGAGGATAGCGAAGCAGAACGAGTCATGCTGCAACGGCCTGATGCAGGTGCCCATCCATTGTGGGTGATCGCTCCTGCTCGAATGTCTAATCAGCGCAACGTGCCAGATAGACTCAGTCGCTCGTTATGGAACGACAGACAAAAGCTTCTGCAATTCAGACAGCCTGCTAATCGTGAGATTGTCCGAAGAAATGATCGGGCCGACCGGCAGGTGTTCACAAAACTGGGGTCCTGACACACTGGGGGTCTTAACACACTGGGGCTCCTAACACACTGGGGCTCTCAAACGCTGGGGTTCCCAGAACACTGGGCGCTAAAACCAATGGAAATCTGGACGAACAAAAAATCAGGACAAAAAAAGGCCGCTTTTCGCGGCCTTTTTTTATTCTTTAGAGACTTAACAACAGTTAATACGGATACTAACCCGCCAAACGCATCGGTATAACGTTGTCGTCTTTTTCAAGCAACAGGTTCTGCAAGTACTGACCGTAGTTGTTTTTGGTTAATGGAGCCGCCAATGACATAAGCTGACCATCGTCTATCCAACCATTACGCCAGGATACTTCCTCTGGGCATGCAATCTTTAAACCCTGACGACGTTCGAGAGTTTCAACAAACTGACCAGCTTCAAGTAAAGAGTACGGTGTGCCGGTGTCTAACCAGGCATAGCCGCGGCTCATCAGTTCAACACGCAGTTCTTGTTGTTCCAGATAAACTTTATTAACGTCAGTAATTTCCAGCTCACCACGAGGAGAAGGTTCGATGCTTTTAGCAATAGAAACAACCTGGTTATCGTAGAAATACAATCCGGTTACCGCAAAGTTCGATTTAGGCTTGGCAGGTTTTTCCTCTATGCCCAGTGCCTTGCCATTTTTATCGAAATCCACAACACCATATCGTTCCGGGTCGCTAACGCGATAAGCAAAAACGCTAGCCCCTTTATCATTGCCAGCGGCACTTTTTAGCAGGCTGGTCATGTCGTGACCATGGAATATATTGTCGCCCAATACCAAAGCAACAGAATCATCACCGATGAATTCTTCACCCAGAATAAAAGCCTGAGCTAAACCATCAGGAGAAGGCTGAACGGTGTAAGAGAGGTTAATGCCCCACTTGCTTCCATCGCCCAGCAATTCCTGAAACATGGGTACGTCACGTGGAGTTGATATAAGCAGAATATCTTTGATACCCGCCAGCATTAGCGTGCTTAGCGGGTAATAAACCATAGGCTTATCATAAACTGGCAAGAGTTGTTTGGATACGACTTGGGTGATTGGGTGTAACCGCGTACCTGATCCACCTGCCAGAATAATGCCTTTCATGATTTTATGCTGCTCCTTTTACCCTGCTCTCTGTTGATGGTTTGCCACCTTTCAACAGTGTGTCAAAGTATTCAATGGTTTTTTCAAGACCTTGCTCAAGCTTCACGCTAGGTTCCCAATCGAACGATTTTTTCGCCAATGAAATATCTGGCTTACGCTGCGTTGGGTCGTCACTTGGCAGTTCCTTGAATACAAGTTTCGAATTCGAGTTAGTCATCTCCAGCACTTTCTCTGCCAATTGACGAATAGTGAATTCATCCGGGTTACCGATATTGACCGGCCCTGTGAACGAATCATCAGTTGCCATAATGCGATGGAATGCTTCGATAAGATCGAGGCAGTAGCAAAATGAACGTGTTTGATCGCCTTCGCCGTAAATGGTGATGTCTTCACCCGTGAGCGCTTGCATAATGAAGTTGGACACAACGCGACCATCACTTGGATGCATACGTGGGCCATACGTATTGAAAATACGCCCTACTTTGATACGCAGGTTGTGCTGACGGTGATAGTCAAAAAACAGCGTTTCTGCACAACGCTTGCCTTCGTCGTAGCAAGAACGGAAACCGATCGGGTTTACGTGACCCCAGTAGTCTTCAGTCTGTGGATGAACCTTAGGGTCTCCATAAACTTCACTGGTTGAGGCCTGAAATATTTTTGCGCCTGTGCGCTTGGCCAGACCCAACATGTTAATCGCACCGTGCACACTGGTTTTGGTGGTTTGAACCGGATCGTGCTGATAGTGCACCGGAGAAGCCGGACACGCCAGATTGTAGATTTCATCCACTTCCAGATAAATCGGAAATGTAACATCGTGACGCATCAGCTCGAAAGCCGGATTGTCCATTAAATGAGCAACATTCTGCTTGTTACCCGTAAAGTAGTTATCCATGCAGATAACATCATTGCCTTCACTCAGCAATCTGTCGCACAGATGCGAACCCAGAAAACCGGCTCCGCCAGTGACTAAAACACGCTTGCGAACAAGGCTACCGAGTGTGGACGCTACGTCATTCATGTGTAAATGCTTTCCAAAAAATGTGGTTGATTTAGGGCTGCCGAAAATAGTCAGCTTCACCTATCTATATATAGACGCTTAAACGCGCGCCCGTAAAAGGGTAAAAACGAACAACTGCCAGATTCTCTAACCATTTCGACGCCATGGAGCGATTCCGACGCCCCACTTCCATCAGGCATACGTTGGTTCGAGCAATTTGTAAGCCAGTTCATAGGTTGCCGGAATGCGGATTGAATCGAAACCCTTATCTCCAACTTGCAACCATTTGTTTTAGTTGTTTAACCGTTGCAGATTCACCTAATTTGATACCAATTGACTCTCAATTCGGTGTTAACCAATATTGAGCACTCATACGTGTCATTTTGATGACGCTTGCGGCATAATAACCGTCCCGAAATCCGAATGTCGATGCCATGTCTGCGCTTGCCCCAGCAGTCCCCCAGCCTTACCAGCAAAAATCTCATAACTCATTGAGTTATTATGGTTTTTTGTTTGCTGTTTTGGTTCTGATTCAAACTACGTTCAGCACAAAACTGCATGCCGGTACCGTGACGGGTAGTTTGCAGAAATGGGCACCTCTGACAATCGAGCTTATTGGCCCCGAAGCAAGCGAAACCGCTACTAACCCCAACCCGTTTCTCGACTACCGATTAACCGTGTCTTTTACATCACCGTCAGGAAACCGTTACGACGTGCCGGGGTTTTTCGCCGGTAATGGTTCAGGCGGAGGCACCGGTAATCGCTGGCAAGCCCGATTCGCCGCCGACGAGCTCGGTCAGTGGCGTTATAACGCCGAAATACGCAGCGGGACAAACGTTGCCATCGAAACCGGAAACGACGCAGGTTCAAACTACCCAATAAATGATGCTTCCGGAACATTCACCATTACTCAACAATCCGCCGATGCACCTGGTTTTTTACGGTACGGCCGTTTGGAATATAACGGCGAACATTACTTAAAGTTCAGTGATGGTCCTTACTGGATTAAATCAGGCACCGACAGTCCGGAGAATTTTCTGGGTTACAACGGTATCGACGGTACGGTAGATCAGGGTGGAAGTCAGTTTCTTCACGACTATCTTGCTCATCGTACCGATGCTCGCGACGACGACCCACTGTTCAGTAATGCAGAAACAGGTTCGGACAGCCTCGGTATTACAGGTGCGTTGAATTACTTGTCTGAACAAGGCGTTAATTCCATTTATTTTCTACCCATGAATCTGGGTGGCGACGGGCAGGAAACCTTCCCTTTCGTTGGCGGCGACAATACCACTTTCAACAAAACCCATTACGACATCAGCAAATTGCACCAATGGAATCAGGTGTTAAACCATGCACAGCGCCGAGGAATTGCGCTGAACATTCAACTTAGCGAAACCGAACCGGGCAATGAGCGCTGGCTCGACAACGGGCAAATGGGTACCGAGCGTAAGCTGTTCTTTCGCGAGTTAATCGCACGCTTTGGATACTTGCTCGCAGCCAAATGGAACTTGGGCGAAGAGAACGACTATGCAGTTAGCGAATTGCGCGCACACGCCAGCTACATTGCACAACTGGATTGGACCCAAAAGCCCATTACGGTTCACACGCAAATAAACAATTTCAGGGATTATGAACAAATCGTAGGCGATGAATTGTTCAGTGCAACATCAATACAATACGACCCACCGAAAGCCGGTGAATTTGTCGAGACCTGGCGCAAGCGCTCCACTGAAGCCGGACGCAAGTGGGTTATCGATATGGACGAAAATACCGGCGGCGTAAATAAAAACAACGCATCCATTCGTCGCAAAGAGTTGCTCTACGATATTTATTTTAGTGGCGGTAATCTGGAATGGTATTTCGGCTATCACCCGTTGCCACTCGGTGGCGATCTAACCGCTGGTGACTTTCGACAACGCGAAGCAACTTGGGAAACCATGCGCTATGCACGCCTGTTTATGGAAACAGAGCTACCGTTCTGGCGTATGCAACCAGCGGACGAATTAGTCAGTGGTGAAAACAATGCCTATGGCGGTGCCGAAGTGTTCGCGGCTGAAAACGAGGTTTACGCTATCTACTTGCCTAATGCGTCCGGTGCACCGACCATAAACTTATCTGGTGCATCGGGCAGCTTTTCACTTCGATGGTTTAATCCACGTAACGGTCAGTATGAAGGTCAAACCACGAACATCGTTGGCGGACAAACACGCGCGTTGGGCACACCTCCTTCTGCCAGTAGCGAAGACTGGGTGGTATTGGTGAAATCACACAACGCACCTGCTTTACCGGATTTCGCAGCGCTTGCCAATCAAACCGTATTGCCGCAAAGTGATACGGCAGACAATGCGACCGATGAGGGCGCAACGCAAATCAACGCCGAGTTATTAGACGATGCCATACAGGCAGTAACTGCTAATGACGATGCACAAGATGAAAATACTGCCGATACTGCTAACGAACCGCCGACGTTCAATGCACTTGGCGATCTGCCTGCTGCGCAAGCAGGCTCAGTCTATCGCTTCAGCGTTAGCGCGACAGATGCCGAAGGTATTGCGCCGGTTATCACTGCCAGAACACTGCCGTCAGGCATGTTTATCGACAGTGTTGTGGATGGCGTTATCCAAATTGAATGGCAAGTGCCCGTCGATGCCAGTGATGCTGTTAGTTTTGAGCTCTTAGCAATCGATGTACAAGACGAGAACGTGATTGTTCGTTTACCGATTACTATCCGTGTTGACGCAGCAAGCAACGATACCAACACAGATAGTTCGGACACAGAAAGTTCAAACACAGACCAACAGTCTGCTTCTTCCGAAGAAGCTACTACGCAATCTCAGGCAGATGAGCCACAAGCAGAAGCTCAAACAGTAGAAACGCAATCGACTGAAGAACAGACTACCAATACAACAGCGGATGAAATGCAATCTAGCGAAGCTGGAGCTGAGGATAGCGTGTTAACAGCGCCCCCGATTCCAGCGGTAGCTCTTGCTCAAAATGACCTGCCACCCACCATTCTGGGTGCAGAAAATCTCCAGATTCTCGTTGGCGAAACATACCGTAGAACCATCGTTCCCATCGACCCTGAGGGTATCGTTGCTAGCTTGCGCATTTCAGCCTTACCGGGTGATAGCACATTCAAAGACAACGGAAACGGCACACGCGATTTCGTGTGGACTCCCACGCGTGACGATATTGGTGAACATGAATTGCGGTTTATCGCAACCGATTCAGGACAAACACCACACGTAGTACAAGAACCCATCACGCTGGAAGTCGTTGAGGATACTGACGACATTAATACGTTGGAGAATGGGCAGGTTGAAGAAACCAACTATGCGCCACTACTGTTTCCATTGAAAGCTATAGATGTTCGGGTCGATAGCTTAATAGAATTCGTTGTAAGACCCATCGACCCGGATGGTGTACCGCCTATACTGCATGTAAAGTCACCGCCAAGAGGTGCAAGCTTCACCGACAATGGTGATGGTTCGCGAACCTTTCGTTGGACAGCCACTGAAGACTACATTGGCGATATAGAGCTGATGTTTATTGCTACCGACAGTGAAGATAGCAGCATGGCCGTTGAGCAGACCATGGTGCTGACGGTTACGCGTTGAGTGTCGAGTGTCGAGTGTCGAGTGTCGATTCTAAGATACTCTGAACAACAGGCTAATTGATGCGCCGCCTAAAGAAGCCGAACTACTTATCGCTAGATCGGCCTTTAGCCACTCGGCGATGCGTGCAACAATGGCCAGCCCCATGCCGTGCCCCTTGATGGCGGGGTCACTCGAGCCTCGCCAAAACGGTTTAGTAACGAACGGCTTATCTTTCTTAGAAATGCCGCACCCATCATCCTCGATAGTTAACAACACCTCAGATTGATTCGATTCCCTCACTATATGTTTAACTGTGACTTCAACCATGCCATTGGCATGTCGAATGGCATTGGACAATATATTGGCTAAGCACATTGCAAGATACCGAGGATCCGTATTAACAACTATGCTGTCCTCTGAAAAGTGGGAGGTTATGTCAACGCTAGTTGTATTGCCATTTTCGATAAGATTAGGAATAAACTGACACAAATCAACTGCCTCATAGTTAAGCCGTAATTTAAATTCATCAAGGCTGGAGTACTGCAGCAGCGTATCAACCAAGGACTCCATCTCGTCAAGGTCGTAATTAATCCGTTTTAAGTACTTATCAAGATCCGATTTATCGGTTGCTTCATCAAGCACATCAACACCCATTCGTAAGCGTGTAATGGGTGTTTTCAAATTGTGTGAAACTGCTCGACTCAAAAGCTTATTATCATCAACCAGTTTCTGAATCTGGTTAGCCATTCGATTGAAATCATTTTCAATACTGGATATGTATGAGAATTTACTCGCACTGACTCTTGAGGAAAGATCACCCTTACCCAGATGATTCGCGGCTTTTTGTAGCATCACCAGTCGATTAATCAACGGATATAACCACACCAGTAAAACCATGACTACCACCAAGTAAAACAGTAGTGTTAGTATTACATTGAGAAAGGAATGCGTAACACGCTGCTGGATTGGCAACGTCATGCTCATGACTTGATCGGTTGTTCGCATGTAGAAATGAAACGAAAACTCGCCCTCTGACTCAAGCAACAAAGGCGTACCGTTTTTAAACCCTTCCTCAATATCACCCGGAACCGGAAAAGCAGACCGATCTTGAATAGTAAGATCAACGTTGCTTTTCTCCAACCAATGCGAAACAAACTCCTCACGGTG